>JAFIEG010000049.1 GCA_020832665.1 Pararhodobacter sp. | reverse complement strand
CCCCCCCCCCCCCCCCCCCCCCCCCCCCCCCCCCCCCCCCCCCCCCCGCCCCGCGCCCCCCCCCCCCCCCCCCCCCCCCCCCCCCCCCCCGGGCCCAAGCCGCGAAGCGCGGCCGCATGGCGGCGCGACAAGGCGCGGGAGCGCCCTGTCATCCCATGATGGCGCGGCGCAGCAGATTGGCGGCCACCACGATCAGCACAAACAGTGTCCAGCGGCGAAAGCGCACGGCATCCAGCCGGTCTTGCAGCCGGAAACCCAGCCACATGCCAATCGTCGCTGGAACCACTAGCGCCGCCGACAGGGGTAGCGTCACGGCATTCAGCACGCCCGAGGCCAGATGCGCCCCGGCCAGGACCACCGCGCCGATCACGAACACCACGCCCAGCACGCGTACCATCTCGGCCTTCTGGGCACCCACCGCCAGCAGATAGACAATCGCCGGCGGCCCCCAGATGCCCGAGATGCCGCCATAAAGCCCGCCCACCGTGCCCAGCCCGTATTCCCAGCCGTTGCGGTGGCGCGGCGGAATCACCGGCGCCCAGCCGGTCAACTGCACCAGTGCGAACAGCATCACCGGCACCCCCAGGAGCGCGAACAGCAATTGCTGTGGCAGGATCACCACGAAGGGCGCCGAGATCACGATGCCGAGCGCGGTCATGGCGATCAGCCGCCAGTAACGGTGCACCGAGCCCAGCGCCGGGCGCCAGCCAGAACGCAGTGACTGGTGGAAATTGGTGGTCAGCACCGGCAGAATCAGTGCCGCCAGCGCCAGTTCGGGCGACATGAAGGATGAAAACGCCGCGATCATGATCAGCGGCATGGCAAAGCCCACCGCACCCTTGACGAAACCGGCAAACAGCGTGATCGCGCAGGCCAGCGCGAAGCTCCAGAAGGGCAGGCCGCCGAAAAGAATATCCATCTCTGTCCTCTCCGTGCCCGGGCGCTATACAAGTTAATGACCGGCCATGCACGAGGGAAACGGGCTCATTGGTGCCGGCGACACTTTCGTGCCCTTGCGGTGCCCTGCGCGAATTAATATTGCGCTGCAGGTGCGAAGGCACTATCTCACCCGCTGACGCTGACAAAGGAGCCACCGATGCCGCATGATGGCCAGGACACGCCCCGCACCGACCCGCCGCACGCGCCCCTGATCGATGGGCTGACCGGGCACACCGAGGCATCGCTTGCGCCGCTTGCCGCGCTTGTCGAGCGCGCCGGTGAAATTCTGCGCGCGAGCGTTGCGCCGGATGGGCGCGTGCAGGGGGCGCTGATCGATGCCAACCAGCGCGCCGCGCATGGGCTGGCCTGGCTGGCCACCTGCGTGGAGGCCCTGCGCCAGTTGCAGGGCTGGGCGGCGCGGCTGGAAGCCGAAGGCCGGTTCAGCGAGATGGAGGCGCTGATCCTGCAGATCGGTTTCGCCGAATATCTGGCGCAGATTCGGGGCGGCATTCCCATGAGCCAGAGCGAGATCCTGCGCCCGGCCGATATGGGGCTGGCGCCAGCCGATCTGGCCGCTTTTGACGAAGACCCCATAGCCACGCTGATGAACGGCAACAGCCCCGCCGCGCGCGCAAGGCTGGTTGCGCTGATGCGCGACAATGCCGGGCGCGCCAGCTTTGGCGCCACCGGGCTCGATGACGAGCTGGAGATGATCCGCGAGCAGTTCCGCCGCTTCGCCGACGAGGAGGTGGCGCCGCATGCCCATGGCTGGCATTTGTGCGACGAGCTGATCCCGATGGAGATCATTGAAAAGCTTGCCGAGCTGGGTGTCTTCGGCCTGACCATCCCCGAGGAATTCGGCGGGCTGGGGCTGTCGAAAGCCTCGATGGTGGTGGTGTCGGAAGAGCTTTCGCGCGGCTATATCGGCGTCGGCAGCCTTGGCACGCGCTCGGAAATCGCCGCCGAGCTGATCCTGTGCGGCGGCACCGATGAGCAAAAGGCGCAATGGCTGCCGAAAATCGCCTCGGCCGAGATATTGCCGACGGCGGTGTTCACCGAGCCCAATACCGGCTCTGATTTGGGCAGCCTGCGCACCCGCGCGGTGAAGGATGAAAACGGCGACTGGCTGGTTACCGGCAACAAGACCTGGATCACCCATGCCGCGCGCACCCATGTGATGACGATGCTGGCGCGCACCGACCCCGAGACGAGTGATTACCGGGGGCTGAGCATGTTTCTGGCCGAAAAGACGCCGGGCACCGATGCCGAGCCCTTCCCTGATGCCGGTATCACCGGCGGCGAGATCGAGGTGCTGGGCTATCGCGGCATGAAGGAATACGAGCTGGGCTTCGACGGCTTTCGGGTGAAGGGCGAGAACCTGCTCGGCGGGCAGACGGGGCAGGGTTTCAAGCAGCTCATGCAGACCTTCGAGAGCGCGCGCATCCAGACCGCCGCGCGCGCCATCGGCGTGGCGCAGAACGCGCTCGAGCTGGGCCTGCAATACGCCGAGGACCGCAAGCAGTTCGGGCGCGCGCTGATCGAGTTCCCGCGCGTGGCCGACAAGCTGGCGATGATGGCGGTGGAGATCATGATCGCGCGCCAGCTCACCTATTTCTCGGCCTGGCAGAAAGACCACGACCGCCGCTGCGACCTCGAGGCGGGCATGGCCAAGCTGCTGGCCGCGCGTGTGGCCTGGGCGGCCGCCGACAACGCGCTGCAAATCCATGGCGGCAACGGCTTTGCGCTTGAATATCAGATCAGCCGCGTGCTGTGCGATGCGCGCATCCTCAACATCTTCGAGGGCGCCGGCGAGATCCAGGCGCAGGTGATCGCGCGGCGGCTGCTGGGTTGATTCCCTTGCGGGCGCGGGCTGCGTAATCTGCCTGCCCTCGCAATCCGCTGTCTCGCGAGGGCAGGCAGCGTTCGAATCAAGCCGCAAGGCAAGGCCCGCCGGCACGATGGCGGCGCGCCCCCTTCTTTTTCATCTTGCCCCAAAAATACGCCGGGGGGAATCGCCGCAGGCGATGGGGGGCAGCGCCTCCCCGCGCCGCCTATTCCGACACCGCCGCCAGCAGCCTTGCATTGCCGCCCGAGGCGGTGGTGTCGATGCACAGCGCGCGTTCGTTGAGCACATGCGCGGCATCGGGCAGACCGGTGATCAGCGGCAGGATCGGCCCTTCGCGGTTGGCCAGCGCCCGGTTGATCCGGCGCGCGGTTTCCCCGTCACCCCACCACAGCACGCCGGAAAAGCCGCCTTCCCGCGCCATCCAGTCGTCGGGCACGCTGCCGCAAGCGGCCACGGCGCGCCCGCCCAGCGCCTCGACCGCCGCCACCTGCGCGGCCTCGGCCTGCGTGCCGGGGCCAAGGCAAAGCAATGGCGCGCGCGCGCTCAGGCTCATTCGGTTCGATTCGCCGGTGGGGCCGGGCAGGTCATGCGTGGCGATTATCCGCGCATCGGTGGCCTCGGCCAGGCGCCGGGCAAGCGTGTGCAGATCGGCGGCGCCGACATCGCCCGGCGGGGGGATTTCGGGCGCGGGCTGCGGCGCGGCAAGGCGGGCAACGTAATGCGGCCCGCCCGCCTTTGGCCCGGTGCCCGAAAGCCCCTCGCCGCCAAAAGGCTGGCTGCCCACAACCGCGCCTATCTGGTTCCGGTTGACATAGATATTACCGGCATGCACGGCCTCGACCATCTCCTGCACGCGCGAATCGATGCGCGTATGCAGCCCGAAGGTGAGCCCGAAGCCGCGCGCATTCACCGCCTCGATGACGCGCGGCAGATCGGCGGCGCGGTAGCGCGCCACATGCAGCACCGGGCCGAAGATTTCGCGCTCGATCTCCTCGATGCCGGAAACGCGGATCGCCACCGGCGCCACGAAATGCCCGTCCTCGGGAACCTCCAGCTCGGCCAGCACCCGGCCCTCGGCGCGCGCGGCCTCGACATGCGCACGAATATCTTCCGCCGCGTCGGCATCGATTACCGGGCCGATATCGGTGTCGCGCTCCCACGGGTCGCCCAGCTTTTGCGTCTGCATGGCGCCGAAAAGCATTTCCTCGAACCCCTTGGCGACATCTTCCTGCACATAGAGGCATCTGAGCGCCGAACAGCGCTGCCCCGCCGATTGGAAGGCCGAGGCGAGGATGTCTCGCACCGCCTGCTCGGGCAGGGCGGTGGAATCGACCACCATCGCGTTCAGCCCGCCGGTTTCGGCCACCAGCGGCGCGCCGGGGGCCAGGTTTTCGGCCATCGCGCGGCGAATGATCTGCGCGGTTTCGGTTGAGCCGGTGAACACTACCCCGTCGATGCGCGGATCCGAGGTCAGCGCGGCGCCTACCGTGCCGCCCTCGCCGGGTAGAAGCTGCAGCGCATGCGCCGGCACGCCGGCCTTGTGCATCAGCTCCACCCCGGCGGCGGCAATCAGCGGTGTCTGCTCGGCGGGTTTGGCCAGCACCGCGTTGCCGGCGGCCAGCGCGCCTGCGATCTGGCCGGTGAAGATGGCCAGCGGGAAGTTCCAGGGCGAGATGCAGGCAATGCGCCCGCGCGGGCGCATTTCAGGCGTGATGCGCGTGGCGTAATAGCGCAGGAAATCCACCGCCTCGCGCAACTCGCCCACGCAATCGAGCGGGTTCTTGCCCGCCTCGCGCGCCAGCAGGGCAAAGAACCGGCCGAACTCGGCCTCGTAAAGATCGGCGACGCGGTTGAGGATGGCGGCACGCTCGGCGGCTGGCGCATCCCATGGCCGAGCGGCGGCCAGCGCGGTCTCGATATCAGCGGCGCTGGCCTGGGTGACATCGCCCACCACCTCATCGGGGCGCGCGGGGTTGCGGCTGGGCACGCGCTCGTCACCCGCCACCGGCCCGGCCAGTAGTGGCCCGGCGCTGAAGCGCGTCTCGGCAAAGGGCGCGCGCGCCGCTTCGATTTCCGCCCAGTCGGGCCGCGCGTTCAGATCGAAGCCGCGCGAATTGCGCCGCTCGGGCGCGAACAGATCGGGCCCGCGCGGCACCGGCAGCGGCTTGCGCGCCGCCCATGCCTCGAAGGGGCAGGCGGCCACCTCCTCGGGCGGGACGTTCTCATCAACGATCTGGTTGACGAACGAGGAATTGGCGCCGTTCTCCAGCAGCCGGCGCACCAGATAGGCGAGAAGGTCGCGATGTGCGCCCACCGGAGCATAGATGCGGCAGCGCGTGCCCGCATCGGCCTTGACAATCTCGTGCAGCCGTTCGCCCATGCCGTGCAGGCGCTGGAATTCGTAATCAGCCGGATCGATGCCGCCCTCGCGCGCCATGTCCAGCACCGCCGCCACGGTATGCGCGTTATGGGTGGCGAACTGCGGATAGATGCGCCCGCACATGCCCAGAAGCTTGCGCGCATTGGACATGAAGCTGATATCCGACGCCGCCTTGCTGGTGAAAACGGGAAAACCATCAAGCCCCAGCACCTGCGCCAGCTTGATCTCGGTGTCCCAATAGGCGCCCTTGACCAGCCGCAGGGTCACGCGCCGGCCCAGGCTTTCGGCGATGTCGTGCCACCAGTCGATCATGGCACCCGCGCGCGGGGCATAGGCCTGCACGACGATGCCGAACCCGTCCCAGCCCGCCAGCGACTTGTCGGTCATCGCCGCCGCGATCACATCGCGTGACAGCGCCAGCCTGTCGGCCTCTTCGGCATCGACATTGAAACCCAGGCCCCGCTCTGCGGCCATGCGCGCCAACTCGACGACGCGCGGCACCAGCTCTTCCATGACCCGCGCGCCCTGGCCCTCTTCATAGCGCGGATGCAGCGCCGAGAACTTGACCGAAATGCCGGGATTGGTGCGGATGTCATTGCCCCTGGCCGCCGCGCCGATGGCGGAGATCGCTTGCGCGTAGGAATCGAAATAACGCCGCGCATCGGCTTCGGTGCGCGCGGCCTCGCCCAGCATGTCGTAGGAATAGCCATAGCCATGCGCCTCCATTGCGCGGGCGCGCTTCATCGCCGCCTCGATGGTCTCGCCCAGCACGAACTGGCGGCCCATCTCGCGCATGGCGCGGCCCACGGCGGTGCGGATCACCGGCTCGCCCAGCCGCTTGACGGCACTCTTCAGATGCCGCGCCACGCCCGGCCCGCCCTCGTCGAGCACGCGCCCGGTAAGCATCAGCGCCCAGGTCGAGGCGTTGACCAGCGACGACGAGGAATGCCCCAGATGCTTGCCCCAGTCCGAGGGCGCGATCTTGTCCTCGATCAGCGCATCAACGGTTGTGGCGTCGGGCACGCGCAACAGCGCCTCGGCCAGACACATCAGCGCGATGCCTTCTTCAGTGGAAAGCCCGTATTCGGCCAGGAACACCTCCATCAGCCCAGGCCGGGCGCTGGAACGGATGGCGCGCACCAGATCGGCGGCGCGCGCGGCGATGCGCACGCGGGCCTCCCCATCGAGCGCCGCCGCATCGATCAGGGCGGCAACACAAGCGGCTTCATCTTCGGGGATGGGGTGAAGGACAGGGTCGTCGAGCGCGTTCATGGTCCCCTCCTGAGCAGATATGGGCAATGGGAAAACTGCACGAAATATAACAATGTTGCTCGACAAATCCTTCCCGTTTATGCTGAATGGCCGGGCATTCCGCCCGAAATTCACCGAAAGGCTTTTCGAATGTCCCGTTCCGACCTGGACGATTTCGACCGTGCCATCCTGCGCGTGCTGCACGCCGAGGGGCGCATCAGCATTACCGCGCTGGCCGGGCGCATCAGCCTGTCGAAATCACCAACCCAGGCGCGTCTGAAACGGCTTGAAAACGAAGGCTATATCACCGGCTACCGCGCGCTGGTCGATCACCGGCGCCTAGGCAAGGGCCATGTCGCCTTTGTCGAGGTGCGCCTTTCAGACACGCGCGAGGCTGCGCTGCAAGCCTTCAACCAGGCGGTGCGGGCCTGCCCCGAGGTCGAGGAATGCCACATGATCGCCGGTGCCTTCGATTATCTGCTCAAGGTGCGCAGCGAGGATATCCACAGCTACCGGCAGGTGCTGGCCGAGCGCATCTCAAGCCTGCCGCATGTTGCCTCGACCTCGACCCATGTCGCGATGGAATCGGTCAAGGAACAGGGCGGCTGACCGCCCTTGCCTCGCCAGCAACATGGTCTAGATCATGGCTCCTCGAGCGGCCCCGGCGGGCGAGGGTCGTCACGGCTGCTTGAGCTTCGGCCCGGCCCGCCTGAGCCACGCTCGCACACCGGTGCGAAACGTGGCATGATGAATACAGCTGCTCTTGTCAGGATCTTCGCATGCCAGCTCGCAAGACGCATCAAAGAGGCTTCCGGCTTGCCGCCGGCCTGCTGGCGCTCATTGCCGGAGCCCTCATGCTGGCGGCGCAGCCGGTGGCCGAGAACCAGCGCGCCCGCGAGGCGGTGGTACTGTCGCTCGATGGCGCGGTCAGCCCGGCGACGGCGGATTACCTGATTCGCGGCATGCAGGACGCGGCCGAGCGCGACGCCGGGCTTGTCGTCATCCGCATGGATACGCCGGGCGGGCTGGTCACCTCGACCCGCGAGATCGTCAACGCGATCCTGGCCTCGCCGGTGCCGGTGGCGGTGCATGTCGCCCCCACCGGCGCGCGCGCGGCCTCGGCGGGTACCTATATCGCCTATGCCGCGCATGTCGCGGCAATGGCGCCGGGCACCACCATCGGCGCCGCCACCCCGGTGGCGATGGGCGGCGGCGGCATGCCCTTCGGCGAGCAGGAGCGCGACGGCGACCGAGACAGCGGCAGTGGCAACGAAACGGCCGATGACGAGTCCGCCGAGAACGGCGAAGAGACGCCGCGCCAGCAGCCCAGCCCCGCGCCCACCGGCGCCGAGGCCAAGGCAATCAACGACGCGGTGGCCTGGATCCAGGCGCTGGCAGAGATTCGCGGCCGCAATGCCGACTGGGCCGAGCGCGCGGTGCGCGAGGCGGCCACGCTTACCGCCTCGGCCGCCGAGCGCGAGAATGTCATCGATTTCGTCGCCCGCAGCACCGAGGATCTGCTCGCCGCCGCGCATGGCATGAGCGTCGATCTCGATGGCACCGAGCTGGTACTCGATACCGAGACGCTGCAGGTCGTCACGCTCGAGCCGGATTGGCGCACACGTTTCCTGGCCGTGATCACCAACCCCAATGTGGCGATCCTGCTGATGGTGCTGGGTTTTTACGGCATCCTGTTCGAGCTTTACAATCCGGGCACGCTGATACCCGGCACCATTGGCGGCATCAGCCTGCTGACCGGCATGTTCGCGCTGTCGATCCTGCCCTTCAGCTGGGCGGGGCTGGCGCTGATCCTGCTGGGGCTGGCGCTGGTCATTGCCGAGATCTTCTCGCCCTCCTTCGGCATTCTGGGCATCGGCGGCACGGTGGCGATCGTGCTGGGGGCGGTGCTTCTGTTCGATTCCGACGTGCCGGGGCTCGAGATGTCCTGGCCGGCGCTGGGGGCGCTTGGGGTGGCCAGCCTGGCCTTCTCGCTGCTGGTGGCGCGGCTGGCGGCGACATCACACCGGCGAAAGGTCACCACCGGCAAGGAAGAGATGATCGGCATGGAGGGCGAGGTGCTCGACTGGCAGGACGGGCGCGGCCATGTCTTCGTGCATGGCGAGCGCTGGCAGGCCGTCGGCGATAGCGATGCGGCGGCGCTGGCCCCGGGCCGGAAGGTGGTGGTGCGCACCATGCGGGGGCTGAAGCTGGAGGTCGTGCCCGCGCCGGAGTGACGCCTGAATGAAACCGAACGCCGACCCGCCCCCGAGGCGGTGAACACCGGCGCAACCCGTGAGGATAACATAATGGATCTATTTGCGATTTTCGGCGATCTGGCCTTTTACGTGGTGCTGATCGTTCTTTTGCTGGCCTTCCTGGCCTCGGCCATCAAGATCCTGCGCGAATATGAGCGCGGCGTGGTCTTCACGCTGGGCCGGTTCACATCGGTCAAGGGGCCGGGGCTGATCATCATCATCCCCTATATCCAGCAGGTGGTGCGGGTTGATCTGCGCGTGCGCGTGCTCGACGTGCCCAGCCAGGACGTGATCAGCCGCGACAACGTCTCGGTGCGGGTTAATGCGGTGATCTACATGCGTGTGGTCGATCCCGAGAAATCGACGATCCAGGTCGAGAACTTCCTGCAGGCAACCAGCGAGCTGAGCCAGACGACGCTGCGCTCGGTGCTGGGCAAGCACGAGCTGGACGAGATGCTGGCCGATCGCGATCGGCTCAACAGCGACATCCAGGAGATTCTCGACGCGCAGACCGACGCCTGGGGGATCAAGGTCGTCAATGTCGAGATCAAGCACGTCGACATCAACGAATCGATGATCCGTGCCATTGCCCGCCAGGCCGAAGCCGAGCGCGAGCGCCGCGCGCGCGTCATCAATGCCGAGGGCGAACAGCAGGCGGCGGCGAAACTGCTCGAGGCCGCCGAAATCCTTGGCCAGCGCCCCGAGGCGATGCAGCTGCGCTATCTCAATACACTGGCCACGATCGGTCAGGAAAAGAACTCGACCATCGTCTTCCCCTTCCCGACCGAGCTGTCGCAGCTGCTGTCCGGCTTTAACGGCAATGCGGGGCCGGCTGGCAACAAACCGTCATCGTGAGGCAGGGAGGGGGCCGCCCCGCCCCTTCATCTTGCCCGAAAATACGCCGGGGGGCAGCTCCCCCCTGGCTGGCGTGCCCGCCCCTGCGCTGGCACAGGAAGCGCCCGCAAACCACGCGCGGGCCGCCGAACCGATAAACCCAATCGGGCTTCAATCCTTGCGTAGCAGCATCACCAGTGCCAGCACGATCAGCGCAATCCCCGGCGCCAGCATCAGGCCCGGCGCGCCGTGGCCCAGCCCCAGCTCCCACAGGATGATCCAGGCCGGGGTCAGGTAAGTATAGGCCATCACCTTCGAAGAGGGCAGGCGCTGGGCGGCGTATTGAAGCAGGAAGAAGGTCAGCGCGCTGGCGAAGATCGCCAGATAGGCCAGCGTCACCCAGACCAGTGGCGGCTGCGCCGACCAGTCCACCGCCATGAGCCCGCGCCAGCCTATTGCCGCCAGCAGCACGAAGCCCGATGCCATCACCAGCGTGGTGACCACCAACGCCGGCTCGCCGCGGTTGAGGCGACGCAAGAGCGGGGTGAAGGCGGCATGCAGAATGCAGCCGGCAAAATAGATCGCCTCGCCGCGGCCGATGCGAAAGGCCACAAGCGCCTGCCAGTCGGCGCGGAAGATCACCCACACCGCCCCCGCCGCGCCAATCGCCAGCGCCGCCGCCAGCCAGGCATCCATCCGCTGGCCCAGCCAGTACCAGGCAAAGACCGCCGTCATCAGCGGGGTGAGCGTGAACACCGCCCCCGCCGAAACCGGATCGGCGGTTTTCAGCCCCTCGAACATGAGCACGAAATAGCCTGCAAACAGCGTCCCCAGCAGCGCGTAGCGCCAGAAGCCGTGGAAATCGCCGGCGCGAAAGCCGCGTGGGCCGTCGTCGCGCCGGTCGGCGAGCACGAAGGTCAGCGCCGCCAGCACCCCCGCGGCCCACAGAAACCGCACCGCCGTCACCGATACCGGGTCGATGATATTGGCGATCAGCGCGCCCAGGCTGAACGAGCCTGCCACCAGCGCCGAGAAGGCGAGCATTGCGACATGGCCCCGAACCGCCTCGGTGCGTGCCGCCGCGGCGGCGGATGGCGCCGGCATCACGCCCCTGCCTCGGGGCCGCCCACCGCCGCGCCCCCGCCCTGCGGGGCCAGCGTGCGTTTCAGCGCCGCCATCGCCGCCTGCAGCTTGGCGCTGCGATGCAGATCGACATGGCTGACCAGCCACAGTGAAACGGTCCATTCGGCGCGTGGCGGCAGCACCTGCACCAGCCCCTCGCCGGCGCCTGCGGGAAACATGAAGCCCAGCCCGATGCCGGCGCGGATGGCGGCCTCCTGCGCCGCCGGGTCGCGGCTGCGCAGGACAACGGGATAGCCCTGCCGGGTGATCCAGCGCAGATAAGGCACGCGGCTGTCGCTGCCCTCGTCGCCGATGAAGCGATGCTCGGAAAGTGCGGCCTCGTCCTGTGGCTGGCCGTGGCGGGCCAGATAGGCGGGCGCGGCGTAGAGCGCTGCCGCCGCCTTGCCCAGCGGCTGCACGATATTGTCGGGCTCGTCTGGGCGGGCGCCGGCGCGGATGGCCAGATGCGCCTCGCCCTGTTCGAGCTTCAGCACGCGCCGGCTGGTGCGCAGGCTGGGCTCCAGCCCCGGATGATCGTCGCGCAACGCCGCCAGCGCCGGCACGATCAGCGATGCCAGTTCGGGCGGGATGGTCACCACCAACTCGCCCTCGATGCCGCCGGCCCAGCCGCTCAGCCGCGCCGCAAGTCGGTTCAGGCGCGCTTCGGTCTCGGCGCCGGCCTCGGCCAGCATCTGCCCGGCCTCGGTAGGGGTGTAGCCGCGCCCGTGGCGCTGGAAGAGCTTCAGCCCCAGCCGCGCCTCGAGCGCGTCGATATGGCGGATGACAGTGGCATGATGCACGCCCAGCGCCTCGGCCGCGCCGCTGACGGTGCCGGCGCGTGCCACATGCCAGGCGGTGCGTATCTCGTCCCATCCTTCCATGCGCGGTGTCTGCCTGCCTGCCGGTGCTGCCTGTGCTTCCTGCGCCGCAACATCCGGCATCGTGCCGTCGGGTGCAAGCCGCTTGGCGCGTTGACGCCGGTGGCGGGGGTGCCTAGCCTGCCGCGAAAAGGAGCCGGAACCATGAGCGAGAAGCAAGACAAGGGTGCCGCGCTGATCGTCATCGATGTGCAGAACGATTTCTGCCCTGGCGGCGCGCTGGCGGTAGCGGATGGCGATGCCGTGGTGCCGGTGATCAACCGGCTGATGAAGTCCCACGCCGCCTGCGTGCTGACGCAGGACTGGCACCCGCCCGAACACGCCTCATTCGCCGACAACCACAAGGGCGGCGCGCCCTTTTCCACCATCCAGATGCCCTATGGCGAGCAGGTGCTGTGGCCGCGTCATTGCATGCAGGGCAGCGCCGGCGCGGCCTTTCACCCGGCGCTGGACACGGTGCGCGCCGATGCTGTCATCCGCAAGGGGTTTCGTGCCGAAATCGACAGCTATTCGGCGTTTTTCGAGAATGACCGCAAGACCCCGACGGGATTGGAGGGCTATCTGCGCAGCCGGGGTATCAAGGCGGTGGTGCTGGCCGGTCTGGCCACCGATTTCTGCGTTGCATGGTCGGCCATAGATGCCGCGCGGCTGGGCTTTCGCACCGAGGTGCGGCTGGAGGGCTGCCGGGCGATCGATCTTGATGGCTCGCTTGAGCGCGCGATGACGGCGATGCGCGAGGCGGGGGTAACGCTGGGCTGAGCCGCCGCCAATGCCGGCAAGGCGGTTGCCGTGCCGGTTGGACGCGCTTCGCATGTGATCAAATTCAAACATGCATCGCGCCAGGCGCCCGCCACGCCATCCAAGGCGCCTTCAGCCCGCCCGCCGGGGCGGATGCTCAGACCAGAAAGCCGCCATCGGCATCGTCGCCGGCCTCTTCGACAAGGCGGTCGAAATCAGGGATGATGATGTGGCGCTTGCTCTGGATCTCGATCACCCCGTCGCGGCGAAGCGCCGACATCTGGCGGCTGACGGTTTCCAGCGTCAGGCCCAGATATTCTGACATCGCCTCGCGGGTCAGCGGCATGTCGACCGTAACCCGCCCCTCGGCGGTCATCAACTTCAGCGACGCATCGCGTCTTGCAATGATGGCGATCAGGCTGGCGATCTTCTCGCGTGCGGTCTTTCGGCCCAGAAGCAGCATCCATTCGCGCGCGGCGTCAAGTTCGTCGAGCGTCATTTCCAACAGCCGCTGGCCGACATGCGGCGTCGAGATCATCACGTCCTCGAAGGGCTTCTTGCGAAAGCAGCACATCACCAGATCGGTGGTGGCGGTCACGTCATAGGCGGCGGTCTCGCGCCCGGGCCGGCCGACGAAATCGGATGGCAGCAAGAGCCCCACCATCTGGCGGCGGCCGTCTTCCATTGTCTGGGTCAGCGTGGCGATGCCCGAGACCACCGAGGCGACGAAATCCATCGGATCGCCTGACCACACCACGGTCTGGCCAGCCTCGAAGCTGCGATAATACTTGATGTCTTCCAGGCGCTGCAATTCGCTGTCGTCGCAGCGCGCACAGACCGCCCTGTGGCGAATTGGACAATCGCTGCACTGAACATGCAGAAACTTCGGCGGCGCGGGTTGGGTTTTCTGCATGTATTTGATCTATATCAAGGCAAATCGACTCGTACTACTCAACTTTACGGCAATGAACATGGAACCGCAACTCGCCCGACTGGGGCTGTTCGACGCGCGCGTGCCGCGCTACACAAGCTATCCGACGGCCCCGCAGTTCAGCAAGGAATTCGGGGCCGAGACCTTTGAGGCCTGGCTGCGGGCGATAGAACCGGGCAGCCGGATTTCGCTCTACCTGCATATTCCCTTCTGCAGGCGGCTGTGCTGGTTCTGCGCCTGCCGCACCCAGGGCACCAGCAGCGAGGCGCCTGTGATCAGCTATGTGCAGACGCTGATCAGGGAGCTGGAGCTTTTGCGCCGCGCGCTGCCCGAGGGGGTGAGCCTGTCGCGGCTGCATTGGGGCGGGGGAACGCCCACGCTCTTGCCGGCCGAGGAGATCCGCCGCCTTGCCGGCGCGGTCTTCGATGTGGTGCCGATGGGCGAGGGGGCGGAATTTTCGGTCGAGATCGACCCCAACGAGATCGACGCGGCGCGGCTTGACGCGCTGGCCGAGGCGGGGATGAACCGCGCCTCGATCGGAGTGCAGGATTTCGACGCCGAGATCCAGGCGATCATCGGGCGCGACCAGAGCTACGAAATCACCGCCGCCGCTGTCGAGGCGATCCGCGCGCGCGGCGTGCGCAGCCTCAATGCCGATATTCTTTATGGCCTGCCCAAGCAAAGCCGCGCGCGGCTGGCGGCATCGGTGCAGAAGCTTCTGTCGCTGGCGCCCGACCGGGTGGCGCTTTACGGCTATGCGCATGTGCCCTGGATGGCGCGGCGCCAACAGATGATTCCCACCGACACGCTGCCGCGCCCCGAGGAAAGGCTGGAGCTTTTCGAGACCGCGCGCCGGCTGTTCGTCTGGGACGGCTATGACGAGATCGGCATCGACCATTTCGCCCGCCCGGGTGACGGGCTGGCGCAGGCGGCACGGCAGGGCACGCTCAGGCGCAATTTCCAGGGCTATACCGATGATACCGCGCCGGTGCTGGTGGGGCTGGGGGCGTCGTCGATCTCGCGCTTCCCGCAGGGCTATGCGCAAATGAACGCGGCCACCTCGGCCTGGGCGAAATCGGTGCAGGCGGGGCAGTTCGCCACCGCGCGCGGCCACGCCTTTGGCGGTGATGATCTGATGCGCGGGCGCATCATCGAGGCCCTGATGTGCGATTTCGCGGTCAACGCCGAGGCGTTGCGGCGCGATTTCGGCGCCAGTCCGGAAACGCTGGAGGCGCTTTTCGCCCCGGTGGCGGAACGCTTCGGCGAGTTCGTGCAATACGATGCCAATGGGCTGTCCATTCCGCCCGAGGGACGGCCGCTGACAAGAATGATCGCCGCTGCCTTCGACGCATATGCGATGGACCGCATGGGCCATTCCTCGGCGGTCTGACTTGCGTGCTGTCGAGACGGGCGACACGTGGTTCTCCGGGCCGCCCAACGTCCCTGGCTACTTTCATTCGGCGTGATGCGCCCGCCCCTTCCCCGTTCATCTTGCCGACAAATACTCCGGGGGGAGCCCAGCCCTTTTGCGGGGCTGGGCGGGGGGGGGGGGCCCCCCCCCCCCCCCCCCCATCTGCGGCTTACACCCGCCCCTCGACGAAATCGATCAGGCGCGGCAGGCAGATGCGGCGCAGATCGTAATTCTCGACGACATGCGCCCGCCCCGCCTCGCGCATGGCAAAGTGGTCCTGCGGCCGGGCCAGGGCGTCGATCAGCGCCTCGGCGATCTCGCCGGTATCGAGAAAATCCACCAGCCGACCATTCACCCCGTCGGTGATCATCTCTTCCACCGGGGGGGTGCGCGAGCCCACGACCAGCGCGCCGGCGCTCATCGCCTCAAGCATCGACCAGGACAGCACGAAGGGCACCGTCAGGTAGCAATGCACGCGTGTGGCCTGCATCAGCTGCACGAAGCTGCCATAGGGCAGGTGGCCGGTGAAATGCACGCGGCGCAGATCGAGCCTGTCGCGCACCTCGTCGAGAAAGATTTCCTTCCAGCTGCGGCTGCCGGCGGGTTTTGGCCCGTAGCTGACACCGTCATTGCCGACGATGACCACCTGAGCCTGCGGGCGCGCGCGCAGGACCTCGGGCAGGGCGCGCATGAAGCTGTGATACCCGCGATAGGGCTCCAGGTTGCGCGCCACGAAGCTGAGCACCTCGTCGCCCGCGCCCAGCGCCACGCCGGTGGGCAGGATCACCCGCGCCGAAGGATCGGGGCGCAGCCGGTCGGTATCGATGCCGTCATGGATGATGGAGATACGCTCGCGAAAACAGGCGGGAAAGCTGTCGGCCTGAAATTCGGTGGGCGAAAGCGCGGCATCGGCCTGGCTCATCATCAGCGCCTGATGGCCTTGCCGCGCGATCACGTTGAAGGCCCGTTCCGGCGACTGGGTGGCGAACTCCGGGTCGAAGCCGACATCTAGCCCGCGTGGGGAGTAATACATCTCGGCATAGACCAGAAGCCGCGCCTCGGGCCAGACCTCGCGCAGAAACAACGTTTCCCCCCAGCCGCCATGACCGAAGATCACATCCGGCACATAGCCGTGGCGATTGCGCAGCACCAGCGCCGCGCGCGCGGCGCGGTGGGCGCGGTCGGTCATTTCGGTGAAGGTGGTGCCGAAGCGGGTGGCGGTCGGGTCGGGGCGCGGCTCGGGCTTGCGGTAGCGATGGGTGAGAATCGGCGAGGTGCGCTCATTGCGTTCATCGGTCAGCGCGCAAACCTCGTGCCCCCTTTCCACCAGCGCCGGCGCAAGCCGCAGGAACTGGCCGGGAAAGTTCTGATGCACCAGCAGGATCTTCAAGCGCCGCCCTCCGCCGCCTCCGCCCTGTCGTCGCGACCGATGGCGCGCAGATCGAAAGCCGCGGCGATGAGCGCGCGGGTATATTCGCTTTGTGCAGCGTCAAAGAGCTGCGCGGCCGGGCCGTATTCGACGATCTCGCCTTCCTTCATAACCAGCACCTTATGCGCCATCGCCCGCACCACGCGCAGATCGTGGCTGATGAACATATAGGCCAGCCGGTGGCGCTCTTGCAGCGTGCGCAGCAGCTCGACGATCTGCACCTGCACGGTCATGTCGAGTGCCGAGGTGGGCTCGTCGAGAACCAGCAGCCTGGGCCGCAGGATCATGGCGCGGGCGATGGCGATGCGCTGGCGCTGCCCGCCGGAGAACTCGTGCGGGTAGCGGTGCATAGTCGCCGGGTCGAGGCCAACCTCTTCCATGATCTCGGCAACCAGCGCGCGCGGCGCCTTGCCGGTGGGCACGCCATGCACCCCCAGCCCTTCGGCGATGATCTCCTCGATGGTCATGCGCGGGCTCAGGCTGCCGTAAGGATCCTGAAAGACGATCTGCATCTCGCGGCGCAGGCGGCGCAGCTGGCGCGCGCGCCAGCCGGCGATGTTCTGGCCCATATAGGTGATCGGCCCCTGCGACGAGATCAGCCGCATCACCGCCAGCGCCAGCGTCGTCTTGCCCGAGCCCGACTCGCCGACAATGCCCAGCGTCTCGCCCTCCCTGAGTGCGATATCGGCGCCGTTGACCGCCTTCACATGGCCCACCGTGCGCCGCAGGATGCCGCGATGGATGGGAAACCACACCCGCAGATCCTGCGTTTGCAATATCTCCTGCGCGCCCTCGGGCACCGGCAGCGGCGCGCCGCTGGGTTCGGCGGCCAGCAGCTTTTGCGTATAGGGGTGCTCGGGCGCGTCGAACACGCGGTCGGTGGGGCCTTGTTCGACGATCAGCCCCTTTTCCATCACGCAAACCCTGTCGGCGACACGGCGCACGATGTTCAGGTCATGGGTGATGAAGAGCATCGCCATGCCCTCGGCGCGCTTCAGCCCGGCCAGCAGTTCCAGGATCTGCGCCTGAATGGTGACATCGAGCGCGGTGGTGGGCTCGTCAGCGACCAGCAGCTTGGGTTCGTTAGCCAGTGCCAGTGCAATCATCACCCGCTGGCGCTGGCCGCCGGAAAGCTGGTGCGGATAGGCTGTCAGCCGGCTCTCGGCCTCGCGGATGCCGACCTTGTGCAACAGTTCCAGCACGCGCGCGCGCGCCTTCTCGCCGCGCAGACCCTGATGCAGCATCAGTGCCTCGGTGACCTGCTTCTCGATGGTGTGCAGCGGGTTAAGCGAGGTCATTGGCTCCTGGAAGATGAAGCTGATATCGTTGCCACGTATCTTGCGCAGATCGTCCTCGTCGGCGCCCACCATCTGCCGGCCCTCGAAGGTGACCGAGCCGTCAACCGTGGCCGAATCGGGTAAAAGCCCAACCCCGGCCAACGCCGAGACCGACTTGCCCGAGCCCGACTCGCCCACCAGCGCCACCGTCTCGCCCGGCTCGATGGCGAAGGAAATGCCGCGCACCGCCTCGACGCTGTGCCCGTCCTGGGTGAAGGTGACGCGCAGGTTTTCGACTGCGAGCAGGCTCATCGGAAGGTCTTTCGCGGGTCGAAGGCATCGCGCACGCCCTCGAAGATGAACACCATCAGGCTGAGCATGATGGCAAAGGTGAAAAAGGCGGTGAAGCCCAGCCAGGGCGCCTGCAGATGCCGCGTGGCCTGCAGGGTCATCTCGCCCAGGCTGGGCGAGGCGCGCGGCAGGCCGAAGCCAAGGAAATCGAGCATCGCCAGCGCGCCAATGGCGCCGGTGACGATGAAGGGCAGAAGCGTCAGCGTGGCGACCATGGCATTGGGCAGCACATGGCGAAAGATGATGCGGGCGTTGGAAACCCCCAGCGCGCGTGCGGCGCGGACATATTCGAAATTGCGCGCGCGCAGGAATTCGGCGCGCACAACCCCCACCAGCGCCGTCCATGAAAACAGCACCATCAAAAAGGCCAGCAGCCAGAAATTCATCGGCAATATCGCCGCCACGATGATGATGACATAGAGGTTGGGAATCGATGACCAGATCTCGATCAGGCGCTGGAAAAACAGATCCAGCAGCCCGCCGAAGAAGCCCTGCACCGCGCCGGCGGCGACGCCCAGCAGCGAGGCTGCGGTAACCACCACCAGCGCGAAGGTCACCGACAGCCTGAAGCCATAGATCACCCGCGCCGTCACGTCGCGCGCGGTGTCGTCGGTGCCCAGCCAGTGGCGTGCATCGGGCGGCGAGGGGGCTGGCCCGCCGATATCGTTGACCGTGTTGTAGCTGTAGGGCAGTGGCGGCCAGATCATCCAGCCCTCATGGATGGGCTCGCCCTCGACGGTGCCATGTTCCTCGGCCTCGGCCAGCGCATCCTCGGGGTAGTCCAGGCAGTATTCGGCGCCGCCGGTGCGGATCAGGCATTGCACCGCGATATCGCGATAGACGGCCTGGGTGCGGAACTCGCCGCCAAAGGCGGTTTCGGGGTAGAAGCGGAAGATCGGGTAATGCAGCTCGCCCTGATAGCTGATCAGGATCGGCCGGTCATTGGCGATGAACTCGGCAAAGAGCGAGGCGAAATACAGCAGGCTGAAGATGATCAGCGACCAGAAGGCGCGGCGGTTGGCCTTGAAGTTGCGCCAGCGGCGCTGATTGAGCGGCGACAGCCAGGGCCGGCGGCCGGCCGGCGGCGGCGGCGTCGTTTCTGCCGGCGCGGCATTGCCGGGCGTGGGGCTTGCCGAAGTATCGGGCGGGGGAGGTTGCAGGTTCATCGCCTAGCCCTCGCGCGTCTCGAAATCGATGCGCGGATCGATCCAGACATACATCATGTCCGAGATGATGCCGACCAGCAGCCCCAACAGGGTGAACATGAACAGCGTGCCGAAGATCACCGGATAATCGCGCGCCACCGCCGCCTCGAAGAACAGCCGCCCCAGCCCGTCGAGCGAGAAGATCGTCTCGATGATCAGTGAACCGCCGAAAAAGGCACCGATGAACACCGAGGGAAAGCCGGCGATGACGATCAGCATGGCGTTGCGGAACACATGGCCGTAAAGCACGCGCCGCTCCATCAGCCCCTTGGCGCGGGCGGTCATCACATACTGCTTGCGCAGCTCATCCAGGAAGCTGTTCTTGGTCAGCAGCGTCAGCGTGGCGAAGCTGGAAATCGTCAGCGCGATTACCGGCAGGGTGATGTGCCAGAAGTAATCGAGCACCTTGCCGACAAGCGAAAGCTGATCCCACACTTCCTGTTCCGATGTCAGCCCGCGCGCGGGGAATATCTGCCAGAACGAGCCGCCGGCAAAGAGCACCAGCAGCAGGATGCCGAAGAGAAAGCCCGGAATCGCATAACCCACGATGATCACGCCCGATGTCCAGGTATCGAACGGCGTGCCGTCGCGCACCGCCTTGCGGATGCCCAGCGGAATCGAGATCAGATAGGCGATCAGCGTCGACCACAGACCCAGCGAGATCGACACCGGCATCTTCTCGATGATCAACTCGAGCACCGAGATCGAGCGAAAGTAGCTCTCGCCGAAATCGAAGCGCATGTAGTTCCACAGCATGTTGAAGAAGCGCTCGACGGGCGGTTTGTCGAAGCCGAATTCGCGCTCGAGTTGCTCGATGAATTCGGGCGGCAGGCCGCGCGCGCCGATATAGCGCTCGTCGCCATTGCCCGCACCGCGCCCGGCATCGTCGCCCGAGCCGGCGAAGCCGCCGAAGACATCGCCCTCGCCCTCCATCTGCGCGATGATCTGCTCGATGGGGCCGCCGGGGACGAATTGCACCAGCGTGAAATTGATGATCATCACGCCCAGCAGCGTGGGGATTACCAGCAAGAGGCGGCGCAGGAGATAGGCGGTCATCGGGCCTGCCTATCTCAGCGCGCCGGCAGCGCGCAGCGCCGCCGCCGCGTCTTCGTCATGCCACCAGAAATCCAGTGCCCCGTCGGCAAAGGTGGGTAGCGGATCGGGGCGGCGATACTGGTTCCAGTAGGCCACCCAGGTGTTGGGGTTGTACCAGACCGGCACGATGAAGCGCTCCCAGCGCAGCACCCGGTCGAGCACGCGCAGCGCCACGTCGCGCTCTTCCGGCCCGGGTGCCATCAGCGCGGTGTTGATCACTGCATCCACCAGTTCGCTGCGTAGCCCGGCGGGGTTGAACACGTCATCCGCCGCCTCGGTGCCAAAGCGCTGCAACAGCCCGGTGCCGACATCGAGAAAGGCGATATACTGGTCGAAAACCATGTCGTAGTCGCGATCGCGCGAGCGGGCAGTATATTGCGCCGGGTCGATCTTTTGCGCGCGCGCGTCGATGCCCATGCGATCCAGGTTCTGGATGAAGGTCTCGATGACCGATTCCAGCGTCGATGACCCCGAATTCGGATAGGGCAGGCGGATGCGCATCGCCTCGCCCTCGGCGTTGCGGCGGCGGCCGTCTTCGCCAACCACCCAGCCGGCCTCTTCCATCAGCGCGTTGGCGCGGCGCATGTTGCGCCGGTCCTGCAAGCTTCGGGAAGAGGAGCTGTGCGCCATCACTACCGGTTCTGTCAGTAGTTCGGGCGGCACCAGATCGCCCAGGCTTTCCAGCAGTTCAAGCTCGGGGCCCTCGGGCACGCCCTGCGCTTCCAGCCGCGTGCCCTGGCTGAAGGAATGGCGCTGCGCCATCAGCCCGTGCTGGAACTGCTCGTTCGTCCATTCGAAATTATAGGCCAGCGAGAGCGCCTCGCGGACTCGGCGGTCCTGCAGTTGCGGGCGCGCCAGGTTGAACACGAAGCCCGAGGGTGTGGGCGGCGTGCCATCGGGGATTTCCTCGCGGATGACATGGCCGCGGGTGAGCGCCGGAAAGTCGTAGCCCACCGCCCATTGCCGCGAATTGCCCTCGAAGCGCAGCGTGTATTCGCCGGTCTTGAAGGCCTCGAAGGCGGCGGTGTCGTCGGCGAAGTACTCCACCCGCACCACGTCGAAATTGTGCCGCCCGCGATTGTTGGGCAGGTGCCAGCCCCAGTAATCGGGGTTGCGGCGATAGGTGATACGGCGGTTGATCTCGTAGCCGTCCAGCACATAGGGCCCAGAGCCGGGCGAGGTTTCCAGCCGCGATTCGTCGAGCCGCGCGCCGGTTTCCTCGAACCAGCGGCGCGAGAAGACCGGGGTCGAGCCCACTTGATCGATCAGTGAGCGGCGCGAGATGTCCTCGCGGAAGGTGAAGCGCACGGTGTGATCATCCAGCGCCTCGGCGCCGGTGACGCGATAGCCCACCGCCTGCGCATAAGAAGGCAGGCCCTGCTCGATGAACAGGTTGTGGGTAAAGACCACATCATGCGCGGTTACCGGCGTGCCGTCGGAAAAGCGCGCCTCGGGGCGCATGTGAAAGATCACCCAGTCCTTCGAACGCGGGTATTCCACCGCATGGGCCAGAAGCCCGTAATGCTCGCCATAGACATCGGCCGGGGCGGCATCGCCGAAGGGCCCCGAGGTTTCGAGCAGGCTTTCGTAGAAAGACCATGAATAGCGCCCGGCGCGGCCGCGGCGGGTGTAGGGGTTCATCGAATCGAAAGTGCCCGGCGCCCAGACCGAGATCTCGCCGCCGCGCGGTGCGTCGGGGTTGACGTAGCCGAAATGCTCGAAGTCTTCCGGGTAGCTGAGATCGCCATAGAAGGAATAGCCATGCGCGCGGATGATCTCGTCAGGGTCACCGATAATCGGGTCGGGAATGTCGGTGGCGGCGTGCAGGGCGCGGCCGGGCCACAGGCTCATCAGGGCAGACGCGGCGGTGCCGCCCGCAAGCCCGGCCAGCGCGGCGCGGCGGGTGATAACGGGGGTATCGGAAACGCGCGGGCTGACGCGCCGGTTGTTCTTGTCGGTCATGCGGCTCTCCTGTTCCGGTGGTGCGTCACGGGTGCAGATAGCGCTGCGCCAGCTAAAAGCAGCCCGGCGCGGGGTTCAAGTGGCGATTGCGTGAGTGTGGCAGAAACCCTTGTTTCAGGCAGGAAAAAGGGCCGCCGGCATGTGCCGCGGCCCTCACGCTTTCCCGATGCATGCGCCCGGTTACTGGCTCTCGGCTTCCATCCAGGCGATCAGGTTCAGCCGATCCTGCAGGTTGCGCATGCCGGCAAAGCCCATCGACGTGCCTGGCGCGGTGCCGCGCGGGTTTTCCAGGAATGCGTTGAGCGCCTCGACCGTCCACACATCGCCCAACGCCGACAGCGCACCGGAATAGTTGAAGCCGTCGATGCCATCGATATCGCGGCCAACGACGCCGTAAAGTGAGGGGCCCACGCCATGCGCATCGGGCGTCATCTGGTGGCAGGCGCGGCACTGGCGCCATTGCGCGCTGCCGGCCTCGGCATCGGCCTCGGCGTAGAGGGCCATCACGTCGATTTCCTCTTCCTCGACGGGCTCGGCTGCATCGGTTTCGTCTTCGCCCAGGTCGATTATATAGGCCTGCGGCGCTGCGCCATATGGCAGATACAGCGTGTCGGCGACCCATTTGCCGAGCATGAAGATGAGCAGCGCCGCACAGAAGCCCGCGACCGCCTTGGTGATGACCATCGTGTCGAACATGTCGTATCCCGCCTGAACCAGGAGCAATCGCGCCCTTCTACCCGCTTCCCCTTGACGAATTCAAGCGGTAGTTAGCGCGACGAAATGCCCGAATGCACGCCCGGTCAGAGCAGGCCGGGCAACGGGCAACGGGCGCGGGCAAAGGAGCGTGGGACAGGATGGAAGGACGTATCGCATTTCAGGGCGAGCCGGGGGCCTATTCGCATCAGGCCTGCGTCAGCGCCCGCCCGGGGATGGAGGCGCTGCCGTGCCGCACCTTCGAGGATGTCATCGCCGCGGTGCATGACGGGCAGGCCGAACTGGCCATGCTGCCGGTGGAAAACACCACCTTCGGCCGGGTACCGGACAACCACAACCTGCTGCCCGATTCCGGCCTGCATATCGTCGACGAGGCCTTTGTGCGGGTTCATATCAACCTGTTGGGGCTGAAGGGGGCGCATCTGGCCGATATCCAGGCGGCGATGAGCCACCCGGTGCTGCTGGGCCAGTGCCGGGCCTTTCTCAAGGCGCATGGCATCCGCCGCGTGACCGGCGCCGACACCGCAGGCTCGGCGCGCCATGTCGCGCTGGGCGGGGACCGCACGATGGCGGCACTGGCCGGCGATCTGGCTGGCGAGATTTACGGGCTCGATGTGCTGGCGCGCCATATCGAGGACCAGGGCAACAACACCACGCGCTTTCTGGTCATGGCGCGCGAGCCCGACATGAGCCGGCGCGGCGCGCACGGCATGATCACCAGCTTCGTGTTCCAGGTGCGCAACATCCCCGCCGCGCTCTACAAGGCGCTGGGCGGCTTTGCCACCAACAGCGTGAACATGACCAAGCTGGAAAGCTACATGGTGGGCGGCTCTTTTACCGCCACGCAGTTCTATGCCGATATCGAAGGCCACCCCGAGGATGACAATGTGCGCCTGGCGCTGGACGAGCTGCGCTACTTCACCACGCGGCTGAAAGTCCTGGGCACCTATCCGGCCGATCCGGCGCGGCGCTGATCAACGCACCCGGCCCAGAAGGGCCATGGCGCGCATCAGCCGCGCTTTCGCCTTGTCATGCATCAGCCGCAGCGCCTGCACCGCCATGCGCCCCAGCACCCCTTCCGGCCTGGGCCGAAGCTGCGCGCTTACCATCGTGACGCCGCCGGCGCGCTCGACGAAGTCGAAGTCGAGCGAGGCTTTCATCTGCGGCGATTCGATCTGGTAGCGCAGCAGCCTTGAGGGTTGCGCCTCGGCAAGGGTGACGGTGAAGGCACGCGCCGCGCCACGCCAGGCGATGCCGCCTTGCCAAGCCGTTCCGGCCATGGCTGGGGAAGGCGGCGCCCCTTCGGCGGCGATTACGGCATCGACACGCCCGCCGGCATCCTCGATCAGGGCGCGCATGCGCTCGGGTTCGGCAAAGCGCGCAAATACGGCCTCGCGCGGGGCGTCGAACTCGGCGTTTGCGTTAATCTTCATCGGCCTTGCCCTGCCTGCCCCCTATTCGACGTTTCCTGCCAGCCAGGCGTGCAGCATGTGGTGGGCGATGGCACCGCGGCGCGGGTGGCGCAGCGTGGGGTGGCTGCCCGCCATCACCGTCAGCATCTCATCGCGCGTGAACCAGCGCGCGTCTTCCAACTCGTGATCGAGGGTGATGGCTTCGTCGCCGGGCTCGGCCTCGGCCAGAAAACCCATCATCAGCGAGTTCGGCCAGGGCCAGGGCTGCGAGGCAATGAAGCGCACCGCCCCCACCCGCACCCCGGTTTCCTCATGCACCTCGCGCCGCACGGCGTTTTCAAGCGTCTCGCCGGGCTCGACGAAACCGGCCAGCGCCGAATACATCCCCGAGGGCCAGCCCGGCGAGCGGCCCAGCAGCACCCGGCCCGCGCGCACCACCAGCATGATCACCACCGGATCGGTGCGTGGAAAATGCCGCGCGCCGCAGGCGGGGCAGTGCCGCTCCCAGCCGGCCAGCGCCGGGGTGCTTTTTGCCCCGCAGGCGGCGCAGAAACCATGCGTGCGATGCCAGTTGAAAAGCGCGCGCGCCGTCGCTGCCATTGCGGCATCGGCGGGGTTCAGCCCGGCCATCGCGCCACGAAGGTCGGCAAAGCGGTGATCGACGGGCAGTGCCGGGTGGCGGTATTCCTGCGCGTCCTGAAACGCTGCCGCGTCGGCGCTGCGCCCCGGGGCGGCGGGCTCCCATGCCGAGATGTCGGCGGCCAGGCGCGGGTGGCCTGCATGCAGGCCGAGGAACAACCGTTGCGAACCGGCATGTGCCAGCACCGGGCTGTCGGCGGCCACCCAGCCTGCGGCAAGGTTGGCCTTGTCCTCGCCGGCAATGAGCGGCCGCCCGCGCCAGATCGGCAGCACCAGCGCGTCGGGGCTTGCAAGAGTTGCCGGATCGGCACGCAATGCCGCGCCCCGGTCATCCCATCCGCAGGCAAAGCTTGGCGCCTCGCTTTCCGTGTCGGGCGTTGAGCTTTCTGACGACATGTGCGGCAACCGTAAACTCCGGCAGTATCAGGCCGAAGTAATCCATGACCCGCCCGGGGTAAAGCGGTGGCAGTCCCGCCATGATTGCCATGAAACCTATGCGTGTGTAATCTGGCCCGCGGATTGTCAGGCGTTTGACAAAGAAATGCCATTGATAGCAGTCATGTCTTGCACGAGCCCGAAAGGCGCGGCTAGGCATGTGTCTGGCGGTAGTTTCGTTTCGGGGTTCGAGTCAACGTGGTCGTCAGAGGCAGCACCTTGTTCAATCCCGCCAGATTCGCCGCCGAAGCAGCGTCTGCGCGCACCGTGCATCTGCGGCTGATCGAGACCACGGATCTGCATCTGCACCTTCTGCCCTTCGACTATTACGCCGACCGTGCGGCGCCGGGGCTGGGGCTGGTTGCCGCCGCTTCGTTGATCGAGCGCGCGCGCGCCGAATGCGCCAATTCGCTGCTCTTCGACAATGGCGATTTCCTGCAGGGCACACCGCTGGGCGATTTTCTGGCCCATGAGCGCGGCATGCGCGATGGCGATGAGCACCCGGTGATCGCGGCGATGAATGCGCTGGGGTTTGACGCGATCACGCTGGGCAATCACGAATTCAATTATGGGCTCGATTTCCTGATGAAATCGCTGGCGGGTGCGGCCTGCCCGGTGGTTTCGGCCAATCTTGCGACCAGCCAGGCCAGCCGGGCGCGCGAAGACCGCACGCTGGTCGCCCCCTATGCGCTGCTCGATCGCGAAGTGGTCGATGCCGCCGGGCAGCGCCATCCGATCCGAATCGGGGTGATCGGCTTTGCGCCGCCGCAGGTGGTTGACTGGGACCGCCATGCGCTCGAAGGCCGTCTGCACAGCCGCGACATTGTCGAGGCAGCGCAGGCCTGGGTGCCCGAGATGCGCGAGGCAGGGGCCGATCTGGTGATCGCGCTGGCCCATTCCGGCATCGGAGGGGCGCGGCATGAGCACGGCATGGAAAACGCCGCGGTGCCGTTGGCGCGGGTGGCCGGGGTCGATGCGCTGATGACCGGCCACAGCCATCTGCTGTTTCCCTCGCCGGTTTTTTCCGGCATGGCCGGGGTCGATTGGCAGGCGGGCACGCTGGCGGGCAAGCCGGCGGTGATGGGCGGCTTCTGGGGTTCGCATATCGGGCTGATCGATCTGCTGTTGCTGTGCGACGGGGGTGAATGGCGGGTGCTGGGCACGTCGGTGCAGACCCGCGCCCTTGGCGATGAGGCGCCGGGTGCCTGCGCCACGGGCTGCGCCGGCCCGGGTGCAATACCGCATGCGGCGCCGCTTGCTGCCCCGCCCGCGCGGCACCCGTCCCGCGCCGCCTCGGCCCGGCCTGATGCAGATGCGGCGTCGGCGCAGGCGCGTATTGATCGCGTCGCCGCGGCCGTTGCCCCGCTGCACGAGGATACCCGCCAGGCTATTCGCCGCCCGGTGGGGCGCAGCGAGGTGCCACTGCACAGCTTTTTCGTGCATCTCGGCGTCAGCCATGCGCTGGCCCTGGTGGCCGAGGCCCAGCGCCGCCATGTGGCGGCACGGCTGCGCGATTCGGGCTTGCGCGCTCTGCCGGTGCTGTCGGCGGTGGCGCCTTTCAAGGCCGGCGGGCGCAGCGGGCCGACCAGCTATACCGACATCCCTGCCGGCCCGCTGGCACTGCGTCATATCGCCGACCTCTACAGCTTTCCCAACGCCCTGGCGGCACTGCGCCTGAGTGGCGCTGAAGTGCTGGAGTGGCTTGAACGCTCGGGTGCGGCCTTCAACCAGCTGCGTCCGGGCAGTTCCGAGACGGTTTTGCGCGATCCGCGCGTACCGGGCTACAATTTCGAGGTCATCGACGGGTTGAGTGTGGAATACGATCTGTCACAACCGGCACGCTATGCGCCCGACGGGTCGCTGATCGACCGTGCGGCGCGGCGCGTCGTGCGCGCCGATTTCGACGGCCAGCCGCTCGACCCGGCGGCCGAGTTCATCCTGGCCACCAACAGCTACCGCGCTGGCGGCGCCGGCGCCTTTCCCGGCGCCTCGCTGACGCGCACGGTGGTGCAGGGCGGCGCCGTGATGCGCGATGTCATCTGCGCCCATATCCGCCGCGCCGGTGGCGGCGCGCCCGCGCCCCTGACGCTGCGTTTCACGCCGCTGCCGGGCACCCATGTGTTGTTCGAGACCGGCCCCGGAGCGCGGCACTACCTCGACGAAATCGCGCATCTTGCCCCCGAGCCGCGCGGGCTGTCCGGCGCCGGCTTCCTTCGCCTGCGGCTGGATTGGTCACGCGCGGGTTGAACTTCTCACGATGCTCGCAAGGCCCTGAAACCATATGATGCGGTTTCCGGTGAATCAGATCAGAAAGCACGGGCAGTGACCGCCCGGGTGGGAGCGAAAGCGCCCGCCATGGGGGCGGGCATACCTTCAAGGCATCCAAACCAATCAAGCGGATTTCGTATTATCCATCCGCCCTCAGGCGCGCATTCGTCGGGTCGTGGGGGCTGTCGGGCACTACTTCGGCATCCCACAGCCGGTCCAGCATCTTCAGCTTCAGCTTCGTGCCCGGCTCGGCCAGTTCGGGGCGGACATAGCCCATGCCGATGGATTTGCCGAACACCACCGAATAGCCGCCTGAGGTCAGCCGCCCCACCTTTTGCTCGCCCGCATAGAGCGCCTCGCGCCCCCAGGGATCGGCATCGTCGGGGCCGTCGATCAGAAGCGTGCAGCATTTCGAGCGAATGCCGGTGGCCTCCATCGCCGCCTTGCCGTGGAAATCCTTGCCCATGTCCACGAAGCGCGGCAGATCGGCTTCCAGCACCGTCGCATCGCGGCCCAGCTCATGACCAAACGCACGGTAGCTCTTTTCCTGGCGCAGCCAGTTCTGTGCCCGCGCGCCTACCGGTTTCAGCCCGACATCCTCGCCCGCCGCCATGATCTGGTCGAACAGGTAGTTCTGCATTTCGATGGGGTGGTGCAGCTCCCAGCCCAGCTCGCCGGTATAGGCCACGCGCACCGCGCGTACCGGGCACATGCCCAGCTCGATATCGCGCATGCTCAGCCACGGGAAACGCTTGTTGCGCAGCACGGTGGCGGGATCGGCATCCTTCACCAACTTGCCCAGAAGATCGCGCGTTTTCGGCCCCGCCACGGCAAAGACACCCCATTGCGTGGTGACATCGTGAATGTCGATCCAGCCGAAATCTGCCATGCGGTCTTCAGCGGCCTTGCGCAGGTAATCGCCGTCATAGGCTGTCCAGGCGCCCGCCGAGATGAGGTAATATTCGTTCTCGGCCAGCCGCACGATGGTGTATTCGGTGCGTGTGGTGCCGGCCTCGGTCAGCGCATAAGTCAGGTTGATGCGCCCCACCTTCGGCAGGCGGTTGCAGGTGAACCAGTCCAGAAACGCCGTCGCGCCGGGGCCGCGCACCAGATGTTTGGTAAAGGCTGTGGCATCGAGCATGCCGACGCCCTCGCGGATGGCTTTGGCCTCGTCATGCGCGTATTGCCACCAGCCGCCACGGCGGAAGCTGCGTGCGTCGTGATCAAACCCTTCGGGCGCGTCGAGCGGGCCGAAATAGTTGGGCCGCTCCCAGCCATTGACCTGCCCGAACTGGGCGCCCAGCGCCTTCACCCGGTCATAGCAGGGCGCAGTGCGCAGCGGGCGGCAGGCTTCGCGCTCTTCGTCGGGGTGGTGCAGGATATAGACGTGCTCGTAGCATTCCTCATTCTTGCGCGCTGCATATTCGGTGGTCATCCAGCTGCCATAGCGGCGCGGGTCGAGGCTGGCCATGTCGATCTCGGCTTCGCCCTGCGTCATCATCTGCGCCATGTAATACCCGGTGCCGCCGGCGGCGGTGATGCCGAAGGAAAAGCCCTCGGCCAGCCACATGTTGCGCAGACCCGGTGCCGGACCCAGCAGCGGGTTGCCATCGGGGGTATAGCAGATGGGGCCGTTGTAATCATCCTTCAGGCCCACCGATTCCGAACTGGGGATGCGGTGGATCATCGCCATGTATTCTTCCTCGATCCGTTCCAGATCGAGCGGGAAGAGATCGGCGCGGAAGCTTTCGGGCACGTCATAGAGGAAACGCGCCGGGGCATTGCGCTCATAGGGGCCGAGAATCCAGCCGCCGCGCTCCTCGCGCACATACCATTTGGCATCGGCATCGCGCAGCACGGGGTGTTCCGGGTTGCCGGCCTCGCGCCATTCACGCAGCGCCGGGTCGCGTTCGGTGACGATATACTGATGCTCGACCGGGATGGCCGGGATCTTGAGGCCCAGCAGGCGCGCGGTGCGCTGGGCGTGGTTGCCGGTGGCGGTGACGACATGCTCGGCGGTGATCTCGAAGCGCTCATCCGAGGGCACCAGATTGCCGCCCCGCTCGACCATCTTCGTGCAGCTCACCACCCATTCGCTGCCCGTCCAGCGATAGCCATCGACCTGCACCTTGCGCATGATCGTCGCGTCGTGCTGGCGCGCGCCCTTGGCCATGGCCTGGGTTACATCGGCGGGGTTGATGTAGCCGTCGGTGGGGTGAAAGATCGCGCCCTTCAGATCGTCGGTGCGCACGAGCGGCCAGCGTTCCTTGATCTGCGCCGGGCTGAGCCATTCATAGGGGATGCCCACAGTCTCGGCGGTCGAGGCGTAGAGCATGTATTCGTCCATGCGCGCCTGGCTTTGCGCCATGCGCAGATTGCCCACCACATAGAAGCCGGGGTTGAGGCCGGTCTCTTCCTCCAGCGTCTTGTAGAAGCGCACGCTGTATTCGTGAATGTGGCTGGTGGCGTAGCCCATGTTGAACAGCGGCAGCAGCCCGGCGGCGTGCCAGGTCGAACCCGAGGTCAACTCGTCGCGCTCGAGCAGCATGGTGTCCCAGCCGGCCTTTGCCAGGTGATAGGCAATCGCGGTGCCCACCGCACCGCCACCGACGACAAGGGCTCGAACTTGGGTTTTCATGGCGCGATTCTCCGATCTGGTCCGGCTGCACCATGCAGCATCGCGCCGGCGCCGGCCCGGCAGGCCCGACGCCCGAAAGCCGAAAAGCGACACATCGCCGGTGCCGGCGCAACCTTGCCGGAAAAGGCGCGCGTGCGGAGTTTGCAAACGGCCCTTCGAAGGGCCGTTGCGGGCGCTGCCCGTGCCTTTGGCACGGGCGGGAATACCCGCCGATTTGTCCAATCTGATCGCCCGTGAAGCCCCCTCAGGCCGCGGCGCGGGTATCGAAGCAGGCCGCCATGATCCGCGCATGCCAGTCGGCAACCGCCGGCAGGGCGCGCGCATGGCTGGCCACCGGGCCGCGCATCGGCCAGTGCAGCATCGGCGCCACCTGCCCCCAGATGGCAAAATCGGCCAGCGCGGGGGAATTGCCGCCTAGCCAGCCATCGCCCGTGGCCAGGCACAGCTCCAGCCCGTCGAGTTGCCGCCGGCCCAGATCGGCGATCGCCTGCGGCCCCAGCCGGGCGATGCCGCGCGCGTGCAACTGGCGCGTGAAATGGCGGATCATGCGCGTTGCGATCAGCCCGGCCAGCACCGGCGGGGCGAGCTCGCCAACGATGCGGCGCATCTCGGCCGCGCCTTCGGGATGGACGAACAGCTCCCATTCCAGGATCTGGTGAAAGCGCTCCTCGAATGCGATCTTCATGGCATCGGCGCGCGCATCGTCGGCGCTGTTGAGCGCGCGCGGGTCGTCCATGCCCTGCGCATTGGCCAGATGGCCGATAATGGCGTCGCTGTCGCCCATCCTTTGCCCGCCATGCTCCATCCATGGGCTCTTGCCCAGCGGGCCCTTCTCGGCGCGGTCCTCATGGGCCTGGGTGTAGGTGATGCCGGCATGGTTCAGCCAGGCCAGCAGTTTCAGCGCGAAGGGGCCGGTGCTGGGCAGGCCCCAGCGGGGCGAGAAGGTGAAGATGACGGGCTCGCTCATGGTTTTCCCCTTTCTGCCGCGGCGTTCGGGTGCCGCGTTGCCCGTTCTCGCGGGCAGTGGTTGCTTACCAGTGGTAAGGAAGATAACTTACCAAGGGTAAGCAGGCAAGTGATTCGTTTTCAGCATGTCCGAGACCCGAGCCAGAATCCTGACCCATGCCGAGGCGCTGATGCGCGAGGGCGGGCCCTCTGCGGTGACCTTCGACGCCATCGCCTTGCGGGTCGGAGTAAGCAAGCAGGCGGTCATCTACTGGTATCGCAACAAGGCGCAGCTGCTGGCGGCGATCGCGCTTTCCTGCCTCGAAGCCGAGGCCGAGGCCGCCATCGCCGCCGCCCGCGCGGCGACCGGCCCCGCCGATGCGCGGCGCAAGGTGGTGCAGGCGCTGACCGGCTTTCACCTTGCCGACCTGCCGCGCTTTCGCATGATGTATGCCGCGCCGCAGATGGGGGCCAACCCGGAATGGGCGCGTGACATGCTCGAGCGCGTGCACCCGGTGACGGCGCGCATGTATCAAGCCATCGCCGGCGCGCTGGGCGACAGCGACGACGAGGCGCGGCGCGCGCAGGCGGTGGCGCTGCACATGGCGGCGCTGGGCCATGCGCTGCTGGTGGCGATGACCGATGCGGTGGGCGACCCGATGCGCCACAAGCCCGAGCATCTGGCACGCTGTCTGGGCGAGATGCTGGCGGGCGAGGGTTGATGCCACGCTGGTTCTATCGATTCCGATCCCCTGGCCTTTATGCCTGCCCGCGCCACCGCCGCGGGCCTCCGGGCCGCACC
>JAFIEG010000048.1 GCA_020832665.1 Pararhodobacter sp. | reverse complement strand
GTTAGTGATGCCCCCAGTGGGGGGGGGGGGGGGGCGCTGCCCCCCGCCGCGCGTGCCACGCGACTCCCCCCGGCGTATTTTCTGGCAAGATGAAGGGGGTATGGGGCGAATTGCCTTCATCTTGCCGGAAAAACTCGGGCAGGGGGCGCATCACCAGGGACGCCCCCTTGCCATATGGGCGAGAAGGGCGCGCCGCCCGGCGGTGGCCCGCCTGCCTCATGTGTTGCGGCGTTTCCAGCGGCGCGGGGCTGCGCTATAGAGGGGGATGCCGCCGGCCGGCGGCAGGACGCACCGCGCCCGGCCTGATGGAGAACCCGCCCGTGCCGCCCCTTGCGCCACTCCCACCTGCCGATCCGCTGCGCCGGCTGATCACGCTCACCCTGGGCCTGATGCTGGCCATCCTCATCGGCTGGCTGCTGCTTCTGGGCAAGAGCTTCCTCATTCCCATCGTCATCGCGGTGCTGTCGGTTTATGTCATTGCCTCGGCCTCGGATGCGATGGGCCGGTGGCAGGCCACGGGCTGGATGCCGCCGCTGTTGCGCAAGATCGTGCTGGTGCTGGGTTTTCTGGCGGTGCTGGCCGGGTTCAACTGGGTGGTTATCATCACCGCGCAGGATCTCATGGCGCTGGCGCCGCGCTACCAGGAAAACCTCGAGAAGCTGATCGCGCAGGGCATGGCGCTGTTCGGCATCGCCGGCAACCCCGACTGGCAGACGATCAGCGCAATCACGTTCGAGCGCATCGACATGCAGGCGGCGGTCGGCTTTCTGGCAGGTTCGCTGGGCAACATGGTCGGCATACTGGTGCTGGCGGCGGTCTATGCGATCTTTCTCGCCGCCGAGGCCGGCGGGCTGCCGCGCAAGATCGCTGTCGCGATCCCCGATCCGCAACAGGCGCGGCGACTCGCCGAGATCATCCGTTCGGTGAACGAGCATATCGGTGAATACCTGGCCGTGAAGACCCTGATCAACCTGATCATCGGCGGCATATGCTATGTCATTCTGCTGGCTTTCGGGGTTGATCACGCGCTGTTCTGGGCGTTGATCATCGCGCTGCTCAACTACATCCCCTATTTCGGCTCGCTGGTGGCGGTCATCTTCCCGGTGCTGATGGCGCTGGTGCAGTCGGGTTCGCTGGGGCTCACGCTGGCGGTGGCGGCCAGCCTGACGGCGGCGCAGATGTGGGTGGGCAACTGGCTGGAGCCGCGCATGATCGGGCGGCGGGTGAACATGTCGCCCTTCGTGGTGGTTGCGGCGCTTTCCTTCTGGACGGCATTCTGGGGCGTGGCCGGGGCCATCCTGGCGGTGCCCATGACCTCGGTGCTGATGATCCTGCTCGCCGAGTTCGACCAGACACGCCCCATGGCGGTGATGCTGGCCAATGACGTCTCGGCCTATGAAGGCGAACGGGAGAAAAAGGAAGCCGGGGCGGGGTGAAGCGGTTTCCGGGTAAGCGCTTCGCCATGACGGCGATGCGCCCCTTGCTTTCGGCGAGGGTGGAACGGGGGACTGCATGGTGAACCCTGCCCTCGTGGTTCGTTCAAGCAGGCCAGATAACAGCCCGCGCCGCGAGAGGGGGCATACGGATATCGTATGCCTTGCCCGATTTGAACGCTCGAAACCCGTGTCAAAGAAACCTGTGCACCGGCAGATGCCCGATGAGGAAGGAAAGCACGCGGCGCGGCGCGGCGCTGTCGGGTTCGAGCATAACGCGTTCCTGCGCACCGCGCGCCCAGCCCATCAGGCGGCCCTCCAGCGTCAGCCGGTAGGATTGCTCGGGCGATAGCGCCCAGTCGAAACGCGCATCGAGCTCGGCGATAAGGTCGGGATCGTCGAACACAACGCCGGTCTCGGTGTTCAGAAAGGCCGAGCGCATGTCGAAGTTGAATGAGCCCACAAAGGCCAGCCGGTCATCGACAATGAAGGCCTTGCCATGCAGCATCTTGCGCGGCGTCACCGGCCAGGGCACGCGCGCCTTGCGGGCGGCAAATTCGTGCAGGATAACCCCGGCCTCGACCAGCCGTCGCCGATACCAGCGATAGGCGCCGTGCACGATGACATGATCGGCCACCGCCAGCGCGTTGGTCACCAATTCGACCCTGACGCCGCGTTCGGCCATCGCCACCAGCGCCGCCATCCCCTCCTGGCCGGGCACGAAATAGGGCGTCATGATCCGCACCCGCTTTTCGGCTTCGAACAGAAGCGGCATCAGCGCCTCGGGCAGCCAGCCGGCGCGGCCCGTGCCCAGAGCCTTTTCCGGCGGGTCGGCGATGAACTCGATGCGCCCCGACCAGCGCAGCCCCGCCACTGGCAGCGGCGCATCGCCGCAATGGGCCGCGACGCGTTCGAGATAGGCGCGCAGCGCCGGCTCGCGCGCTTCGCGATCGAGCTGGGCACGAAAGCGCGGCAGTGAGGTGCGTCGCTTGTGCCACAACGAAGAGATCGGCAGCGCCATCCCGTCATTCCAATGTGCATCGAAACAGCGCTCGACCGCGCGCAGCACCGGCCCTGCCAGCATCAGGTCGCAATCGTCATTGTTGCGCCGCCGGTCGGTGGCGGCATCGAAATAGACATCGCCCACATTGCGCCCGCCAACCAGCGCCAGCCGTCCATCTGCCAGCCAGATCTTGCCATGCATGCGACGGTTGTAGCGAATCAGATTGAACAGAAGCTCGACCCCACGCCGCAGCGTGCTGTCGCGCGAGCGGATGGGGTTGAACAGCCGTACCGAGATATTGGGGTGGCGATCGAGCGCCAGATAGGTGGGGTCGCGCCCCAGCACATTCACATCGTCGAGCAATAGCCGCACCCGCACGCCACGATCGGCGGCATCGAGCAGCGCCTGGGCCAGCAAGCGCCCGGTGCGGTCGTCATACCAGATGTAGAAAAGCAGATCGAGGCTGCGCCTTGCCATCGCCGCCATGCGCAGGCGCACATCGAAAGCCTGCAGCGGGTCGAACATCAGCGCCGCGCCGCTTCGGCCGCGATGAGCGGCCTCTAGCGGGGCGATAAGCCGGTCGAGCGAACCATCCACCCCCGGCGGCAGTGCCTTTGAGGGCACACCGCGCGCGCGCCGGGCAAAGCGGCCATAGGACCAAAGCGCCAGCGCCGAGCCCGCGGCCAGCACCGCCGCAAGCGCCCCCAGCCAGGCCAGCCAGACCATCATTGCCGCAACCGGATGCGCGCCTTGATCGGCAGATGATCCGAGGCCGCGCGCGCCAGCTTCGTGTCATGCGGCTCGATCCCGATCAGCTCGGCGGGTTTCGAGGCGATGATGCGGTCGAGCGGCAGCATCGGCAGCCGCGCGGGAAAGCTGGGCACGGTGGCCGCAGAGCGCTTGACCGCGCGCAGCCCCCGGCGCAGCGGCATCAGCGAGCAGCCCACCCCCAGCCGCCATTCGTTGAGATCGCCCATCACGATCACCGGCCGCCCCGCTGCCTCTTCGACCTCGCGCGCCAGAAACTGCGCCTGCATCAGCCGCGACTGGTGCAAGAGCCCCAGATGGGTGGCGATTATGCGCAGCGGCAGCCCGCCGATGCGCAGATCGGCGACAATGGCGCCGCGCGGCTCGAGCCCGGGCAGGGTGATGGCGCGCGCCTGCTCGACCTCGGCGCCGCGCACCAGCAGCAGATTGCCATGCCAGCCATGCGCTGAATGACCCAGCCGGTCGGAAAGCGAGACCGGGCGCAGCCCGGTGGCCGCGTGCAGCGCCTGCAGGTCGAGCACCCCCTCGCGGGCGCCGAAGCGGCGATCGACCTCTTGCAGGGCCACGATATCGGCACCAATCTCGCGCAGCACCGAAACCGTGCGCTGCGGATCGCGGCGCATGTCACTGCCCACGCCCTTGTGCACGTTATACGAGCCGAAAAGCAGCTCCGGCGCGCCGGGCATGGGCGCGGGGGCGGCATTGGTGCCTTTGATTGTATCTGCCATCGGCGTGGCGTCGCCTCATGTGCTGCATGTTGCTCTGAAACCAATATGGGCGGGCAGATGCGGCGGTGCAACGTTGTGATGCATGCAATCGGGATCGGGAAGGAAGGATTCATGGGGGCTGCCGCCCCCTCGCCGCCCCGAAAGGGCGGCTCACCCCTGCGCGTATTTTCCTGCAAGATGAAGGGGCGGCGGGGAAGGGGCGAATGGCACTTGCCCGGCGGCCTTGCGGATGCGAGTTTGCGCGCTGGCAAGGTTGATGGGGGCAGGGCATGGCTGGCGGGCAGGTGGCACCGATCCTGTTGCGCGCGGCGCATGAACAGCTGGCGGTAATGGCGGCGGGCGAGATCTCTGCCGAGGCGCTGATGCAGGCGACGCTGGCGCAGATTGCCCGCGTCAACGGGCGGCTGAACGCGATCGTGTCGCTGCGCGACGAAGAGGCGTTGATGGCCGAGGCCCGTGCCGCCGATGAGGCGCGCCGCGCGGGGCAGGGGGCGGGGGTGCTGCACGGGCTGCCTATGGCGGTGAAGGATCTGGCCAATGTGCGGGGCCTGCCCACCTCGATGGGTTCGCCGCTTTTCGCCGGGCAGGTGGCGGCGGCGGATGATCTGTTCGTCTCTAGGCTGCGCGCGGCGGGGGCAATCTTCATCGGCAAAACCAACACCCCCGAATTCGGGTTGGGCAGCAACACCTTCAACCCGGTGCACGGGCCCACCGCCAATGCCTGGGACCAGGGTTTGAGCGCGGGCGGCTCGTCGGGCGGGGCGGCGGTGGCGCTGGCCGCGCGCATGCTGGCGCTGGCCGATGGCTCCGACATGATGGGCAGTTTGCGCAACCCGGCGGGCTGGAACGCCGTCTATGGCTTTCGCCCCAGCTGGGGGCGCGTGCCCGATGCCGCCGAGGGCGAGACCTTCCTGCACATGCTGGCCACGAACGGGCCAATGGCGCGCTGCCCGCGCGATCTGGCGCTTTTGCTCGATGTCATAGCCGGGCCCGAGCCGGCGCGCCCCTTCAGCCTGCCCGCCGAGCGTTTCAGCGACCGGTTGCGCGCCGATATTGCCGGCAGGCGCATCGGCTGGCTGGGCGATTGGGGCGGCGCCTATTCGATGGAGCCGGGCATAGTGGCGCTTTGCGAAGAGGCGCTGGCGGGGTTTGCAAAGCTGGGTGCCGAGGTCGAGCTACTGGCGCCGCCCTTCGCGGCGGATGAGCTGTGGCGCTCATGGCTGGTACTGCGCGCCTTCGCCAATGCCGCGCGGCTGGGCCCGCTATATGACGACCCCGCGCAGCGGGCGCGGCTGAAGGAGACGGCGATCTGGGAGATCGAGCAGGGCAGGGCGGTTGGCCTGGCCGATATAGAGGCCGCCAGCCTGATCCGCTCGCGCTGGTATGCGCGCGCCGCGGCGCTGTTCGAGCGCTACGACGCCCTGGCGCTGCCGACGGCGCAGGTCTGGCCCTTCCCGCAGGCGCAGGAATACCCCCGCGCCATCGGAGGGTGCGCGATGGATACCTATCACCGCTGGATGGAGGTGGTGGTGCCGGCCAGCCTTATCGGCCTGCCGGCGCTGGCGGTGCCGGCGGGGTTCGGTGCGCAGGGCCTGCCGATGGGGCTGCAGCTGATCGGCCGTCATGGCGGTGATATCGGGCTGCTGCAGCTGGCCGAAGCCCGGCATGGCACCAGCGACCGGGCCGAGACCCGGCTGCCGCCGATGCTGCAGGATATGACAAATTGACGCGAATTCGCCTAAATTTCGTCCGTTTCGGAAGCGACCAAGTTTTTTTGTATAAACAGGAAGCAGCCGATGCCTTGCCGTGCTCTTTTCTGCCCTGCCGGGTTTCTTGCCGATGATCGCGGCGCCGTCAGCGCCGACTGGTTTACCCTGTCCGCGCTGGCTGTAGGGATGGCGCTGCTGGCGGTGGCGTGGCTGGGCGATGCCTCGCGCCATGTCACCGGCGAGGTCGATGCGGTGCTGGTTTACCTGCACGAATTGGAAGACGGTTGAAGCCAGCCCTCGGGGTCTGCTCACCGTCCGCTCATCGCCCGATCAACCCCGCGCGCTGACCTGCCAGTAAACCGGCATGCCGGGATCGAACAGCGTGACCGGCCCGGCGCCGGTGTCGATGCGCGCCGGGAATCCGACCGGCGCTTCCTGCCTTGTCAGCGTAAGCGTGCCGCTGTTGCGCGGCAATCCGTAGAATTCGGCGCCGAAACTCGCCACATAGGGCTCCAGCCGGTCGAGCGCGCCCTCATTCTCGAAGACCTGCGCCAGGATCGGCATGGTATTTGTGGCGGTGAAACATCCCGCGCAGCCACAGGTGCTTTCCTTGGCGGCATCGGCATGCGGCGCGCTGTCGGTGCCCAGAAAGAAGCGCGCATCGCCCGAGACGGCGGCGCGCACAAGCGCCTGGCGATGCAGCTCGCGCTTGGCCACGGGCAGGCAGTAGTAATGCGGGCGGATGCCGCCGGCGAGGATATGGTTGCGGTTGATCACCAGGTGATGGGTGGTGATGGTGGCCGCCAGCCCGGCATCGGCCGATTGCACATAATCCACGGCATCTTTCGTGGTGACATGTTCCATGATCACGCGCAGCCCCGGCACCGCCTGGCGAATCGGGTCGAGCACGCGTTCGATGAACACCGCCTCGCGGTCGAAGATGTCGATCTCGGCATCGGTCACCTCGCCATGCACGCAAAGCGGCACGTCGGCTTCGGACATGGCCTCGAGCGTGGCGCGCACGCGGGTCATGTCGCGCACGCCGGATTCCGAATTGGTGGTGGCGCCGGCCGGGTAGAGCTTGACAGCATGGATGATCCCGGCGCGGTGGGCGGCCACGATATCGGCCGCATCGCTGGCCTCGGTCAGGTAAAGTGTCATCAGCGGGGTGAAATCGGCGCCGGGAAGCGCGGCCATGATGCGCTCGCGATAGGCGGCGGCCTCGGCCCCGGTAACCACGGGCAGCACCAGGTTGGGCATGATGATGGCGCGGGCGAAATCGCGCGCGCTCTCGGGGGCGATGCCCGCCAGCATGGCGCCGTCGCGCAGATGCAGGTGGAAATCGTCGGGGCGGGTGAGGGTGAGTTCGGTGCGCATGCGCCGAGCGATAGCGCAAGGTTGCTCGATGGGCAATATTGCCCACCCAAAGGGCTGCCCGTTGCCGCAGGGCCGGATATCGATTACATGCCGCGCAACCATCGCGAAGGATCGCCGCATGACCCGCAAGCTGTTCATCAAGACCTATGGCTGCCAGATGAATGTCTATGACAGCGAGCGCATGGCCGAGGCGCTGGGCGCGCAGGGCTATGTCACCACCGAGCGGGCCGAAGAGGCCGACATGATCCTGCTCAACACCTGCCATATCCGCGAGAAGGCCGCCGAAAAGGTCTATTCCGAACTGGGCCGGCTTAAACCGCTCAAGGCCGCCAACCCCGAGCTGAGGATCGGTATCGCCGGCTGCGTAGCCCAGGCCGAGGGCGAGGAGATCATGCGCCGCGCGCCGGTGGTCGATCTGGTGGTGGGCCCGCAGACCTATCACCGCCTGCCAGCGATGGAGGCGGCGATGCGCGCGGGCGCGCGCCCGGTCGATACCGACTTCCCCGAAGAGGACAAGTTCGAGCATCTGCCCAAAAGCCGCGCCAGCGGCCCGCGCGCCCGGCGCGGCCCCACCGCCTTTCTGACCGTGCAGGAGGGCTGCGACAAGTTCTGCGCCTTTTGCGTGGTGCCTTATACGCGCGGCGCAGAAGTCAGCCGCCCCGCCACCCGCCTGCTGGCCGAGGCGCGCGATCTGGTCAAGCGCGGCGTGCGCGAGATCACGCTTCTGGGCCAGAATGTGAACGCCTATCACGGTGAGGGGCCGGATGGCGCGGAGTGGAGCCTGGCGCGGCTGATCCGGGCGTTGGCCGAAATCGACGGGCTGGAGCGCATCCGCTACACCACTTCGCACCCCAACGACATGGGCGACGATCTGATCGCGGCGCATGGGCAGGTTGCCAAGCTGATGCCCTATCTGCATTTGCCCGTGCAATCGGGCTCGGACAGGGTGCTCAAGGCGATGAACCGCAAGCATACCGCCGAGCAGTATCTGCGCCAGATCGAGAAACTGCGCGCGGCGCGGCCTGATCTGTTGCTTTCGGGCGATTTCATCGTCGGCTTTCCCGGCGAGACCGAGGCGGATTTCGAAGCCACGCTCGATCTGGTGCGCGCGGTGGGTTACGGGCAGGCCTATTCCTTCAAGTATTCCGCGCGTCCCGGCACGCCGGCGGCCGAGCGCGCGCCGGTGCCTGCGGCAGTGGCCGATGATCGGCTGCAGCTTCTGCAGGCGCTTCTGGCCGAACAGCAGCGCGCCGCGCAGGAGGCGATGGTGGGCCGCGAGGTGGGGGTGCTGTTCGAAAAGCCGGGGCGGATGGAGGGGCAGATGGTGGGCAAGTCCGATCATTTGCATGCCGTGCATGTGGTCGCCGAGGGGCTGCAACCGGGCGACCTGCGGCGCGTGCGCATCACCGCCAGCGCCAGCCATTCGCTGGCCGGGGCGCTGATCTGAGCACTGACGACCTGATCGCGACATGGCTTGTCCCGCGCCCCGGGCGGGCGCATGCTGAGTGCAAATAATCAATAGGGGAATCGCAGGCCATGCAAAGCCAGGACGACAACTTGCCCGATCAGGACGCCACGGCACCCGAGCTGAGCTGGATGCGGGTGCTGTGGGTTCTGATCATCGCCGTCATGATCTCGATGGCGAATACCTTGCTTTTCGCGGTGGCGGTGTTGCAGATCATCATCATGCTCGCTTCAAAGGGCAGGCCCAATGACGAACTGGCCCGCTTCGGCGCCCTGATTGGCGACTGGGTGGCCAGCGCCGCGCGCTTTCAGGCGGCGGCGAGCGATGAAAAGCCCTGGCCCTGGACGCCGATCGACCGCTAGCTCAAGGCCGGGCAGGCAGGGCGCGGCGCGGCCCCGTCGAGGGGCCTTGCCGCACTGGCGGCTGCGCCGCCCCATGGGGGCGTTGCCCCCTCGGCCCTGCGGGCCTCACCGCCAGCGTATTTCAGGCAAGATGAACGGACCGGCGGCGCCTTTGTTCGGGGCGTCAGCCCTCCATCGCTTCCAGCTCGTCGATGAAGCCCTCGATCATTGCCAGGCCCTTGTTCCAGAAGGCCGGGTCAGAGGCATCGAGGCCGAAGGGGGCGAGAAGCTCCTTGTGATGCTTGGAGCCGCCGGCGGCAAGCATCTCGAAATACTTGTCCTCAAAGCCCTCGGGCGATTCCTCATAGACCGCGTAGAGCGCGTTCACCAGCCCGTCGCCGAAGGCATAGGCGTAGACATAGAAGGGCGAGTGGACGAAATGCGGGATATAGGACCAGAAGCTTTCATAGCCTTCCATGAAGTTGAAGACCGGGCCCAGCGATTCGGCCTGCACGCTCATCCACAGCGCGTTGATGTCATCAGGTGTCAGTTCACCCTGGCGGCGCGCCGCGTGCAGCTTGCATTCGAAATCGTAGAAGGCGATCTGGCGTACCACCGTGTTGATCATGTCCTCGACCTTGCCGGCCAGCAGTGTCTTGCGCTCTTCGGCGCTGGCGGCATGGGCGAGCAGCCGGCGGAAGGTCAGCATCTCGCCGAAGACGCTGGCGGTTTCGGCCAGTGTCAGCGGCGTGGCCGACAAGAGCTCGCCCTGCCCGGCGGCGAGGCGCTGGTGTACGCCATGGCCCAGCTCATGCGCCAGCGTCATCACGTCGCGCGGCTTGCCCAGATAGTTGAGCATCACATAGGGGTGCACGGTGCTGATGGTGGGATGGGCGAATGCGCCCGGCGCCTTGCCCAGGGTAACGCCGGCATCGATCCAGCCCTTGTGAAAGAAGGGTTCGGCCAGTTCGGCCAGGCGCGGCGCGAAGCCTTCATAAGCCTTGAGCACCGTGTCGCGCGCTTCGTCCCAGCGGATGGTGCGGGTGGGCTCGATCGGCAGCGGCGCGTTGCGGTCCCAGACTTCCAGCTTGTCGAGCCCCATCCAGCGCGCCTTGAGCGCATAGTAGCGGTGGCTCAGCCGCGGATAGGCCGTCACCACCGCGTCGCGCAGCGCCTGCACCACCTCGGGCTCCACATGATTGGCCAGGTGGCGGCCATGCTGCGGCGAGGGCATCTTGCGCCAGCGATCCTCGATTTCCTTTTCCTTGGTCAGCGTGTTGTGGATGCGCGCAAAGAGCCGGGTGTTTTGCGTGAACACCGCGGCCAGCGCGCGCGCGGCGGCCTCGCGGCGCTGGCGGGCCGGGTCGGTGAGCAGGTTGAGCGTGGCCTCAAGCCCCAGCGGCTCTTCCTCGCCGGCGACATCGAAAGTCAGCCCGGCCATGGTTTCGTCAAAAAGCCGGTTCCAGGCGGCGGCGCCGATCGTGGACTGATCGTGCAGGAAGCGCTCGAGCTCATCGGAAAGCTGGTGCGGACGCATGGCGCGCATGCGCTCGAAAACCGGGCGGTAGCGGGCCAGATCGGGGTTCTCGGCCAGCCGCGCCTCGAGCGCGTCATCCTCGATGCGGTTGATCTCGAGCGAGAAGAAAACCAGCGGCGTGGTGGCGACGGTGACCTTGTCCTGGGCATCAGCCATGAACTTGGTGCGGGCCGGGTCGGTGGTCAGCTGGTAATAGCGCAGCCCGGCATAGGACATCAGCCTTCCGGCGGTTATGTCGATCTCTTCATAGCGCTGCACGCAGCGCAGCAGGCCGGCTGCATCGAGCCCGGCCAGCTTGCCCTCGTAGTCGGCGGCGAAGCGGGCGCATTCCGCCTGCAGCCAGTCGAAATCGCGGGCGATTTCGGGCGCGTCGGGGGCGCTGTAAAGGTCAGACAGATCCCACACAGGCAGCTTGCCCAGATCCGGGGTCTTGCCGCCGCCAGGGTTGCTGTCATGGCGGCGCAAATCGGTCAGGGCGGACAGGGGGATCATGGACAATCCTTTCAGTTGTTTCTGCCGATGTAGAGGTTGTGGCCTGTGCTGGCAAGCCGCGCGGGGGGCTCAATCAAGGCGACCGATCTTCCTGCCGTGGCGGTCATAAATATCCCGCCCGGACGAACCCATGGCGGCAAGGACCAGGAGCCCGAGCAGGAAGGGGAGCAGATAAAACGCCGTCGCAACCGCGTGCCCGAGCAGATACAGCAATGTCTGCAGGGCGATTTTCAGAAACAGGGTGACAACAACCGCCCAGAACGTGGTCAGCACGAAATGCCTTGCCACGACCTTGAGCGCGAACCAACTGGTCATCCGCACCCTGGCGTCACGGGCCATCTCACGCAGCCAGCGCCAGGGCTGCCAGTACAGTCGGTAGAGCCCCATGAGCGCGGCCAACCCGCCCGCAACGGTAAGGACGCTGAGCGACGTCTCGAAATTCCGCCCGAATTCATCGCGCACAGCCGGATTGAAGCTGGCGGGGATGAATTCCAGCCAGTAGGCATCGGCGCGGGGAAACCTGGCCGCAAACGGCGCATTGCCGCCATGGTCCCAGCCGTAATGCAGGAAGAACAGCCCCGATGGCAGCAGGCAGGCCGCACTGATGGCAAACCACCAGCCGGACCGCACCGCAATGGCGCTGTGGCTTTCTTCCCGGTCGTTTCTGCGGGCCTCGAACCCGTAAAGCATGATCGGGATGGAAACGAAGATCATCGCGAGTGTCAGGACAACGGTTCCCCACCAGACCCAGTCCATGCGTTTTACCCCTCAATCTTGGTCTTTCGGTCGAATGTGGCCTGCATATCGAAACACAGCGCGGGCCGACCGATGGAAAAGGCGACAAAACTGGCCTGATCATGGCGACATATCAACACAAATGCGAAAATAATCGCAACTATTGACGTGGATACAACAGTTTGCCCCAAAGGGGCGGGATTGGCAGGGCCGTAGCTCAGCCCCGCCGCCGCCCCCCGCCGCGCCGCCCGCCGGCACGAGGGGCATGGGCATGGCCGCAGCCCGCTGGCTCGGTCCCGTCGCGGGCCGAGGAAAACGCCCCCAGCGCCGCCACGATGGCCTCGAGCGTGGGGCGCTCGCCGCGCGGGCGGGTATCGAGCGCCTCGCGCATGGCGCGCAGATGCTCGGGCATGGTGCCACAGCAACCGCCGATTACGGACGCGCCGCAATCGCGCGCCAGCACCGCGTATTCGGCCATCAGTTCGGGCGTGCCGTCATAGACGATTTCGCCATCGACATATTTGGGAATGCCGGCATTGCCCTTGGCCACGATCGGGCGTTCCGGCGCCAGCGCCGAGAAGCCCAGCACGGTGCGCAGAAGATCCGACGCGCCGACCCCGCAATTGGCGCCGAAGGCAACCGGCGGCGTGGCCAGCTTGTCGACGAGCTTGACCAAGTCTGTCGAGGTGAGCCCCATCATGGTGCGCCCGGCGGTATCGAAGCTCATCGTGCCCACCCAGGGCATGCCGGCCAGCCCGCAGGCCTCGGCCGCGGCGCGGTATTCCTCGGGCGCCGAGATGGTCTCGACCCACAGGATATCGGCGCCGCCCTCCTTCAGCCCCTCGGCCTGCTCGTGGAACATCTCCACCGCCCTTGCATGGGTCAGGCTGCCCATCGGTTCCATGATTTCGCCGGTGGGGCCCATCGAGCCGGCCGCCAGCACCTTGCGCCCGGCGCGATCGGCCACCGCCCGGCCCAGCTCGGCCGAGACGCGATTGAGTTCGCGCACGCGCGCCTCGGCGCCATGCAGCTTGAGCCGGCTGGCATTGGCCCCGAAGGAATTGGTCAGAAACAGGTCTGACCCGGAATCGACCGCGCCGGCGTAAAGCGCGGTGATCTTTTCAGGCGCGTCGATGTTCCACAATTCCGGCGCATCGCCCGAGGACAGCCCCATGTTGAACAGGTTGGTGCCGGTGGCGCCATCGGCCATCAGGATGCCGCGCTCGGCCAGGAGCGTGCTCAGCGGGTCGGTGGCTTTTGGGGTCATGGCAAGGCCTCGCATGGTTTGCGGCGGGTTCGCACGGGATTCGCGCGGCGCGCTGATCGTTACGCGGCGTCACGCGCTGGTGTCAGATAGCGGGTGAAAATGCAAATGCGCCGGTTTCATGAACTTCATGAAGCCGGCGAGATGTGGCGGGGCAGGGGCGGCCATCAGGGCGCGCCGCTCAGCCCTCCTCGGCGAGTCGCACCTTGGCGGCAACCAGAAGCTCTTCCATCTTGGCGCGTATGGTCGCTTCGTCGGCCTTGCCCTGCAGGTCGGACTGCACCTTGCGGTATACATCCTCGTGCCCGGCTTCCTCGAAATCGGCGCGGATCACCTCCATGGCGTAATCCTCGGCCGACTGGCCGGTCTTGCCCAGAAGCCCCGCCGCCCACAGCCCAAGCGCCTTGTTGCGCCGCGCCACGGCCTTGAACTGCATTTCCATGTCATGGGCGTATCTGTTCTCGAATGCGCGTTCGCGTTCGTCAAAGCTGCTCATTGGCGGGCCTTTCTGCTATTGGCGGACGGGTTCGCGGCAATCATGGCCGCGTGACGTTCTTCGCGTGAAGATATGAGGGCATAACGCGGCGCCCGCAACCCCATTCAGACCCGTTTCGGCGCCAGCATCAGGCGCAGTGTTGCCCGTGTCGGGCTCGCTCGCCCCGTGCTTGCGGGGGCGCGGTGCTTGGCGTATACGGGCGCCAGTTTCCGCCCTCGCGCCCGGCTTTGCCGGGGCGCTGAAACCGGAGTGAGCATGGCACGTCGCAACAAGATCTACGAGGGCAAGGCCAAGATCCTGTACGAGGGCCCCGAGCCGGGCACCTATGTGCAGTACTTCAAGGACGATGCCACCGCCTATAACGCCGAGAAGCACGAGGTGATCGAGGGCAAGGGCGTGCTCAACAACCGGCTGTCCGAATTCTTCATGGCCGGGCTCAACGAGATCGGCGTGCCCACGCATTTCATCCGCCGCATCAACATGCGCGAGCAGCTTATCCGCGCCGTCGAGATGATCCCCATCGAGGTGGTGGTGCGCAACATCGCCGCCGGCTCGATCTCCAAGCGGCTGGGCATCGAGGAGGGCACGCCGCTGCCCCGGCCCATCGTCGAATTCTACTACAAGAACGACGCGCTGGGCGATCCGCTGGTCAGCGAAGAACATGTGCTGGCCTTCGGCTGGGCCACGCATCAGGATCTTGACGACATGGTGGCGCTGGCGCTGCGCGTCAACGACTTCATGTCGGGGGTGATGATGGGCGTGGGCATCAAGCTGGTGGATTTCAAGATCGAAGTCGGGCGCGTCTATGACGGCGATTTCCAGCGCCTGGTGGTGGCTGACGAGATCAGCCCCGACAGCTGCCGGCTGTGGGATGCCAAGACCGGCCAGAAGCTCGACAAGGATGTGTTCCGCCGCGATCTGGGCAATCTGTCCGAGGCCTATACCGAGGTGGCGCGCCGCCTTGGGGTGATGCCGGCGGCCACGGCCTCGATCTCGCGACCGAAGCTGATGAACTGAAGGGGCGGGCGATGAAGGCACGCGTGCATGTGATGCTCAAGAATGGCGTTCTCGACCCGCAGGGCGAGGCGGTGCGCCACGCGCTGGGCAATCTGGGCTTCGACGGGGTCGAATCGGTGCGACAGGGCAAGGTGATCGAGATCGAGCTGGCCGAGAGCGAGCGCGAGCGCGCCGAAGAGCAGTTGCGCGCCATGTGCGAGAAGCTGCTCGCCAACACGGTGATCGAGCGCTACGAGATCGAGATCGCGGGCTGAGGCAGGCGCCCGCTTTCCTGCGCCGGGCTTTGTGACATCTGAAAGTCATGTTAGCATGAGCCAACCGGCAACGGGGGCGCTCATGTCTGAAAAGACCATCCTCATCGGCACCAACAAGGGCGCCTTCGTGCTGCGCCGCAAGGCGGGCGAATGGTCCGTCTCGGGCCCGCATTGCGAAGGCTGGCCGATCAACCATGTAATCTCCAGCGGCGAGCGGCTCTGGGCCGCTGGTGGCAGTGAGTGGTTCGGGGCAGGCGTGTGGCGTTCAGGCAATGGCGGCGAAAGCTGGACGCTTGCCAAGCTCTCCGATGGCCAGATGGACGAATGGGCGCGCGGCGATGCCGAACTCGCCGGCTATATCGGCTATGTCGATGTCGGCCCCGCACCCTTTGCCAGCGATCTCAAGTCGATCTGGTCACTGGGCCGCGCCGGCAACCGCCTGCTCGCCGGGGGCAACCCTGCCGCCCTTTATGCCAGCGACGATGACGGCGAAAGCTGGGTGGAAATTTCGGGGCTGACCGGCCATCCCTCGCGCGAAGAGTGGATCCCGGGCGCGGCCGGGCTGGTGTTGCATTCCATCGTTACCGACCCCGCCGATGCCGCGCGGCTGTGGGTGGCAATCTCGGCCGCCGGGGTCTTTGCCTCCGAGGATGGCGGCGAAAGCTGGGAGCGCCGCAACCGTGTGTCGAACGAAGAAGGCGCGGCCGGCCACGCCCATACCCACCCCGCCGCGGGCGACGGGCACGAGACCGGGCATTGCGTGCACAACCTGGTGCGCGCGCCGGGCGAGGCGGGCGATCTGATGTGGCAGCAGAACCATCACGGCGTCTATCGCTCGAATGACGGCGGGCGAAGCTGGAGCGATGTCTCGGAAGGGCTGCCCTCGCGCTTTGGCTTTCCCGTCGCCGTGCACCCGCATGACCCCGACACCGCCTGGGTCCTGCCGCTCAATGGCGATGTCGAGGGGCGCTTCCCGCCCGATGCCTCGGCCGCCGTGTGGAAGACGCAAGATGCCGGCCGGTCATGGCAGCGCAAGGGGGCGGGTCTGCCGCAATCGGGGTGTTTCTTCACCGTCTTGCGGCAGGGAATGACGGTTTCGGACACGGGCACAGGTGGGGCGGTGCTGGCCTTCGGCACCAATTCCGGCTCGGTGTTCCTGAGCGAGGACGAAGGCGAAAGCTGGCAAGAGATCGCCCGCCACCTGCCACTGGTGCTGTCGGTCGAGATGGGCTGATCCTTGACCGGCGCGCGCGGCGGGCGCATCCTGCGCAGATGTCCGACGCGCCGCGCTTCGATATCGACCTGGCCGGTTTTTCCGCCGATCCATACCCCGCCCTGGCGCAGATGCGCGCCGAGGCGCCGATCTGCCATGTGCCGCAGCTTGGCGCCACGCTGATCACGCGGCGCGACGATATCCACCGCGAGGAAAAGCGCATCGATGTCTTCTCGTCGCACCAGCCCGAGGGGCTGATGGTGCAACTCATGGGCGAGAATCTGATGCGCAAGGATGGCGACGCGCATCAGGCCGAGCGGCGTGCACTGTTTCCCGCGCTTTCGCCGCGCATTGTGCGCGAGCACTGGGAGGGCCGGTTCCGCACCGCCTGCGCCACGGTGCTTGACGATCTGGCCCCGCGCGGCGAGGCTGATCTGGTGGCCGATTTCGCCATTCCCGTCTCGGGCGCGGCGCTTTGCGCCATCACCGGGCTGACCGAGATGAGCGCGCGCGAGATGGATTCTGTCAGCCAGGCGATGATCGATGGCTGCGCCAATTATGCCGGCGACAGCGCCATCGAGGCGCGCTGCCACGCCGCCACGGCGCAGATCGACGAACACATCACCCGCGCCATGCGCCGGCTGGCAGGCAGCGACGACCCGTCCTGCGTGGCGGTGCTGATGCGCGCGGGCCTGCCAGAGATGTCGCTGCGCGCGAATGTGAAGCTGGTGATCTCGGGCGGGCAGAACGAGCCGCGCGACGCCATCGCCGGGACCGCCTGGGCGCTGCTGGCCCACCACCAGGCGCTGGCGGCGGTGCAGGAAGGGCAGGCGGGTTGGGGGCAGGCATTCGACGAATATGCCCGCCTCATCGCCCCCATCGGCATGTCGCCGCGCCGTGTGGCGCGCCGCGAGTGCGTGCAGGGCGTCACTTTCGAGCCCGAGGACCGGGTGTTCCTGATGTACGGCTCGGCGGGGCACGACGAGGCGCATTTCACCCGCCCCGATGAATTCGACATCTTCCGCGATACAGGCAAGGCGCTGACCTTCGGCGCGGGGCCGCATTTCTGTGCCGGCGCGGCCGCCGCGCGTTGTCTGATCACCGAGGTGGCGCTGCCGATGCTGTTCGAGCGGCTGGCGAGGCTGGAACTGGCCGGCCCGTCGCCCTTTCACGGCTGGGCCTTTCGTGGCCCGCTGAAGGTGCCGGTGCGCTGGCGCGTGTGAGTGCCGGGCAGGAGGGGGCCGCCTCGGAGGGCATCGAGCCCCCCTCGGCGGCGCTGGCCCAACGGGGCCAGCAGGCGCCGGGACGGGCGCTTCGCTTCCATCCGCAACCGGATATCACGCGGAGCCCCGAAAACGGTTTCACCTTGCCCGGCAATTGCCTTACTGGGGCAGCATGACACCCGAGCTTCAGATTCTGATCATCAATGCCACCTGCCTGGCGGTGGGCTACCTTGGCATTTATCCCAGCCTGGTGCCGCGCGGGCTGGTGGCGCTGGCGCTGGCCGATCTGGGGGTCTGCGCGGTGGCGATCGGCACCGCGGGGCTGCTTTTCTGGGGCAGTGGCACCGGCTTCAGCCTGATCGTGGCCGAGGTCAACTGGTTCGTCTTTTCGCTGCTCACCCTGATCGCGATGGAGGCGGCGCTGTTTCCCCGGTTTGCGCGCCGCCACGGCATCTGGCCGGGGGACGGGCCCTGAATGCTGCTGCCCATGCCTTCCGGGGCGCGAGAGGGCGAGCGATAACGCAAGCCGCCGCATAACCAATCCGCTTGATCAATTTGGCGGTTCGGCGGCAATGTCCTCCCGCCCGTGCTTGCCGAAGTGATCGACCGGAAACCGCGTCAGGCGGTCCAGTGAACTTGCGCCTCATCGAGCAGCGCAGCCACCGGAGCGTCCAGCGGATCCTGGCCTTCGGCATCTTCGATGATGCGGCGCTTGGCCTCGCCGGTAATCAGGATATGGATGACGAAAGCCTGCCGCAGCACCGGCGCGGTCAGACTGACGCGCGGTTCGGGCTGACCCGGCGCGGTGATCGCCATCAGCGGCGGGGCATCATCGGCCAGCGCCGCAATCAGTTCCGGCGCGCCGGGAAAGAGCGAGGCGACATGCCCGTCCTCGCCCATGCCCAGAAGCGCCACATCGATGGGCAGGGCAGGGGCCAGCCTTTCGGTCAGCCTGGCGATGACGTCCTCATCGGGGGGGCTGTCGGGGGCTGTGGCCGCGCCGCCATCGAGCGCGATGAAACCCGCCGCCGCCGCCGGGCCCTGCAGCAGCCGCCGGTGCAGGAGGCCGGCATTCGAACGCGCGTGAGCTAGCGGCACCCAGCGCTCGTCGGAGGGCACGATGTCGATGCGCTCCCATTCCAGCTCGAGCTGGGCGAGGGTGTCAAAGACTGGACCCGGCGTGGTGCCGCCGGGCACGCAAAACAACGCCCGTTCGCGCCGCGTCAGCGCCCGGCGCAGATCGGCTCCCAGCCTCTGCGCCACCGCCAGCGCCATCATCTCGAAATCGGCGTATTCGTGGAACTCCATCAGCCTATCTCCCGCCATTGCCGCCCGTCGCGGCGCAACAGATCGCCCGCCCCGGCCGGCCCGTCGGAACCGGGCGCATAGGGGGCAGGGGGGGTATCCGTCGCCTCGAAACCCTCGATAACCGGGTCAGTCCAGGCCCAGGCGGCCTCGACCTCGTCGGAGCGCATGAACAGCGTCTGGTTGCCGCGGATTACATCCATGATCAGGCGCTCATAGGCATCGGGAATGCGCAGATCGCCGCCCAGCGCCTCGGCGAAGCTCATGTCGAGCGCGACATCCTTCAGCCGCATGCCACCCGGGCCCGGTTCCTTGATCATCACGCGCAGATCCATGCCCTCATCGGGCTGCAGGCGGATAACCAGAACATTCTCGCGCCAGCGCGCATCTTCGCCGAAGATCGAATGTGGCGGGTCACGAAAGGTGACGGCGATCTCGGATACCCGCCGGCGCAGCCGCTTGCCGGTGCGCAGATAGAAGGGCGTGCCCTTCCAGCGCCAGTTGGAAATGCCGGTCCTGAGCGCGACATAGCTTTCGGTCATGGTGCCGGGATCGCCCAGCTCTTCGGCGAAGGAAGGCGCGCCGTCGCCGGCGTCATACTGACCGCGCACGACATCGCCCGGCGCCACCGGATCAAGCGCGCGGATCACCTTGAGCTTCTCGTCGCGCATGGCGTCGGGCTCAAAACGGTGCGGCGGCTCCATCGCGATCAGGCACAGAAGCTGCATCAGGTGATTTTGCACCATGTCGCGCATGGCACCGGTCTGCCGATAATATTCGGCGCGTCCGCCGATGCCCATGGTTTCGGCCACGGTGATCTGTACATGATCAACGAAGCGCGCGTTCCAAAGCGGCTCGAACAGGATATTGGCAAAGCGCACCGCCATCAGGTTCTGCACCGTCTCCTTGCCCAGATAATGGTCGATGCGGTAGATCTGCGTCTCATCGAAATGCCTGGCCAGCATGGCGTTAAGCTCGCGCGCGCTAGCGAGGTCATGGCCGAAAGGCTTTTCAGCGACGATGCGGGTTTCGGGGGTGATCAGTTGCCAGCGCTCCAGCCGCTCGGCCAGGGCGCCGAAAAGCCCCGGCGCGACCGAGAAATAGAAGGCGCGCACCACATCGCCGCGTAGCGCATCGCGCAGCGCCGGCCAGCCCTCATCGCCGCGCGCATCAAGGGTGACGTAATCGAGCAGTTGCAGAAAGGCTCGCCGGCAACCGGGTGAGGGCGCATCGGCGCCGGAAAAAGCCTCATCGAGCGCGCGCGCCACCTCCTCGCGAAAGGCATCGGCCCCCAGCGTGCCGCGCGCCGCGCCGATCACACGCGCATCGGGCGGCATCTGCCCGTCGGCGAAGCGGCAGCACAGCGCCGGCATGATCTTGCGCAAGGCCAGATCACCGGTGGCACCAAAGACCACCAGATCGAACGGCTCGACCGGGATGACGCGCGCGACCATCAGACCTCCGATGCTGAAGCTTGGACGCTACCGCGCCCGCCGCGCCCGGGCAACCGCGCCCATTGGCGTGTCGCGCTCATTCGCATTCGCCCGACATGCCATGACCCTACTTTCGCATGTCCGGGAAGCGAAAAACCGGTTCCCGCCTTTTCGCAACACGCCCATGCGTCAGGCTTCGAGCTCGACATCCCAGTAAAGGAAATCGGCCCAGCTTTCGTGAAGATGGTTGGGCGGGAAGCGCCGACCCATGTCGATAAGCTGCTGCGCGCCGGGGCGCACCGGGCGCCGGCGCAGCGCCATGCCGGCCTGGCGCAGGGTCTTGGCGCCCTTGCGCAGGTTGCACGGCGCGCAGGCGGCGACGACATTTTCCCAGCTCGTCACCCCGCCCAGGGCGCGCGGCAGCACATGATCGAAGGTCAGATCGTGCTTGGCGCCGCAATACTGGCAGGCAAAACCATCACGCAGAAAAAGATTGAAGCGCGTGAAGGCCACGCGCTTCCTGGGTTTGACATAATCCTTGAGCACCACCACCGAGGGTATTCGAAGCTCCATTCGCTGGCTGCGCACCGTGGCATCATATTCGGCGACGATATCGACGCGTTCCAGCCAGACCGCCTTGATCGCTTCCTGCCAGGGCCAGAGCGAAAGCGGCAGATACGAAAGCGGGCGGTAATCGGCGTTGAGCACAAGCGCGGGAAAACGCCTGAGCACCGAGGGTTCGTGCAGGAATGCCTGTCTGAAATCGCCGTCCATCTGCCGCCACTCCATCCGGCGCCGGGACGCCGGGCTGGGTTGACTATATCCGGCGTCGGCAATCTGGCAAGCCCCTTGATATGGGGTTTGGCGCAGCATGGCGTGGTTGTGTAACGGTTGTGCGAAATCCGGGCGGCTGGGCTGGCAGGCGCAAAACGATCAACCGTATCTGGAATGCGGATCAGCCCGGCAGCTTGTCGCTCAGGAAACCCAGCGCCAGCGACAGCCCGTCGGGGGCGATGCCGTGGCCCGTGCCCTTCGAGACATGGGCATAGGTCTCGAAGCCGGCCTTGACCAGCGCATCGGCGGCTTCGGGCAGCGACTGCACCGGCACCATCTCGTCGGCATCGCCGTGAATCAGCAGCACCGGCGGGCGGCTGACGGTCTCGGCTTCCAGCAGTTCCGGGTTCAGAAGCCGCCCCGAAAACCCTACCAGGCAGGCCAGCGGTTTGGCCCGGCGGGGCGCGATATGCAGGCTCATCATCGTGCCCTGGCTGAAACCCACCAGCGCCAGCGCGCCCGGTTCCAGCCCCTCATCGGCCAGCACCTTATCGACAAAGGCGTTCAGATCATCGATGGCCGCCACCATGCCGGCGCGCGCGGCTTCCTCGCTGGAGCCATCCAGCCAGGGAATGGGAAACCACTGATAGCCAAAAGGGTTGTTGGTGCAGCGCTCGGGCGCGTTGGGGGCGAAAAAGGCGGTATCGGGCAGATGCGGGGCCAGCGGATCGGCCAGACCCAGCAAATCGGCGCCATCAGCACCATAGCCATGCACGAAGATCACCGCCGATTTTGCACTGCCCTTCGCCACGCCCTTGCGGGAAGATTCCAACTCGCGGGCCATGTTCTTCCTTTCAGCCGATGCCTTCGCGCTTCTTCGCGTGGTGGTAATAGGCCCAGAGCATGCCCGCCGCAACCGTGCGCCAGGGCGACCAGGCCTCGGCCATGCGCCTGAGTGCGGCCTCGCGCGGGCGATCCGGCAGATCGAACAGCAGCCGCGTGGCCTCTTGCAGCGCCAGATCGGCGGGCGCGAAGACATCGGCGCGGCCAAGGCTGAACATGGCATAGATCTCGGCCGTCCAGCGGCCGATGCCGGGCAGGGCGGTCAGTTCCGCCACGAGTTGCGGCGAGGGCGCGGTGCGCAAGGCGATGAAATCGAGATCGGCCTCGGACAGCGCGCGCAGATAGCGCATCTTCTGGCGCGACAGCCCGGCAGCGCGCAGCGCCTCGTCCTCGGCGCGCGCAATCGCCTGCGGCGCGTCAAGCCCGGCCGCTTCGAGCCGCGCCATGATCGCGCGCGCCGCGGCGGTCGAAACCTGCTGGCTGACGATGGCCTGCATCAGCGCCGCGAAACCGTCCTCGCGCCGGCGCAGCGGCGGCGGGCCGCACAATTCCAGCGCTTGGGCAAAGCGCGGCTCGCGCCCGGCCAGGAAACCGGCGCCTTCGGCCATGCAGGCCGGGCTCGACAATATGCGTTCGTCATGCATTGCGGCATCCTTGCCCGGCTACGCCGGCGGTTGCAAGCCGTCAGCGACACCCGATCGGGCGTTGCCACCTTGCCTCAGAAGCCCGGAAAATCATCTTTGGGCCCAACCGGGTGCTTTCCTTCCGGGCAAGTCGATGATCTGCTGAAACGAATCGGTTAATGAACAGAATGGTTGACAGCATGCAATCGAGCGAACACTGGGCGGCCCTGGCGGCCCGGCACAATGCCGTGGCCGGGCGACCGATCACCGCCTTGTTCGCGGATGGCGGACGTCCCGAGGCTTTTTCCGCCACGCTCGATGATCCGGCCACCGGCCCGATGCTGCTGGATTATTCGCGATGCAATATCGACACCGAGACCCGTGATCTGCTCGTCGCCCTGGCCGAAGCAACCGGCATGGAAGAGCGGCGCGAGGCCATGTTCACCGGCAAGCGCATCAACGAGACCGAGAACCGAGCAGTTCTGCACACGGCGCTGCGCAACCTCGACGAAGAGGCGCAGATACTCGTCGATGGTGCGGATGTCATGCCCGGGCTGCGCGCGACGCTGGCGCGGATGGAGAGCTTCGCGCGCGATCTGCGCGAAGGTCGCATCCGGGGTGTGGGCGGGCGCATCGGCGATGTGGTGAATATCGGCATCGGCGGTTCCGATCTGGGGCCGGCGATGGCGGTGCAGGCACTCAGACCCTTTCACGACGGGCCGCGCGTGCATTTCGTCTCGAATGTCGATCCGGCGCATATCCACGACACGCTGGAAGACCTCAATCCGGAAACCACGCTCATCATTGTCGCCTCGAAGACCTTCACCACGCTCGAGACGATGGCCAATGCCCATGTCGCGCGCGACTGGATGGCGCGGGTGCTGCGCGACCCGGTGCGCCAATTCGTGGCGCTGTCCTCGGCGCTCGATCGCACCGCCGAATTCGGCATCGACCCGGCGCGCGTCTTCGGTTTCGAGGATTGGGTGGGCGGGCGCTACTCGGTCTGGGGGCCGATCGGGCTGAGCCTGATGATCGCCATCGGGCCCGAGAATTTCCGCGCCTTCCTTGCCGGCGCGGCGGCGATGGACAGGCATTTTCGTACCGCACCGGCGGCACAGAACATGCCGGTGATGCTGGCGCTCACCGGCATCTGGCATCGCCAGATCTGCGGCCATGCCAGCCGCGCCGTGGTGCCCTATGACCAGCGTCTGGCGCGGCTGCCGGCCTATCTGCAACAGCTCGAGATGGAATCGAACGGCAAGCGCGTGGCCATGGATGGCAGTGATCTGGAAATGCCGTCGGGGCCAGTGGTCTGGGGCGAGCCGGGCACCAATGGCCAGCACGCCTTTTTCCAACTCATCCATCAGGGCACCGAGGCGGTGCCCTGCGAATTCCTGCTCGCCGCGCGCGGGCATGAGCCCTTGCTGGAGGCCCAGCACCGCATGCTCATCGCCAGTTGCCTGGCCCAGGCCGAGGCGCTGATGGCCGGGCGCTCGTTGAAGCAGGCGCGGGCGATGCTGCGCGCACACGGGATCAAGGGCAGGGCGCTCGACCGCCAGGCGCGCCACCGGGTCTTTCCCGGCAACCGGCCCTCGACGCTGCTGCTTTATCCGCAACTTACCCCGGCCACGCTCGGCGCCATCCTCGCGCTTTACGAACACCGCGTCTTTGTCGAAGGGGTGATCCTGGGCATCAACTCCTTCGATCAATGGGGGGTGGAGTTGGGCAAGGAACTTGCCGGGCAGCTTTTACCCGTTCTGGAAGGCGAGGCCGATACCGGCACCTGCGATCCGGCGACACGGCAGGCCATTGCCTTTTTACGCGATTCGGGCTGAGGCGCGGGCCCGCTTGCTTCGGCCAGCATTTTCCTGCCCGACGCGAAAATCGGCTTCCGCCTCAATGCAGGAAAGGCGCGGCCGGCATCGTGTCGGGCACCGGGCAGCGCAGCCTTGAAAGCACCGTCGGCGCCAGCGCCAGCTGATCGAGCAGCATATCGGGCGCCGGGCCCCGGGCCGACCCGAAATAATAGAGCGCCACATCCTGCTGATCGGAACCGACGCCCCCGTGATGACCACGAAGCGACTGGCCGTGATCGGCGGTGACGATCACCTCTTAGCCCATCTCCAGCCAGCACGGCAGAAAGCTGGCCAGCATGGCATCGGCCAGCGCGCAGGCATGATCCATCTCGGGGCAATCATGGCCAAAGCGGTGGCCCATCGAATCAAGCGTGCAGCTGTGCAGGATGCCGTAATGCAGCCTGTGGCGCGCACACAGCATGCTCAGCGTGGCGTACAGATCGGCATCGCAGGGCGTGGCCTGGTTGTTACGGTCATAGCCCGTCATGGTGTGAAAGCGACCGTGATTGATACTGGCGCTCGCGGGCTCGTCATATTCGATGTCGCGCAGCCAGTCGAAGGGGGCGCGGTTGAACAACTCGGAGAACCACGAATGCGTCACCGCGCCGGTGATGGCGCCACCCTTACGGGCCTGCGAAAAGATGTCGGGCAGATCCAGCCGCCGGATCAGCCCGTTGGACAGCACGCCATGCTGTTGCGGCGGTGTGCCGGTATGGATCGAGGCATAGCAGGGCCCCGACATCGACGGCAGCACCGAGCGCATGCGCCACACGCGCGCCGCGCCCGATTGCACCCAGCCCTCGAGCGCGCCAAAACGGCGCCGCCAGTTGGCCCAGGGCACCCCGTCAAGGATGATCAGCAGCAACCGGCCCGGCTGATCCGTCATCGCCTTGGTCATTTCATTCCTCGTCATGCGATAGCGTGCCAGAATGCGATCGCGGCCAAGGTTTCGACGATTTGTCAGAGTGTTGCCAGGACTTCTTGATCCAGAGTATTATCCGGCCGCCATCTCCAGCAAATCGATATCGAGCCCGGGAAAGGCGTTGCACAATTCGCGCAGCACGAGTTCTGCGCGTGGAAGCGGCGCGCTGATGACCAGAAGCTTTCCACAAAACGCTGCCGATTCAAGCCTTTGCGCGAGATCCGTGATATCCCATCGCGCGTTCATCAGCGGCGCGATAACCGCAACCGGCGCGATCCGGAGCAGCATGGCCGGGCCGATCATCTCGAACCGTGTAATGACGGGCTCGGGCACGCTTTCGTCAAGCTGCCGCAAGAGTGTATGCTCGCGGGGAACCTCGACAAGCAGCAACTGCCCCGAACGCCGCATCCAGTCGGGCAAGTCAATTGGCGAAAAGGCCGGCGCGTCTTTCAGGGTGGAAAAGTTCATCGGCTCTAGCTGATCTGATCTTCTGAAATTCAAAATGGCGAAAACCGGAACCAAGAGACATATTGGCGCACTGACCCAAGCCTAGCGCCAATAACGCTTACCATGACACAATAAGCCAACAATGCCTAGTCGTTGTGAATTGTGCGATGTAAAGCTACCATTGATTGATGCAAGTTTCATCGAGGTTGTGGCATTCATGCCGCGCTAGTCTCGGTGCAGCTGTGCCGGAAGCTCATTTATATTACATAATACCGATTATCGGTTATTTGTGTGTTTGACGCCCGCCCTGGCTTGGCTTAGGCGAAGTGGCGCCGGACACCGGCCTTCAGCCCTTGTTATTACCGACTGGACAATGCCATGAGCTTCGACCGCGCCATCAAGATCGCCCCCTCGATCCTTGCCGCCGATTTCGCCGATTTTGGCGCCGAGTGCCGCGCCATCGAGGCTCAGGGCGCCGACTGGGTGCATGTCGATGTGATGGACGGGCATTTCGTGCCCAACATCACCTTCGGCCCGCAGATGTGCGCCGCCATCCGCCCGCATGTGCGCAAGGTCATGGATGTGCATCTGATGATCGCACCGGTTGACCCCTATATCGAGGCCTTCGCAAAGGCTGGCGCCGATATCATCACCGCCCATGTCGAGGCCGGCCCCCACATTCACCGCACGCTGCAAGCCATTCGTGCAACAGGTAAAAAGGCCGGTGTCGCGCTCAACCCCGGCACCAATGCCGATTCTGTTGCGCATTTGCTGGACATGGTGGACCTGATCTGCGTGATGACCGTCAACCCGGGCTTTGGCGGGCAGAAATTCATCGACATGACCGACAAGGTGCGCCAGTTGCGTGCCATGATCGGTGACCGCCCCATCCATATCGAGATCGATGGCGGCATCACCACGCAGACCGCACCGGCGATGGCACGCGCCGGGGCCGATGTGCTGGTTGCGGGCTCGGCGGTGTTCAAGGGCGGAAGCGCCGCCGAACCGGCGGGTTATGGCGAGAATATCCGCGCCATTCGCCTGGCCGCCGAGGTCGCCCTGCCCGGCCGGGTTGCCTGAATATATATTCATTACTTGCAATATGTTTTTGTGAGCGTATATAGGCCCCGATGAATGACGCCGCCACGCGCCCGGATGCAACGGATCGCGCGGGCAGCAAAGGGGATGTTCCGATATGTCTGCTTCACGCCTTTCCATGCCCGATCTGCGTGGCTATGCCCGTGCCGGCCTTTCCGGCGATGTGATCGCCGCGCTGGTCGTTACCATCATGCTGATTCCGCAGGGCATGGCCTATGCCATGCTCGCCGGGCTGCCGCCGCAGGCGGGGCTTTACGGCGCCATCCTGCCGCTGTTGCTGTACGCGGTGCTGGGCTCCTCGCCGGCGCTGGCGGTGGGCCCGGTGGCGGTGGTGGCGCTGATGACCGCCGCCGCTGCCGGCACTGTGGCCGAGATCGGCACGCCGGGCTATCAGCTCGCGGCGCTGTGGATCGCGCTGATCTCGGGTATCCTGATGCTGGTCATGGGCGTGTTGCGCATGGGGTTTGTTGCCAATTTCCTGAGCCATCCGGTGATTTCGGGCTTCATAACCGCCGCCGGCATCCTGATTGCCATGAGCCAGGCGCGCCATATGCTGGGCATCCAGACCACGGGCAAGACCCTGCCCGAGGTCATCCCGTCAATCATTGCCAATCTCGCCGATACCAACCTGATAACGCTGGCGCTGTCAGCGGCGGTGCTGGTCTTCCTGTTCTGGTCGCGCAAGGGCATGGCGCCGCTGCTGAAGCGGCTGGGGCTGAGCGCCTCCGGCGCCGGGCTGCTGGCCAAGGGCGCGCTGTTTCTGGTGGTGCTGGGCTCGACGCTGGTGGTGTGGGGGCTTGGGCTGGATGGCCAGGGCGTGCGCATTGTCGGCGATATCCCGCGTGGCCTGCCGCCGCTGGAATTGCCGGCGTTTGATCTGGACCTGATCATGCTTCTGCTCATGCCCGCGGCGATGATCGCGCTGGTGGGCTATGTCGAATCGATATCCATCGCGCAAACCCTTGCGGCCAGGAAACGCCAGACAATCGACCCCGACCGCGAACTGATCGCGCTGGGCGCGGCCAATCTGGGCGCCGGCATCACCGCGGCCATGCCGGTCACCGGCGGGTTGTCGCGCTCGATCGTCAATTTCGATGCCGGCGCCGAGACGCGCGCCGCCGGGGCGCTGACGGCGCTGATGATCGGCGCCTCGCTGCTGGCGCTGACACCGCTGCTGTATTTCCTGCCCAGCGCCACGCTGGCGGCCATCATCATCGTGGCGGTGGTCTCGCTGCTGGATTTCCGCGCCCTGCCCCGCGCCTGGGCCTACAGCAAGGCCGATGGCGCGGCGATGGCGGCAACCATGGCGGTAACGCTGCTGCTGGGCGTCGAACAGGGGCTGATGGCCGGGGTCGGCCTGTCGCTGGCGCTGCATCTGTGGCGTACCTCGCGCCCGCATGTGGCCGAGGTGGGCCAGGTGCCCGGCACCGGACATTTTCGCAACATCAACCGTTACGAGGTGATCACCACCCCCGAAGTGCTGACCCTGCGCGTGGATGAAAGCCTATATTTCCCCAACGCGCGCTACCTTGAAGAACTGGTGCAGACGCGCATCGCCCGCCAGCCCGAGATCAAGCATCTGGTGCTGATGTTCTCGGCGGTGAATGAGGTCGATGCCTCGGCGCTGGAAAGCCTGGAGATGCTGCTGGCCAAGCTCAACGCCTCGGGCGTGAAGCTGCACCTGTCCGAGGTAAAGGGCCCGGTGATGGACCGGCTGCGGCGCACCGATTTTCTCGATCATGTCGATGGGCTGTATCTGACCCAGTATGACGCGATGGAGGCGCTGGCGCCCGAGCTGACCCGCGACACGCTCGCCCGCCCGCGCGAAGAGCGGCGCAAGCCCGGCGCCTGATACCTGGTTCGGTTGATCTACAAGGGGGCGGTCCGCGCGGGGCCTGCACGAGAAACCTGTCGGAACCGATCAGAAAAGTTGGCCTTTACCCGTCTGGCGATCCGTTTACCTGCCCTTTCGGAAAAAAAGACCCGGTGCATCAGGAAAGATGCACCGGGTTTCCTTCGCGGCACCGGGTTGGGAAGGTTGCACCGCGAAAGCACTCGCACTCAACACGTGTCGTCACCGGACATGAGGCACTTGCAATCACTTCAGGTCATCAGGAAAAAAACTTCATACCGGCCTTATATATTCTTTAATCCGATTTCTCATGTGACGATAGTGATCGAATCCTTACCCTAACTTCGGGTGAGAGGGGCTGCCGGCGCCATGCGGCTCATCCCTCAGGCAGCCGTGGCGGATAGACGAAAAGCTGGTTCAGGAAGGTGGCCTTGATCACGGCCTGTGCCGTGGTTTCCACGCCCAGAGTTTCGCGTGCCAGGCGCAGATGCTTGTCCACCGTCACCGGAGAAATGCCCAGAATGGCGGCGATATCAGCCACGGTCTTGCCTTCAGCCACCCATTCCAGCACCTCGCGCTGGCGCGCGGTCAGCCCGTTGCGGGCCTTGATGTCGATGTACGGCATCTCCGACAGCCGCAAATGCGCCATGCTGGCGGCCACCAGCAGGCTGTCGCCCAACCCGGCCAGCAGCGTATCGATTTCTTCTTGCGTGCTGCCCCGGTGGCCCAACAGGGCCATCACCGCCCTGCCCCGCCTGCGCGCAGACGGAAAGCCGATGGTGCACCCCGATTCGAACCCCTCGCGCGCGAAGAAATCAAGCGCCGCCGGGCTGGATTCGAAACTGGGCGTTCCCGCTTCCTCGGCACTCATCGACCAGCTGACGACGCCGACATTGTTCAGCGCCCAGTTGAAGGTGACGCTTTCGCGGTAATGGCCGTCATCGACCAGCGCATCGACCACCCGCCGCTCGAGCGTCGACAGCAGCAGCACCTCGTCGCGCAACCCGATATTGCCGGCGTGGTAGGTGGGCGAATAGCCGTAGACCACCTCACCAAAGCCAAGTTGCTGCATGTACTCGCAGGTCAGCGCCCAGATCGTCTCGATATCGACGGCGCGCAGGATGGAGGACATGAAACCGATCAGCCTTTCGTCAGGCCGCGATGGTTTCGAAAAGAGGGGGGCATGGGTCTGATCGCTCAACACTGGGTCCGTGTCGTCATCATCAAGCGTGAACAGATCGACCATGGGCGCTGCGCTCCAAATGCTTGCACTGTTAACTATCTAATCGTGTTCGCGTGCGAATCCAGCCCGAAACCATTCTCAGCAAGGGCCAGCCTTTCAAAGATAGTTTCTGCCAGAAATTCATGCTATGATTTATGTCAAATATTGCATTATTTCTTTGCACCCCCGGGGCCGCTTGCCCCTTTCGCCGAAAAAACGGGCGAAAAGGGATGAAACGGGCATTCCCGTGCGGAACATGCGTAGCCTTGACTGCCCGCCGGGGGTGGCATCAACAGCCCCCGGCTGCGCCCCTTCAAAGTCGGTAGAGCGCGCCGAAACGTTCTTTCAGATAGGCAATCAGCGGCCCCTCGTCGGGCGCGAAACCGCAGGCATGGGCGATGGTTTCGCGCCCGTCGCGCAGCGCACCATGCCGGTGCAGCCTGTCTTTCAGCCAGCGCAGAGCCGGGGTCACATCGCCCTCGGCCAGCGCGGCATCAAGCGACGGCAGATCGGCGCGCAGCGCCTGCATCAGGCAGCCGGAATAAACATTGCCCAGCGTATAGGTGGGGAAATAGCCGAACAGCCCGATCGACCAGTGCACATCTTGCAGGAATCCGTGCGCGGGACGGTCCACCTTGAGCTCGAAATCGGCCTCGAAGCGCTCGTTCCAGGCGCCTTCCAGATCGGCCGGGGCCAGATCGCCGGCAACAAGCGCGCGCTCCAGATCGAAGCGCAGCATGATGTGCAGATTGTAATGCAGCTCATCGGCCTCGGTGCGGATATGGCCCGGATGCACGCGGTTGAGCGCGGCGTGAAAAGCATCGGCATCAGTGCAGCCGAAATCGCCGAATTCCGCCTGCATCTCGCCAAACAGCCAGCCGGCAAGGGCGCGCGAGCGGCCAAGCTGATTCTCAAACAGCCGCGCCTGGCTTTCATGCACCCCCATCGACGCCCCCTGCCCCAGCGGCGTCAGCGCATGGGCGGCATCGACACCCTGCTCATAGACGGCATGGCCCAGCTCGTGGATGGTGGAAAACAGGCAGTTGAGCGGGTCGCCTTCGTCAACTCGGGTGGTAATGCGCACATCATCGCCCGAGCCCGAAGAGAAAGGGTGCACCGCCAGATCCAGCCGCCCGCGCGCGAAATCATAGCCGAAACGCTCGCCCAGCCGGCGCGCCAGCCGCATCTGCCCCTCGCGCGGGAAATGCCCCTTCAGCGGCGCGGGCTGAAGCGGCGCGCCCAGCACCGCATCGCGCAGCGCCACAAGCGGCGGGCGCAGGCGCGCGAACAGCGCGGCGATCTCGGCACCGGTCATGCCCGGCTCGAAATCGGCCAGCAATGCGTCATAGGGGTTGCCGCCATCGGCCAGCGCCTGTGCCTCTTCGCGCTTGAGCGCCAGCACCCTCTCCAGCGCCGGCAGGAAATGCGCCGGCTCGTCGCGCGTGCGCGCCTCGGCCCAGATGCCCTGCGCGCGCGAGGTTTCGCGCGCCAGCGCCGAGGCCAGATCGACCGGCACGCGGCTGTGGCGCCGATGGCCGCGTCGCGCATGGCGGATGATGGCGGCGCCGGCATCATCGGGCGGGGCGGCGCTTTCCAGCCATTCGCCAAGGCGCGGATCGGTGCGCCGCGCATGCAGCACCGCCTCGAGCGCGGCCATTTCCTCGGCGCGCTGGGCGGCGGCGCCACGCGGCATCATGGTTTCCTGATCCCAGCCCAGCCGGCCCATCACCTGCTCAAGCGCGCAGATCTGGCGCAGATGCGCCTTGAGATCGTCAAAGGCGCTCATGCCCGCGCCCCGATGGCGCTGCCTTGCGGGTAAAGCGCCAGAAAGCGCGCGCGCAGGATCGTCACCCACAAACCCACCGCCAGAAGCTGATGCGCAATGGCGAAGTGCCACGGCGCGCCTTGCATCACCGTGATGATACCCAGCACGATCTGCGCCACCATCGCGCCCAGCATCCAGTGAAAGGCCCGGCGCGTGGCGTCATGCGGGCTGCGCCGCCCCCGCGCCCAGGCAATCAGCGCCATGATCAGCAAGAGATACCCCGCCTTGCGGTGGATGAACTGAACCAGCCCGTCATTTTCAAAGAAATTGCGCCACAGCGGCTCCAGATCAAACGCGCCGGGCGGAAACAGCGCGCCGCCCATCAGCGGCCAGTCGGTATAGCCGCGCCCGGCATCGATGCCCGCCACCAGCGCCCCCAGCAGGATCTGCAAGAAGGCCAGATGCATCACCCCCGTGGCCAGCGAAAAGCTGCGCGCCTCGCGCCCGCGCCTTGCCTGCATCAGCTGCGCCGGCTTGCGGCCCAGAAGCAGCGCATACCAGGCGATCAGGCCCAAAATCACGAAGGCCAGCCCCAGATGCACCGCCAGCCGGTACGAGGCCACCGCCACCATCCCCTCG
>JAFIEG010000047.1 GCA_020832665.1 Pararhodobacter sp. | reverse complement strand
GGGGGGGGTGGGTTTGGGGGGGGCAAAGGGGGCGGGCGGCCCCCTGGCCGCCCCCGCGGGGGGGGGGCGGGCTCACCCCCGAGCGTATTTTCGGGCAAGATGAAGGGGCGGGCGGGTTTGCGGCGACGGCTCGCTATTGTAGATAGGGCATGGGATCGACGCTTTCGAGCCCTTCGCGCACCTCGAAATGCAGGAAGGACGGATCGCCCCGGCGAACGGTGGCAATGGTGTCGCCACGGCTGACGCGGGCGCCGCGCTCGACGCGGATATCGTCGATATTGGCATAGACCGTCAGCAGGTTGTTCTCGTGGCGGATGACCATGATCGGCACCTGCTCGGTATCGCGGGTGATGGCAGCGACGGTGCCGGGGGCAGCGGCGCGTACCGCAGTGCCGGCCGGGGCGCCGATGCCGATGCCGTCGTTGCGCCCGCGCTGATAGGCGCGCACGATGCGCCCTTCGACCGGCATCGCCAGGCGCGGCGCTTCGGTGCGTTGCGCGGCCATGTCGGCGACGGGTTCGCTTTCGCGCTCGCTCGCCTGTGCGCCGCTGCGCTCGGGCTCTCCGTCGGGCATCGGCCTGGATGCCGAGGGCGGGGTGGGGGTTGGCGAGCCGGTGCCGGGCCGGGTGGCGGCGGTGTCGGCGGAGCGGGTTTCCTCGCGCTCGCGCTCGCGCCCGGTTCCGGCATCGCTTGCGCTGTCGGGCCGTGCGGCGGCGGTACGGGTATCGGCGGCTTCGCTGATGCTGCTCGGCACCGGGATCATCAGGATCTGGCCCTCGCGCACCGACATGTCGCTGCCCAGCCCGTTCCATTCGGCGAGCGAGCGCGCGGTGATGTTGTAGAGCCGGGCGATGGAAAAAGCGGTTTCGCCGCGCTGGACCTCGTGGCGCACGGGTTCGGGCCCCGGCGCCGGCTCGCTGTCAAGGCGCGATTCGGTGATGCCGCTGCCGGGTGCGGCCAGCGGCCGGGCGCTGTCGCTGCCGGGCAGGACCAGCGTTTCGCCGCCGCGCATCACCAGATCGGCGTCGATGGCGTTGTGGCGGGCGAGCTCGCCGCCATCGATTCCCAGCCGGCTGGCGATGCTGCGCGCGGTTTCGCCGCGCTGGGCGACGACCACCTGATAGCCGGGATAGGAGATGACGCCGCGCTGATCGGGCTGCGGCCGGCGCGGGCTGGCCTCGCGCGCGGCATCGGCGGTGGAGAAGGCGCCGTTGCGGCGCAGATCCCAGTCGGTGGGCAGCCCGCCGCCGCAGGCCGCCAGCGCCAGCGCCGCGCCGAGAGCGCCGCCCATGCGGGCAAGCCGCCCGAGCCTGCCCTGCCCCGTTGGCGTTGCCGCGCCGCGCCCTGGGCGCCGTGCCGTATTGCCGGCTGGCGCCGCCTGTTCAATCCCGTTCATGCCCGTCATGGCGATGTCTGTTCCAGCCTGTTGCATTGCCCTGTCCGTTGCCTGCCTGCTCCGCGCCCGGTTTGCCCGTGTCGTCATTGCCTGCCCTTCGCCGGTGCCTCTGCCCTTGCGCATCGCCGCCCTGGCTGCAATGCCCGGCGCGACGCAAGCTGTGTCGATGTGCCGTTACTATACCGTATCTTGCGTCTTGTGACAGCCCATCACCGCAATGTGTGTGCGCTTTCGGGCATGAATTGCGCCCGGCAGGCGGCGCGCGCGCCATCGCCCCAGCCCGCCACGCCGTCGCGCGCTGGCCCGACAGGCGTTTCGCGGATGATCAATTCGGCAAATGGGCCATCCCCGCCCGCCCCTGCGCCGGCAATGGCAGCGCCCGCAAGGCGCGCGGGGTGGGCGGGCGGGAGCGCGGTTTGCGGGCGTTTCCTGCCTGCCCTCGGGCCGGGCGCTTTCGCGCCTGACGATCGGATCGCGCGCAGGCCGTATCAGTCGCTGGCCATGCCTTCGAGCAGCGGCACGAAGCGCACCGGGCGCAGCTCGTCATATTCAAGCCCGGTTTCCAGCTTGCGCACCCGGATGAGGCTTTGCACCGTGTCCGACTGGCCCACCGGCACCACCATGATGCCGCCCACGCGCAGCTGCGCCAGCAGCGGGCCCGGCGCATCCTCGGCCGCGGCAGTGACCAGGATGCGATCAAACGGCGCCTGTTCGGGCAGGCCGAAGCTGCCATCGGCGGCGATGGCGGTGATGTTGGTCAGCCCCAGCCGGTCGAACAGCACGCGCGCCTCGGCCACCAGCCGGCGGTGGCGCTCGATGGTGTAGACCCGCCGCGCCAGCAGGCTGAGCACCGCCGCCTGATAGCCCGAGCCGGTGCCCACCTCGAGCACCTTGTCGCGCGGGCCGACCTGCAGCGCCTCGGTCATCAGCGCCACCACCGAGGGTTGCGAGATGGTCTGCCCGCAGGCGATGGGCAGCGGCATGTCCTCATAGGCGCGCTCGGCGAACACCCCGCGCACGAAGGCGCCGCGGTCGATGCGCTCCATCGCCTGCAGCACCGCCGGATCGGCCACCCCCTTCGTGCGCAGGGTGAAGACAAAGCGCATGATGCGCTCGGCGCGATCGTCGGCTTCGTTCATTCCAGCCTTTCCCTGAGCGCATCGAGCGCGTCATGCGCGGTCAGATCGGCGCGCATCGGCGTGACCGAGATCCAGCCCTCGAGATTGGCCGCGGCATCGGTGCCCGGCGCGGTGGGCAGGTGTTGCGGGCCGCCCTTGATCCACAGGAATTTGCGCCCCGAGGGCGAGACATGCGGCTCGACCCCGAAGAAGGTGTCCTTGCGATAGCCCTGCGCGGCGATCTTGATGCCCTTCACCCGCTCGCGCGGGAAGGGCGGGAAGTTGACATTGTAGAACAGCCGGTAATCGCCGGTATCCCACAACCCCTTTTCCAGCAGGTCGCGCACCAGCTGCGTGCCATGCGCGATGGCCGGTTCGAACGGGTTGTCCATTTCCTGCGTCAGCGGGCCGAAATACTGCGACAGCGCGATCGCCGGCAGGCCCTGCAGCGCCGCTTCCATGGCGCCGCCGACCGTGCCCGAATACATGGCGTTTTCGGCCGAGTTGTTGCCCCGGTTGACGCCCGAGATGACCAGATCGGGCTTGGCGCCCTGCAGCACCTCGTAGAAACCCGCCAGCACGCAATCGGCCGGGCTGCCCTCGGCGGCGTAGCGCCGGGGCCCAAGCTGGGCGATCATCATCGGATGGGTGTAGCTGATCTTGTGCGCCACGCCCGATTGCTCGAAGGCGGGCGCCACCACCCAGACCTCGCCCCCGGGCCCGGCGATCTCGGCGGCGATGGCCTCGGCCACCTTGAGCCCCGGCGCGTTTATGCCGTCGTCATTGGTGACCAGAATGCGCATTGTCTCTCCTGAATTTCCCGCAAACCCTGCTTAGTGCAGCCTCGCCAGACCGGCAAGACCCGGGCAAATGGGTGAAGTGGCGCCCTGGCGGGTACGCCGCATCGCGGCAGGAATGGCCCTGATCACGCCAGCGTGACTTGCCTTCCCGTTACTGGAAGGCGCGAGCGTGGCGGCGCGCTGGATTCGGCGCGCGGCATCGACGGGCCGGGCCACGACGGCAAGGCCCGATGCCGATAGGGAATGGAAACACGCAAGGGAGGAATTCATGCGCAGCATCATCATGGCAGGGCTGACGACAGCGGCGCTTGGTCTGGCCGGGCCGGCCATCGCGCAGCAGGCCGGCGGGCATGACCACGGGAATGGGCACGGACATGGCCACGGGCATGGGCAGGCAGATGCGGCGCTTGCGGAATCGACTCGAGCCTATATGGACGCGAATGCCCGCATGCATGCGGCGATGGATATCGAGTTCACCGGCGATGCCGATGTCGATTTCATGCGCGGCATGATCCCGCATCATGTCGCCGCGGTGGAAATGGCCGAGGTGGTGCTTGCGCATGGCAGCGACCCCGAGGTGCGGGCGCTGGCCGAGGCGATCATCGCCGCCCAGCGCGAGGAGATCGCGTTCATGGAGGCCTGGCTGGAAGAGCGCTGAGCGCCCTTACCCCCGCGCCAGACCCTGCCACTCCCTGTTACCTGCGCCGGCCTGTCATCGGATAACCGCCCCGGTGACATCCGATGGCGGTTTTTTGAGATTGCCTGACAAGGCCCGCCGGCGGGATGATTGCTCAGCGGCTGCACGAACCCGGTGCACCGCAAGCAACCCGGACGTCATCTTGCAAACCGCGTCCACAGCCACAGGGAACAGAACCATGATCCGCCATGCCGCTCTTGCCGCTTCGCTCGCCGCCGCCGCGCTTTTCGCGCCGCTTGCCACCTCCGACGCCCAGGCGCAGGTCATCCAGCGCGATCCCGGCGTCAATGACCGCCAGCTCCTTCCGCGGTTGCCCGTGCCCGAGCCGCGCCTGCCCGCGGAATTCCACCGCGAACGCCCGCCTGCCCCGACTTGGAATTCGGGCTTTCGCAACATCCGCATGCTGACGGCACCATCAGGCTGAGCCATCAGGTCGGCAATGCCGGCACCGCCGATTGTCCCAGCGGCCTGACCGTCGGAACCCGGGCATAAGCCTCGGTGCACGCCAAGGTAAACATGTAGCGTTTCCAGAGCCCGCGCCGGGGCGAAAGCCGGGTCTGGCGCCAGATCTGCCAGCCATCGAATGTTCCGCCCACATTGCAGGCGATGATCGTCTTCGCCTCCGGTTTTCGCCGCAACGGCAACCCGATGAACGACCATTGCAGCCCGTTCGACGATCACGCCGGCATGACCACCACGCGCTTGCAAGGGGGTACGGGCGCAACGGCCCGGGCAATTGCCCCTTGACCCGCAGAGCCTTTGGCCCGAGGTTGCGCGCCGCAACCGGATCAAGGCCCGCATGACCCGCCAGACCCCCCCCTTTGCCCCCTTCGAGTGGATGATCGCCTGGCGCTATCTGCGCGCACGCCGCGCCGAGGGCGGTGTCAGCGCGATGAGTGTGATCTCGCTGATCGGCATCACCCTGGCGGTGTTCGCACTGATTGCCACGCTGGCGGTGCGCTCGGGGTTTCGGGCCGAATTCGTCGATACCATCCTGGGCGCCAATGCCCATGTCACCGTGTTCAACACCGCGCGGCTGACCGAGGCAGGGCAGCTGAGCCGGGTGATCGAGGATTATGACGACATGGCCGTGCGGCTGGCCGAGGTGCCGGGCGTGACCCGCGTGGCGCCTTTGGTGAAGGGCCAGGTGATGGCCAGCCGCGACGGGCGCTCGGCGGGGGTGGAGGTGTTCGGCATCAGCCATGACAACCTGCTGACCATCCCGCGCATCGCCAGCCCGGAAGCCGCGCGCGGCGACATCATGCGCTTCGACGAGGGCATCGCCATCGGCTCGGGCGTGGCGCGCGAGCTCAATGTCACGGTGGGCGACCGCATTCGCGTGATCTCGCCCGAGGGGGCGCAGACCGCCTTCGGCACCAGCCCGCGCATCAACGCCTATGAGGTGGTCTATATCTTCACCGCCGGGCGCTACGATATCGACCGCACGCGCGTCTACATGCCCTTCACCGAGGCGCAGAGCTTCTTCAACCGCGACGGCGTGGCCGACGAGCTGGAGGTGATGGTCATCAACCCCGAGCGCGTGGACCAGATGGTGCATGCCCTGCTGAGCGCAGCCGGCGAGCGGGCAATGGTCTGGACCTGGCGCGATGCCTCGGGCGCGTTCCTGCGCGCGCTCGAAATCGAGGACAATGTGATGTTCATCATCCTTTCGATCCTGGTGCTGATCGCGGCGATGAACATCGTCTCGGGGCTGATCATGCTGGTCAAGAACAAGGGCCGCGATATCGGCATCCTGCGCACCATGGGGCTGACCGAGGGCTCGGTGATGCGCGTCTTCTTCATCTGCGGCGCCTCGATCGGGCTGCTGGGCACGGCGCTGGGGGTGGTGCTGGGGGTGCTGTTCGTCATCTATATCGACCCGGTGTTCAGCGCCGTGAACTTCCTGATGGGCGGGGGCGCGTGGGACCCCTCGATCAGGGGCATCTACGCGCTGCCGGCCGAGTTGCACCTCTATGACGTGCTGCGAGCGGTGGGGCTGTCGCTGGGGCTTTCCTTCATCGTCACCATATTGCCGGCGCGGCGCGCGGCGCGCATGAACCCGGTGGAGGCGCTGCGCTATGAGTGAGGCAGGCGCGACGGGCGACGGGGCGAGCCAGGCGCCAGCCGGCAAGGCCGTGCTGGCGCTCGAGGACATCGCCAAGAGCTATGCACGCGGCGCCGCCGAGCCGGTGCGGGTGCTCGCGGGCGCCTCGCTTGCGCTTGTCCCGGGCGAGGTGGTGGGGCTGGTCGCGCCCTCGGGCGCGGGCAAATCGACGCTGCTGCACATCGCCGGGCTGCTCGACACGCCCGATGCCGGGCGCGTGCTGCTTGATGGCCAGGACATGGCGCGCGCCTCCGATGGCGCGCGCACCCGTGCGCGGCGCGAGGAAATCGGCTTCATCTACCAGTTCCACCATTTGCTGCCCGAATTCAGCGCGATGGAAAACGTGGTGCTGCCGCAACTGGCCAATGGCGCGCCGCGCGCCGAGGCCGCTTCGCGTGCGCGCGAACTGTTGGCGCAGGTGGGGCTGGACGGGCGCGAGGCGCATCGCCCGGCAGCGCTGTCGGGTGGCGAGCAGCAGCGCGTCGCCTTTTGCCGCGCCATGGCCAATGCCCCGCGCATCCTGCTCGCCGACGAGCCCACCGGCAATCTCGACCCGGCGACATCGGCGCAGGTCTTCGAGGTGCTGCTGGGGCTTGTGCGCGATACCGGCCTGGCAGCGCTGATCGCCACGCATAACCACGCGCTGGCCGCGCGCATGGATCGCGTGCTGCGCCTCGATGGCGGGCGGCTGCAACCGGCCTGAGGCCCACTTACCGCAACCCGGCAGAAGAAACGGCGCCCGGCTCACCGCAAGGCGGGCCGGGCGTGGCCTTTCGGAAACACCGGCGGTTTTTTTCGCGCCGCCTGCGCGCCTTGCGGGCAAAACCGGCACCGCCCGCTTGACTCGAAAGTCTGGCATTCGCCAACATTCCCCTTGCGGCGCCTGCCAGCGCTGCGTTGTTTTATCGGTAAGAACGCCTGAACGCGCCCTGGGGGACGAATATGAGAATTGCCATTGCCACCGCCGCCCTGCTGGCGGCGTCTATCGCTCTGACGCCCGCACCCGCCGAAGCCGACCGGATCGTCGCCCGCGTCAGCATCGAGACCCAGACCATGCATGTCTATCGCGACGGGCAGTTGCTTTACGAATGGCCGGTCTCGACCGCGCGGCGCGGCAAGATCACCCCCACCGGCGAATGGACGGCGCAATGGCTGTCGCGCCACCACCGCTCGCGGCGCTACAACAACGCGCCGATGCCCTATTCGATCTTCTATTCGGGCCATTACGCCATCCACGGCACCGACCAGATCAGCCGGCTGGGCCGGCCGGCCAGCGCCGGCTGCGTGCGCCTGCACCCCGACAATGCGCGCGTGCTCTTCTCGATGGTGCAGGAAGAAGGCACCGACAACATGCGCGTGGTGGTGGTGGGCCACTGAGCCCCGCTCTTCACGCCCCCTACCCCTTCATCTTGCCCTAAATACGCCGGGGGGAGTCCGCGCCAGCGGACGGGGGGGGCGCGCCCCCCCAAACCCCCCCCCGGCCGGGAGTCTCGCAAGCAACAGCGCGACCCGCTTCATCTAGGGGGCGTTTTTTTGCCCTACCCAATTGGTGGACACGCGCCTATAGTCCTGTGGTCTGACCCGGCGCCACCCCGAGGGAGAGAGCATGCGCTGCCCGTTTTGCGGAAATGTCGATACCCAGGTAAAGGATTCTCGCCCCGCCGAAGATCATGTCGCCATTCGCCGCCGACGTTTCTGCCCGGCCTGCGGCGGGCGCTTCACCACTTATGAGCGGGTGCAGCTGCGCGATCTGGTGGTGGTAAAGACAAATGGCCGGCGCGAGCCCTTTGATCGTGACAAGCTGGAGCGCTCGGTGCGCATCGCCATGCAAAAGCGCCCCATCGAGCCCGAGCGCATCGATCAGATGATCTCGGGCGTGGTGCGGCGGCTGGAAAGCTTGGGCGATACCGACATCCCGTCAAAGACCATCGGCGAGATCGTGATGGAGACGCTGGCGCGCATCGACACCGTGGCCTATGTGCGTTTTGCCAGCGTCTACAAGAACTTCCAGGCCCCTGACGATTTCGACCGCTTCGTATCCGAATTGCGCCCACAGGTGACGGGCGAGGAGTGAGCCGGGTGTTGGGGGGCGCTGCCCCCCGTCCGCTGGCGCGGACTCCCCCCGGCGTATTTGCAAGCAAGATGAAGGGGCATGATGACGGCAGCCGATGATGCGCGTTTCATGCGACTGGCGGTGGCGCTGGGCCGGCGCGGGCTGGGAAAGGTCTGGCCGAACCCGGCGGTGGGTTGCGTGATCGTGCGCAACTGCCCGGCGGGCGGTTCGGGGGCGATCGTCGGGCGCGGCTGGACGCAGCCGGGCGGGCGGCCGCATGCCGAGACCCAGGCGCTGGCACGCGCCGGCTCGGCGGCGCGCGGTGCCACCGCCTGTGTCAGCCTCGAGCCCTGCGCGCATCATGGCCGCACCCCGCCCTGCGCCGAGGCGCTGGTGCGCGCCGGGGTGGCGCGCGTGGTCACCGCGCTGGCCGATCCCGACAAGCGGGTGAATGGCGGCGGCCATGCCATGCTGCGCGCCGCCGGGATCGAAGTGGTCGAGGGCGTCGAGACGGCGCTGGCGGCCGAGGCCAATGCCGGTTTTCTGTGCCGTGTGCGTCATGGCCGGCCGCTGGTAACGCTGAAGCTCGCGCTGACGCTGGACGGGCGTATCGCCACCGCCTCGGGGGAAAGCCGCTGGATCACCGGGCCACAGGCGCGGCGCATGGTGCATGCCATGCGCGCCAGCCATGACGCGGTGATGGTGGGGGCGGGTACCGCGCGCCTCGATGACCCCGATCTGCGCATTCGCGATCTGGGCGTTTCGCAGCAGCCGGTGCGGATCGTGGCCGACGGAAGGCTGGGGCTGTGCACGGACAGCCGGCTGGGGCGCAGCATCGAGGCGGCGCCGGTCTGGCTGCTGCACGGCGCCGCGGCACCGACGAGCCTGCGCCGGGCCTGGAAACAGCACGGCGCGCGGCTTTTCGAGTGCCCGCATGACCCGCTGGGCCGGCTCGATATCGTCGCCGCGCTGGGCCAGCTTGGCGATGCCGGGCTGACGCGGATTCTGTGCGAGGGCGGCGGCGGGTTGGCCGCCAGCCTGGTACAGGCCGGGCTGGTGGATGAACTGGTGGTGTTCAGCGCCGGGCGCCTTTTCGGCGCCGATGGCGCCGCTGGCGTGGCCGCGCTGGGGCTGAACGAGATCGGCCCCTGCCCCTTTGCGCTTGTCGAAAGCCGCACCGTGGGTGTGGACCTGATGCACCGCTGGCGCCGTGTGGCGCCGGGTGGCGCGTTCTGACACTTGCCGAGCCATCCTGCCCCTTCCGCGCCACCGAAAGGGCGCGTTTCGGCCCTCATCGGCCCTTGTTCCTGTCACATGGTATTGGCAATCGTGGGCATAGCGTTGTTGAATTCGGGCGGGCGATGCCCCAGATATGGGGCAAGCCGGGCCAGCAGCGCCCGAGAGACATGATCCAGAGGTATCCGAATGACGCCGCAAGCAAACCCCAACGCCTATCCCGTCCTGCCGCTGCGCGACATGGTGGTCTTTCCCCATATGGTGGTGCCGCTGTTCGTGGGCCGCGAAAAATCGGTGCGGGCGCTGGAGGCGGTCATGCGCGACGACCGCCAGATTCTGCTGGTCACGCAGATCGACCATGCCGCCGAGGATCCGGGCACCGAGGGGATCTACCGCGTGGGCGTGCTGGCCAATGTGCTGCAACTGCTCAAGCTGCCCGATGGCACCGTCAAGGTGCTGGTCGAGGGGCGCACGCGCGTTGGCCTTGAGCGTTTCATCGAAAACGAGGCGCATTTCGAGGCCGAGGTCACGGCGCTGGAAGACCGCCCCGGCGACCCGGCGGCGCTGGCCGCGCTGACGCGCTCGGTGGCCGATGATTTCGAGCGCTACGCCAAGATCCGGCGCAACGTGCCCGAGGAAGCGCTCAGCGCCATTGCCGAGACCACCGAACCGGGCCGGCTGGCCGATCTGGCGGCGGGGCATCTGGGTGTTGACGTGCCGAAAAAGCAGGAACTGCTGGAGACGCTCGATATCGCCGAGCGGCTGGAAAAGGTGTTCGGCCTGATGCAGGGCGAGATTTCGGTGCTGCAGGTAGAGCGCAAGATCAAGAGCCGCGTGAAAAGCCAGATGGAGCGCACGCAGCGCGAATACTATCTCAACGAGCAGATGAAGGCGATCCAGAAGGAGCTGGGCGAGGGCGAGGACGGCCAGAACGAGATTGCCGAGCTCGAAGAGCGCATCGGCAAGACGAAGCTGTCGAAAGAGGCGCGCGACAAGGCCGAGGCCGAGCTGAAGAAGCTCAAGTCGATGTCGCCGATGTCGGCCGAGGCCACGGTGGTGCGCAACTATCTGGACTGGCTGCTGGGTATTCCCTGGGGTGTGAAGAGCCGCGTGAAGAAGGATCTGACCCGCGCGCAGGAGGTGCTCGACGCCGATCACTACAGCCTTGAAAAGGTCAAGGAACGCATCGTCGAATATCTGGCCGTGCAGGCGCGCTCGTCCAAGCTGCGCGGTCCGATCCTGTGCCTTGTCGGCCCGCCGGGCGTGGGCAAGACCAGCCTGGGCCGTTCGGTGGCGCGCGCCACGGGGCGCGAATTCATCCGCATCAGCCTTGGCGGCGTGCGCGACGAGAGCGAGATCAGGGGCCACCGGCGCACCTATATCGGCTCGATGCCGGGCAAGATCATCCAGTCGATGAAGAAGGCCAAGACCACCAACCCGCTGATCCTGCTGGATGAAATCGACAAGCTGGGCCAGGATTTCCGCGGCGACCCGGCCTCGGCGCTGCTCGAGGTGCTGGACCCGGAACAGAACAACACCTTCTCCGATCACTATCTCGAGGTCGAATACGACCTGTCGAACGTGATGTTCCTGACCACGGCGAACAGCTACAACATGCCCAGCCCTCTGCTGGACCGGATGGAGATCATCCCGCTTTCGGGCTACACCGAAGATGAAAAGGCCGAGATCGCCAAGCGCCACCTGCTGGCCAAATCGGTGAAGAATCACGGGCTCAAGAAGGGCGAGTTCACCCTCACCGACGAGGCGCTGACGGCCATCATCCGCACCTATACGCGCGAGGCCGGGGTGCGCAACCTTGAGCGCGAGATTGCCAAGCTGGCGCGCAAGGCGGTGACGCGTATCCTCAAGGAAGGCGAGGAATCGGTCACGGTGACGCCAGAGAATCTGAGCGATTTCCTGGGCGTGCCGCGCCACCGTTTCGGCCTGGCCGAGAAGGAGGATCAGGTTGGTGTGGTCACCGGCCTGGCCTGGACGCAGGTGGGCGGCGATCTTCTGCAGATCGAGGCGCTGAAACTGCCCGGCAAGGGCCGCATGAAGACCACCGGCAAGCTGGGCGACGTGATGAAGGAATCGATCGACGCGGCCAATTCCTTCGTGCATTCGATCGCGCCCGATATCGGCGTCAAGCCGCCGCGGCTGGATACGATCGATATTCATGTCCATGTGCCCGAAGGCGCCACGCCCAAGGACGGGCCCTCGGCGGGGATTGCCATGGTCACCTCGATCGTGTCGGTGCTCACTGGCATTCCGGTGCGCAGGGATCTGGCGATGACCGGCGAGGTGACGCTGCGCGGCAATGTGCTGCAGATTGGCGGGCTGAAAGAGAAGCTGCTGGCGGCGCTGCGCGGCGGCATCAGCACCGTGCTGATCCCGGAAGAGAACGCCAAGGACCTGCCCGAGATCCCCGACAATGTGAAGGAGGGGCTGAAGATCATCCCGGTGTCGAATGTGCGCGAGGTGCTGGGCCACGCGCTGGTTCGCAAGCCCGAGCCTATTGAATGGGACGAGGCCGCCGAGGAAGCCGCCGCCGCGGCAAGGCTGGCCGCGCGCGAGGGAAGCAAGACGGCACCGACGGCGCATTGAGGCGCGGCCCCGGCGGGGCCGGGGTGGCGATGTGAATGAAAAGACCCGCGCCCGGATGGGGCGCGGGTTTTGTTTATGGGCTATACGATACACGCTCACGCCGGTTATGGTGAACTGACAGACTGGCGAACCCGAAGTCGTTGAATAGGTGCCTGATGCTTGTCGGATACAAACTCCATTCTTTTATTCTGGCGCAAGTCTTCGCTGGAATCCTACTGAGTTCCCTCGTCTCTGGAGCCGTGCAAGCATCGGAGAGTGCAGAGGCTGTTGAAGATATCTCCTGTTCAGACTGGGGAAGCCGCGTTTTTTTCCAGTTCGCCGAGCGTCCCCTCGTCGAAAGCTGTCTGCAAAATGGTGCCGAAATCTTAGCTAGGAATGATGCAGGAGAAACACCACTCCACTTGGCTGCAGCTTATGCCACCGATCCTGCTATCGTACGATTGCTTCTCGCGTCTGGTGCCGAATCGAATGCCAAGCGTCGTGATCTTTGGCAACCAATCCACATGGCTGCTGCGTATTCCAGTCGGCAAGAAGTCATCGTGTCGCTGGTGTTATCAGGTGTGGATGCAGACGAACGCGTCGAAAGACAGGGACGCCGCCGGGGAACGACCCCGCTTATGCTGGCGCTGGAGCATAACCGACCGCATGAAATCATAAGCATATTGATTGCTATGGGTGCTGATCCGCAGAGGTATTGGAATGATCAAGGGCGCAGACCAATTCACATCGCGGCACGGGATGCCAGTGATCGTTCGATCATTGATCTTCTTGTCGCCAGTGGGGCCGACGTCGGCGCGCGCGATGACCAGCACTGGCATCCAATTCATCTTGCCGCCTCCAGAAATGCCAATAATTTCGAAGTAAACCGAGCTCTTCTCGAACATAGCGCCGATCCAGATGTAACGAACCGCGAGGACGTAACCGCGCTCCACTTGGGAGCTGCTCACGCCAGCGTAGAAGTATTCGAGTTACTCTTTGCTGCCTCTGATGAGCCGTGCGCCACCGATAGTGAAGGGCGCACCGCGCTGATGATTGCCGAAGAATTCAACGAAACTCTCGATCGAACGCAAGTATTCTGGGAGTTGCATGAAGCCTGCGCCGGTCAATGAATACACTCGGCCGAGTGGTGCGCGCGATCATGCAGTCATTTGCTCACGCGGCGCGTTTCATTCGACGTGCCGCAGTCCTGCTGGTGATAGTGGCGCTGCTGTTGTTCAATGTTGCAACAGTCGTTTTCGAGCCATTGGCAAGGTTAGCATCGTCGGCGATTGTAAGTGTTGCCAATCTGGTAGGACAATCGGTTACAACAGTCTACGCACGCAAGCAGACCATCAAAGCACAAAATCGTGCGCTCGTTGCAAGGCAGCAGCAAATGCGGATCGAAAGGCGCAGATTGGCTGTCGACCGGGGTCGTGCTGTCGCTGCGCAACGCCGCGCTGAACAGTCTAGGGCTGCAACCCTTTTGCTCATGCAGCAGAGACAAAGGATTATCCGTCGAAACGTGATTCCAGGCCTTCAAGCCATGACATCAACCTTCGGCACGATGGCAGCGAGAGCCACAGCCACAGCCCCCTCTCGTGCCGTTCCACTCGCTGGCGTGGCTGTAACCGCCGCCGTGCTAGCAGCCGATCTTAGGGCCCTGTGTAGGATGCACGGGACGATAAATCATATTACTCGGGATCTCGATGGAGACGTTGTGGCGAACTCTCGGCCCTGGTTTTGCACCGGCGATGCTGGTGAAATCGCTTTGAATGACCCTGAATCACTTTGCCTTTTGTTACAGGAGGAGGGACAGCTTGAGGGATTGGACTGCGCACTAATCCCTTTTGAATGGCGTGAGGACTGTGAGCCATTTGCAGAACTGGCGCACGAACGGCTTGGCCTCAACTGCGATGAATTGGTCAGCCGCGCACCACCTGATCCCGATTTCATACCGGATTCGGACACTGAGCGCAGACCTGCAATCACGGCACCGCCAATGCCGGATTAGGCCGGGGATTCTTTCTCACCCCTCGCGTCGACCGCAAGGGCCGAGACGGTCACCACCCCCCATTTCCCCCTTGCACCTTGCCCCGGCCATGGCTAAATCACGCACCGGCAGGGGCGATTAGCTCAGTGGTAGAGCGCTTCGTTCACATCGAAGATGTCGGGAGTTCGAATCTCTCATCGCCCACCATCCCCTCCGCCAATGCCAGCCCCCTTTCAGCGCTCGATGCCCGCGCCCCCTGCGTGGCGCAATGGGCGATAACCGCCTCCAGCGCCTGCGCCAGGCAATCCAGCCAGGCCGGATCGCCCGGCCCGGCGCGCGCGCTGCCCCCCTGCGCCAGCGCCGCCGCCATCAGCGTGGCGTTGCCCAGCATCGGATGGCGCCGCCCGGTGGCGCGGCGAAAGGCATCGGCGCGCTCGGCGGCGCGCAGCATGGCCTGCATGCGCGCCGCGCGCTCACCCTCGGGCACGGCCATCAGCGCCGCCGCCGCCGCCGCCAGATCACCCAGACCAACCGCGATCAAGCCGGCACCGTGAGGCTGGCAAAACCGCCGGGGCCGAAGCTGGCCGAGATCTGCGCCACCGCCAGCGTGAAGGGCGGCGAGACGCCATCACCGGCCATGGCGGCGCTGTCATAGCTCCATTGCGGCGCGCTGACCTCTTCCTCGCGCAGCACTTCCGCGCCCTGGATGACGCGCACCAGGTATCGCTCGCTCTCCTCGCCCAGCGGCACCTCGGCGCCTTCCCAGGCGTCACCGCCAATGCGCGTGCGCCGCACCCAGCGCAGCGTCAGCGCCGCGCCGGGGCCGGGCCATTCATGGCGCAGATGCACCGGCGCATAGGGGCGCAGCCCGATGCCGCGAAACGCCTCCATGCGCTCGACATAGGTGATGTCGTCGAAGGGCTGCGCCGCCGGACCGATGCGGTAGCGCCGCGCGATCTGGCGCAGCGCCGGGGCCAGATCGATCTGCGCAAGTGCTGCATCGATGCGCACCACCAGGCTGCCCGGCGGCCAGGCCTGCGCCATCACCGCGTCCGAGCCGAACTGCCCGCGCAAGAGCATGCCGATGCGCCAGGCATCAGGCCCGATCATCTGTGCCTCGGCGAATTGCAGCAGCTCCCACTCGGCGCCATTGCCGATGGCCAGCAGATTGGCCCCGTCGAGCACCGCGCGCCGGCTCGCCGGGGCCAGCCCGCCGGGGCCGGCCAACGCCAGCTCCAGACCCGCGCCGCGCTGCCACAACCCCGGCTGCGCGCGGCCCAGCGCGTTCAGGCTCACCCCGATGGCGGCGCGGCTGGCGATCAGCCGGTTGAGCGCGAAATCGCCGCCCTCGGCGGGGGCGTCATACACCGCCACCGCGCCCGGCCAGGGCTGCGCGGTCACCGCCAGGTGCGGCGCGTGCGGCACCTCGTCGCCGCGCATCAGCGGCAGATCCAGAAACAGCGGCGCCACCGGCGCGGGCGCGCGATGGGCACGCTGGGGCATGGCGTCGTCTTCGAGATCGGCGCCGGTGTAGATGCCGGGCTCGACGCGCACCGCCTCGACCTCGCGCGCGCCGGTCAGCTCGATGCGGTCGATGCGGTAAAGCTCGCCCCCCGCCCCGGTATCGAGCGCCACCACATCGCCTGCCCCCCAGGGCGCCGAGGGCGGCAGCGCAAAACGCGCGGAATCGCGCGCCACGCGCGCCTCGGCCAGCCAGCGCTTGACGGTCAGCCTTGCCTCGCCGCGGGTCAGGCTCAGCGGCAGCTCGCCGCTGGTGACCTCGCCGGCGCGGCGGTCGTCGGGGTGCACGGCCTCGGCGCTCAGGGTTTCGAAATCGCCCTCGGCATCAAGAAAACTCAACCGCACCCGCGCCGCCGTTTCCGGCCCCGAGGCGCGGGCAAGCGCCACCGCCCCGCCCGACTCGCGCGCCACCAGCGCGCCCGGCTCGATCACCCCCAAGGCGCGCCCGTCGCGCAGGCGAAAGCGCAGCACGCCGTCGCGCTCGACCGCCTCGATGCCATCCCGTTTTCCATGATGCCATCCTCTCTTGATGTTCCCGCCGCCCTTCAGCCGCGCAGCGCCGCGCGCGCTTCCTCCAGCGCCTCGGCGACAGCCTTCAACTCCGCCCCCGCCAGTTCCTTCGCCGCCAGCGCCGCCACCCGCGCCGCTGGCAGCATCGGAAAGGTCACCAGCGAGACCTCCCACAACTCCAGCTCCAGCAGCCGCCGCCCGCCACCGGCCAGCTTCTCGGCGCGTTTCGTGCGATAGCCGATCGACAACCCCTCGACGGCGCCCGCCGCCAGCAGCGCCGCCGCCTCGCGCGCGCGCGCCACCTCGCTCAGCAAACGGCCCTTGACCCAAAGCCCGCGCGGGTCCTCGCGCACCTCGTCCCAGATGCCGATGGGCTGCGCTGGGTCGTGCTGCCAGAGCATGCGCACCCGCCCCCCGGCGGCGGCCAGCCGCTCGAGCGAGGCCCGGTACGCCCCCGCCACCACCACATCGCCGCCCCGGTCGCGCTCGTCAAAGAGCGAGGCATAGCCCGAAACCACCGTGCCATCGGCCAGGTTCAGCCCGGCTTGCCCGCCCAGGAATTTCCGCTCCAGCTCCGCCATCACTTCATCCTTCACTTCAACAACTCCCGACACCATTCTCATATTGCTTGTAAATACGTTCGGGGGAGGGTCCGCAGGGCCACGGGGGCGGCAGCCCCCAAACCTGGGCAAAACGGGCGGCAGCCCCCCGTGCCCGCCTCATCCCGGCGCCACCATCAGCGCCAGCGCGCCATGCGCCAGCACCCCGGCGGCGACGCCATAGACGGTCAGCCACAAGCGCTTCTCCAGCCGCTCCAGCGCCGCCTCGATCCGCCCCAGCCGGTATTCCAGCCCGGCGCGGCGCTCCTCATCCAGTCGCTCCTGCGCCGCCAGCCGCGCCTCGGCGAGGTCGAAACTGTCATAGAGATAGCGCGAGCCGCCTACCGCCCGGCGCGCGCTCATCCTTCCTCCGTCAGCCTCGGCAGGCCCAGCAGCATCCGCTTTTCGGCATCAGACAGGAAACCCGCCTCCGACACCCGCCGCCATTGCTGGTCGCGCTCGACGGCCAGCGCCGGCACCTGGTCGAGATCGGGTTTCAGCGCCACCGCCTCGCCGGCATGCGCGGCCAGCCAGTGGCCCAGCGCGGCGGTGACCTTGGCCACCAGCGGCAGCACGGTGAGCCGGTAGAAGGCGCGGTTGGCCTCCTGGTAATTGGCATAGGTGGCGTCGCCGGGAATGCCCATCAGCATCGGCGGCACGCCGAATGCGATGGCGATTTCGCGCGCCGCGGCTTCCTTGGTCTTGTGAAACTCCATGTCCGAAGGGCTGAATCCCATCGGCTTCCAGTCCAGCCCGCCCTCCAGCAGCATCGGCCTTCCGGCATTGCGCGCGCCCTGGTGGTGCATCTCCATCTCGGCCTGCAGCCGCTCGAACTGCTCGGCCGTCATCTGCGCCTGACCCTCGGCGCCGCGATAGACGATCGCGCCCGAGGGCCGCGCGGCATTGTCCAGCAGCGCCTTCGACCAGCGGCAGGCGGCGTTGTGCACATCGATGGCGGTGGCGGCGGCTTCCAGCGGCGACAGGCCGTAATGGTCGTCCATCGGGTGATAGGCGCGGATATGGCACACCGGCGCCGGCCCCTGGCCCATCTCGAAACGGTGCTTGCGCCCGCCCACCGCATAGATCCAGGCCGCCGGCCAGCCATCGGGGCCGGGCACCACGCTCATGCGGTCGGCGCGCAGCACATGCAGCTCGACCGGCGCGGCGGGGGCGGGCGTTGCCGTCTCGGCCGGCTCGGGCGGCGCCACCGCCTCGATATAGGCATTGCCCGAAAGCAGAAGCTGGGCATAGACGGCTTCAAGGAACTCGGCCTTGCCCTGCACCGGGTTGGGCCGGCGGATGAGCGCCATCAGCGGGTGTTCATCATAGCGCCGCTCGGCATCCTGCAGCACCAGCGGCAGGGCGGCGGCGGCCTCGGATATCAGCCGCACAACGCGAAAGCCCATCGGGTTGCCCAGAAAGCCCGCCCGCGTCAGCGACACCGAATCGCGCGCCGTCCAGCGCGGGCGCAGCGCCTCGGCGATGGCGGCCTGCTTGCCGGTCGTGGCGCCGCTGCCAGCCATCAGCGGGCCCACCGCCGAGGCCTTGCCCTCGGGCACTTCCGCCGCCGCCGCTTTGCGGAAAAAGTCGAACATGTGCCTAAGCCTCCTTGTGATGGGATGCGGCGCGATGCGCCCCGGCTTGCAGCGGTTATGCCGGGCAATGCTTGATATCCGCCCAGCCCTGCGCGCGGTGGGGCGCGCGGGGGTGCAACACCGCCCCTCTTGACCAGCACCCGCGCGGCGGTGTTGATGCGCGCCATGGCTCGAAAACGCGTGCCCGAACCCGACCTGACCGCCCATCCGAACGCGTTGCGCTGCGCGTTTGCGCTGGTGCTGTGGGCGTTGATGGTGCTGGCGGCGCTGATGGTGGTGGCGATGTCCATCGAGCTGCTCGCCAGCGTGCCCTGGGCGGGGCTGATCTTTCTGGCGATGGGGCTGGCCACAGGCGCGGCGGGGGTGATCGGCGTCTGGGGCGCGCTCGACATGCTGCGCCTGCCGGCGCCAATCCTGACCATCGGCGCCGATGGCCTGCGCGACCGGCGGCTGAGCGAGGCGCTGATTCCCTGGGATGCGATTCGCTGGCGGCGCGTGATCCTGTCCACCACCCGCGCCAATGGCGACACGGTGCAGATGTGGATCGATGGCGATTTTCCCATCCGCCCGGCAATGCGCGCGCTGGCGCTGGCCAACCGGCTGGTGGGACGCCCGCCCTATTCGGTGCTCACCTTCGCGCTGGGCATCCAGACGGATGCCATCGCCAAGGCGATGAATCGCTACAAGCGCCCCGAGACGATGCCGGGCGGTTGAGCGGGGGTGGTACTGGTGCGGATGCACTCGCCCCAGGATACGCGGTCAACCCAGATCGCATCGCAATCGGAACTGTTCCGCCCGTGCCGCAGGCACGGGCAGCGCCCGACCGCCCCCGCCACGCCAGAGGAGTGCCTGCGGCACGACGGTGGGCGCTTCTCGCCCACCCCTCGGGCCGGGCGCTGCCCGTGCCTGCGCAGGTGTAACGCTTCAAACTGACCCAACCTGCCCGCGGTGGGGCGCTGCCCAACCCTCACAACACCCGCATCTGCGGCCGGTGCCAGCGTTGCGCCGGTTCGATCATCAGCGCATGCAGCGCCCAGACCAGCGCGTCCAGCCGGTCGGGGCTGCCGCGCCCGGCATAGCCCTGCGCGGTCATCAGCGCCATCTGTTCCTCCAGCGCGCCCAGCCCCGGCAGGTGCTTCACCCTGCCCTGCTCGTAGAGCGCCGCCACCGGCTCGGCACGCGCGGCCTTGCCGCGGCTGGCGCGCAGCGCGCGATAGGGCACCAGCGGGTCGATCTGGCGCAGCACCGAGGCCACCATGTCGCCGCCCTGGTTGACCTCGGCCACCAGCCGCTCGGCGCCGTGGCGGGCCATGGCATCGAGCGCGGCATGCGCCCAGTCGCTGGGCGAGGCGGCGCGCAGCGAGCAATCCTCGATCACCCAGGCGCGCCAGTCCTGCACCGGGCCCTCGCAAAGCGCGCCGGCCACGATGATGCCGCACAGATCAGACCCTGCGCCGCCGCTGACCGCCGGATCAAGCGCCACCACCACCCGGCCCGGCCCGGCATCGGGCAGGCGCGCCACCCGCGCCGCCTCGATCAGCGCCGGCGGGAACAGCGTGCCCTCGGCCTCGTCGAGCAGCTCGCCCTCGATCTCCTGCCGGCCCAGCCGCGTGCCGCCATAGCGCGCCTCGATCTCGTCGAGAAAGGCGCGCGCCAGCCAGGCGCGGTTGGCGCTGGTGGGGGCATGGGTGACGACGGTGGAATCGCGCGACAAAAGCGCACGCAGCGTGACCTGCCCGCGCGGCGTGGTGGTGACCACCACGCGCGGGTCATCACCCAGTCTGAGCGCAAATTGCAGCATGTCCCAGGCCTCGCCCGCCTTGCGCCACTTGCCCAACTCGTCGGCCCAGGCGGCATCGAATTGCGGCCCGCGCAGCGCCTCGGGCTCGGTGGCCGAGAAAAGCTGCGCCTCGGCGCCGTTGGGCCAGACCAGCCGGCGGCGCGTGGCTTCCCATTGCGGGCGCCGGTCGGGTGGCGAGCAGGCAAGGATGCCGCTTTCGCCGAATACCATGACATCGCGCGCCTGATCATAGGTCTCGCCGATCAGCGCCACGCGGCGGGCGCGGCCCGCGCTGCCGGGCAGATCGCCCTCGACCATGGCGCGCACCCATTCGGCGCCGGCGCGGGTCTTGCCGGCGCCGCGCCCGCCCAGGCACACCCAGCTGCGCCACGCGCCCACGGGCGGGCGCTGATGGGGCAGCGCCCAGAACTCGAACAGCCAGGGCAGCGCCAGAAGCGCCTCGTCACTCAGGCTTTCCAGAAACGCCTCCCTCACCGGCGGCGGCGCGCAGGCGATCCATTCGGCGTCTGATCTCGCCCCTTGCGGCGCCGAGGTCGAGCACCCCGCTTGCGATCCCGCCGGCCCCTGCCCCGCCGCCGCTTGTGGCCCTTGCGATCCGGTCGATTCTTGCGCGTTCATGCAGTACAGCCTCCAATGCCTTGCGCAGCGCGCTGACCAGCGCGCCCATATCCCTGGCGTCGTCATAAGCGCCCGACTGGATGTCGATCACGGCGTTCATCAGCGCCTCGGCCGATTGCGCGAAAAGCCAATCGGCCACCGACACCACATCGGGTGCGGTCGGTTCCCCTTGTCGGGGATCTTCCTTTGTCATGCGTCCTGCCCGCTGTCCTCTTGCCCCGCACGAGCGAAAAGGAAAAAGCGGCAGCGGGTTGCCCCGTGCCGCTTGCCCAATTCTTCCAGCGTGGCGAAATGCATACACCAGAGCGTGCGCTGAGTCAATTCCACCGCGCCATGGTGGTGGCGGTTAAATACCTGTAATTTTAGGAAAATGTGGTCAGATCAGTTCGCGAAGCACGGGCGAGTGTGGGCGTTGAATTTTGCGCTTCGATCGAACGGGTTCCTTTTCACCTATCCAGCATGCAGATCGCCCCCTCACCCCCCCTGCTGGCGGCGCTGCTCGGCCTCGATCTCGCGCCAGCGGGCGACATTGCGGTTGTGATCGGCCAGGCTGGTGGCAAACGCATGCCCGCCGGTACCATCGGCGACGAAATAGAGATAGGGCGTGTCGGCCGGGTTCAGCGCCGCCTCGATCGCCGCGCGGCCCGGATTGGCGATCGGCGAAGGCGGCAGCCCGTCGATCTGGTAGGTGTTGAATTCGATCGCGCCGTGGCGGCGCTGTTCGGTGACGCCATTGATATCCGAGCGCGTGATCGGCCGGTCGAGATGCCCCTCGCCGCGGGTGATGCCGTAGATGATGGTGGCATCCATCTGAAAGCGCATCCCCGATGCCATGCGGTTGTAGAACACGCTGGCCACCTGCGCCAGCTCAAGCGGGCCGCCGGCTTCCTTCTCGATGATCGAGGCCAGTGTCAGCGCCTGTTCGGGCGAATCGAGCGGCACGCCTTCCTGCCGGTTTTCCCAGGCCGCGGCCAGGATCGCGGTCTGGCGTGCCTGGATATCGGCCACCAGCGCCGCGCGTTGCTGACCGCGGCGCACCTCGTAACTGTCGGGCGCCAGCGAACCCTCTTCGGGCACATCCACCAGTTCGCCGCTCAAAAACTCGGCATGGCGCAGCGCGTTCCACACCTGCCAGCTCGTCGCCCCTTCGGCGATGGTGATGCGAAAGCGCGTATCGGGCTGCTGGGCAACGGCCTGATACTCCTCGGGCAGATCATCGCTGGCCACCGGCAGATTGGCGCGCTCGATGAAGCGGCTGCTCGCCGGGTCCAGCTCGCGCACGATGTAATCGGCGCGGGTGATGCCGATGCGCAACTGCACCTCGGTGCCGCAGGTCGAGGCACCGCCGCTGGTGACGGTATCGAGGATGTCATCCATCGTCGCGCCCGGATCGATCAGATACGAGCCGAAACGCAGCCGGTCGGCGCGCCCGGTATGCTGCGCGCCGACGCGAAACACCGTGGCGTTGGCAATGGCGCCCTGCTCCTGCAGCCGGTCGGTGACCGTGCGCAGATTGGCCCCCGGCGCAACGCGCAGGCAGATTGCCTGTTCCAGCGGCCCTTCCGAGTAAAAGGCGCGCTGGCCCATGGCCAGCAACCCGCCCAGCATGAGCAGTGCGACAATGGCCAGCGTCAGCGCATTGGCGGCGACATGCTTCATCATCAGCCGTCAACCCGCCCCAGCACCAGGCTGGCATTGGTGCCGCCAAAGCCGAAGGAATTGGACAGCGCGACATTGATCTCGCGCTGGCGCGCGGCGTTGGGCGCCAGATCGAGCGGGGTATCCACCGCCGGGTTGTCCAGGTTGATCGTCGGTGGCGCGATCTGATCGCGCATGGCGAGGATGCAGAAGATTGCCTCGACCGAGCCCGCCGCGCCCAGCAGATGCCCGATGGAGGATTTCGTCGAACTCATCGTCACCTTGCCCGCGGCATCGCCCAGCAGCCGCTCGACCGCCGCCAGTTCGATGACATCGGCCATGGTCGAGGTGCCATGCGCGTTGATGTAATCCAGTTCCTGGGCGCCCAGCCCGGCGCGATCGAGCGCGGCGCGCATCGAGCGGAAGGCGCCATCACCATCTTCCGAGGGCGCGGTGATGTGCCAGGCATCGCCCGACAGCCCGTAGCCCAGCACTTCGGCATAGATCTTCGCGCCGCGTGCGCGCGCGTGCTCAAGCTCCTCCAGCACCACCACGCCGGCACCCTCGCCCATCACAAACCCGTCGCGGTCGGAATCATAGGGGCGGCTGGCGGTTTCGGGCTTGTCGCCGCGCCGCGTGGAAAGCGCCTTGCAGGCGTTGAAACCGGCGATGCCGATCTCGCTGATCGGGCTTTCGGCGCCGCCGGCGACCATCACTTCGGCATCGCCAAAGGCGATCAGCCGCGCGGCATCGCCGATGGCATGCGCGCCGGTGGAACAGGCGGTGACCACGGCATGGTTGGGCCCCTTGAAGCCGTAGCGGATGCTCACCTGCCCCGAAATCAGATTGATCAGCGCGCCGGGGATGAAGAAGGGCGACACGCGCTTGGGCCCGCGTTCCTTGATCAGCACCGCGGTCTCGGCGATCGAGGAAAGCCCGCCGATGCCAGAGCCGATCATCACGCCGGTGCGAAGGCGGCTTTCCTCGTCCTCGGGCGTCCAGCCGGCATCCTCGATTGCCTGCTGCGCGGCGGCGATGCCGTAAAGGATAAACTCGTCAACCTTGCGCCGCTCCTTGGGCTCCATCCAGTCATCGGGGTTGAAGCTGCCGTCAGAGCCGTCGCCGCGCGGGATCTCGCAGGCATAAGAGGTGGCCAGATGGCTGGCATCGAAGCGGGTGATCGGCCCCGCCCCCGATTCGCCGGCCAGAAGCCGTTTCCAGGTTGCCTCGACGCCACAGCCCAGCGGCGTGACCATTCCCAGACCGGTAACCACGACACGACGCATTCCGCCCTCCGCATTTCGCTGACTGTTCGCCTGATACACAGTCTTTTCGCGCGGGAAAAGAGCGCGCCATGCTCAACCCGTCATGTTCAACCCATTGCGACCAGCTGAATGTCGGCGACATTGGTGCCGGTGGGGCCGGTGATCAGCAGATCGCCGGCCAGCGACAACGCGCGGTGCGAATCATTGTCTTGCAAAGCCGCGCGCCAGTCGCCGCCCCTTGCCGCGATGCGCGCCAGCGTGGCGCCATCGACCAGCCCGCCGGCGGCATCGGTGGGCCCGTCGCGCCCGTCGGTGCCGGCGGAAAGGAACGCCCAGGGTCGCGCCAGCCCCCCCGTTTTGCCGCCCAGCTCGGCGGCCAGGCGCAGCGCCAGCTCCTGGTTGCGCCCGCCCTTGCCCTGCCCGCGCAGCCGCACCGTGGTCTCGCCGCCGCAAAAGGCCAGCACCGGGCCCGGCGGCGCTTCGCGCATCCGCCCGGCCAGCCAGCGCGCGGCCTCGGCGACATCGCCCACCAGCGCACGCGACCATATCTCGCCGCCCGATTGGGCCACCAGCGCATCGAGTGCCAGCGCGTTCGAGCCGATCAGCCGGTTTTCCGCTTCTGCCGGCGCTGCAACCGCTTCGGGCCGCGACAGCGCCGCGCGCACCGCATCGGGCATCGCCGCCCACAAACCGCCATCGCGCAGCATTGCGGCAGCATCGGCGCGCGCCATCACCGGCGCCACGGTGGGGCCCGAGGCTACCACGCGCAGATCATCGCCCACCACATCCGACAGGATCAGCGCCACCACCCGCGCCGACGCGGCGGCGCGCGCCAGCCCGCCGCCCTTGAGCCGAGACAGATGCTGGCGCACGGCGTTGACCTGCGCGATATCCAGCCCGCCAGCGAGCATGATTTCGGTGGCGCGGGCCTTGTCGTGCAGGCTCACCCCGTCCACCGGCGCGGGCAGCATTGCCGAGCCGCCGCCCGAGATCAGCACCAGCACCATATCGCCCGCGCCGGCGCCGGCTGCCATCGCCTCGGCCGCCCGCGCCGCGCCGAGCCCACCTTCATCGGGCAGCGGGTGGCCCGCCACCATGATCCGCGCGCCTTCAAGCGGCGCGTCATTGCCCGCATTGGTCACCACCAGCGCACCGGCCACCGGCACCGAAAACTCGTCGAGCGCCGCCGCGGCCATCGCCCGCGCCGCCTTGCCCACACCCAGCACCCACACGCGCCGGCCGGAAACCGGCGCCGCGCGCAGCGAGCGGCGCACCGCCGCCGCCGGATCGGTCGCCGCCAGCGCCACGTCGAGAAGTGCGCGCAAGCGGCTGCGAATCGCTGCCACCTCGTTCATGCCACCTCCGCTGCCGATGCTGGCACAAACCCGGCTTGCCTGCTAGAACCCGCCTGACCGCCGCCCCTGAACGCTGCCACGAAGACAGAGGAAACCGCACCCATGTTCGACCTGACCGGAAAACGCGCGCTAATCACCGGCGCCTCGGGCGGCATCGGCGCCGCCATCGCCCGCGCGCTGCATGGCGCCGGGGCCGAGGTTGGCCTGTCGGGCACACGCGAGGCGCCGCTCGAGGCGCTCGCCGCCGAACTGGGCAGCCGCGCCCATGTGCTGAAGTGCAACCTTGCCGAGGCGCAATCGGTCGAGTCATTGCCGAAAGCGGCCATCGAGGCGATGGGCGGGCTGGATATCCTGGTCAACAATGCCGGCATCACCCGCGATCAGATCTTCATGCGCATGTCCGATGACGACTGGCAGTCGGTGCTTGATGTCAATCTCAGTGCCGCCATGCGGCTGATGCGCGCGGTGATGCGCCCGATGATGAAGGCGCGCTGGGGGCGGATCGTCAACATCTCGTCGGTGGTGGGCGCCACCGGCAATGCCGGCCAGGCCAATTACGCCGCCGCCAAGGCCGGGCTGGTGGGGCTGACGAAATCGGTTGCCGCCGAGGTCGCCAGCCGCAACATCACCGTCAATGCGGTGGCGCCGGGCTTCATCGATACGGCGATGACCGACAAGCTGAGCGACGAGCAGAAGGCGCGCATCAACGCCCAGATTCCGGCCGGGCGCATGGGCAGCCCCGAGGAAATCGCCGCCGCCGTGCTGTTTCTCTCGGCGCCAGAGGCGGGCTATGTGACCGGCGCCACGCTGCATGTGAATGGCGGCATGGCGATGTTCTGATCCGCCGCGCCGGGCGGGGCGCGGGGCGCGGGAACACCCTCCCCGGCGCGGTGCGAAAGCGTTTGCCTATCGGCGCGACTGTGCTATAGGCGGCGGCGATTGAGCCGGGACTGCCCGCGCCGGTCAGGTCGCACGGTTCCCTGGGGCGGTGCGGCCTTTGCCGCTTGCAAAGGCAAAAGCGCCCGATCAGGGTAGAGCAGACATTCCGGCGGGTTCCGCCGACAGCGAGTGAGGACATGACATGAGCGACATCGCCGAACGCGTGAAGAAGATCGTGGTGGAGCATCTGGGCGTCGAGGAAGACAAGATCTCGGACAGCGCCTCCTTCATCGACGATCTGGGCGCCGACAGCCTGGACACCGTCGAGCTGGTGATGGCCTTCGAGGAGGAGTTCGGCATCGAGATCCCCGATGATGCCGCCGAGAACATCCAGACCTTCGGCGATGCGGTGAAGTTCATCACCGAAGCCTCCTGAGACAAGGCGCAGAGGTCAGGCGCCGGCAGCATCGGCACTTGTCGCGCAGCCTGCGTCATGGAACAAACGCCCGGCCGGTATCCCGGCCGGGCGTTTCGCCATCGGCGGGCACTTGCTCGCCCTGGCCCGGCCCCGGCGCGGCTTGCCCGCCCGGCGGCATGCGGATAGACAGCCAGCAGGCGCCGGGGACATCCGGCCTTGCCCGCCATTGCCGCCCGCCACACCAGCCCGGCCGAAAGCATGATACCAAATCCGTCTGATCGGTTCCGATTTCCCGGCCTGCCTGCCTGCCTGTGCCGTCGCCCGGGCAGCGCCCGAAGCAACCAACCGAATCCGGCATGACACGCCCCGCAAGCAAACCGGACAGCCGCCATCGCGCGCACGCGCCGCGCGCCAGCTTGCGCGAACGAGCCGAGAATGCGGTGCTCATGACCATGATCGCACTTTCGCTGCGTCTGCCGCTGGCCAGGCGCGTGGCCTTCATGGGCTGGCTGGCCCAGCATCTGCTGGCGCCGCTGAGCGGGGCGCGGGGCCGCGTGCGGGCCAATCTCGCCCATGTCATGCCGGAATTGCCCGAGGCCGAGATCGCCCGCATCTGCCGCGGCGTGACCAACAATATCGGGCGCACGATGATCGAGATATTCTCGGGCGATGACTTCGTCCAGGCGAGCGCGCGCATGCCGATCGAGGGGCCGGGGCTGGCCGCGCTGGAAGCCGCGCATGCCGAGGGCAGGCCGGTTATCCTGGTCACGGCGCATCTGGGCAATTACGAAGCCGCCCGCAGCGCCCTGCGCGCGCGCGGCTTCGAGATCGGCGCGTTCTACATGCCGATGAGCAATGCCGCCTTCAACCGCCATTACGTTGCCGCCATGGCGCGCTTCGGCGAGCCGCTTTTCCCGAGCGGGCGCGAGGGTCTGGCGAGCATGCTGCGCCATTTGCGTGGCGGCGGCAAGCTGGGCCTGGTTGTCGATCATCGCACCGAGCATGGCGAGATGCTGGATTTTCTGGGCAAGCCCGCGCGCACCGCGCTTTCGGCGGCCGAGATGGCGCTGCGCCACGAGGCGCTGCTCATCCCGGGCTATTCGATCCGCCAGCCCGACGGGATCAGCTTTCGCATCGAGATCGAAGAACCCGTGCCCCATGGCGACCCGGTAACGATGACCCAGGCGCTCAATGACAGTGTCGCGGCGCGGGTGCGCGCGCATCCCGAACAGTGGTTCTGGGTGCATCGGCGCTGGAAGGATGACGAATCGGACTGATCGCCAGTCGCGCCCGGGCTGGCTGCCCGCGTTGCAACCCAAGCGATCAACCCTTTACGGCAAGCCTTGCCGGTTTCGTCAGCGCAACCGCGCGGCGGCGACGATTTCGCCCTGACCGGCTTCCTGCACGATCACCACCGCCGGGTCCGAGCCGTCGATGGTGACGGCCATTTCCAGCGGCGAGCGCATGTCCCATTCGCCGATCTTGTCCCAATCGGTGACGATGTTGAAATACTGCACCTGGCGCCCGGCATTCTCGCCCGATTCGATCGTCACATGGGCGCTGGGCAGGTAGCGCACCAGTTGCAGATGCACCGGCTCGCCGGCGGGCAGCTCGTCAGGGGTGAGCGAACCCAGCAGTGCCGGCGCCGCGCTTGCCGCGCGCGAGGTCAGTTCCAGCGGCGGCTCCTCGGCAACGACGCGCCGGGCGCTGATATCGAGACGGTAGCCGTTTTCGGCGCCCTCCTCGCGCTCGCTGCGCACGACATCGAGCTCGACAACCGGCGGCCGGGTGCTCTGGCTGGCAATGGTTTCCATCACCCGCACCACCCGGAAGCCCTCGAATATCTCTGTGCCATTGATCACCACCTGCGGGGTGTAGATGGTGGAGTGGCCGTTGCGGCGCGCATATCGGGTCTGGCGTTCGGTATGGAAGCGGCTGGCGAAGGTATCGCGCCAGCCGATGTAATCCCAGTAATCGACATGCAGCGACAGCGCGATGACATCCTCTCGCATGGCCAGTTCTGCCATCATCGCATCGGCCGGCGGGCAGGCCGAGCAGCCCTGCGCAGTGTAGAGTTCCAGCACCACCTGGTTGGTGGAGCGCTCGTCGGGCATTGACCACTGCGCCTGTGCCGCCTGTGGCAGCCCCAGCGATGCCAGCGCCACGAAAAGCGCCGCCGGACGGCCCCAATGGGCGCCGGTGCCCCTGTGGCGGCCCCGGCCGTTATTGCCCGGCGCCGCGCCTGAAACGGTATCAAGGCCGGGGGAACCGTCGCCACCGTCGCCGTCGTCGTTGCCGACATCCGCAGGCGCATTCCCGCAGTCGCTGACCCGTTGCATTGCCGTCTCCTTGCCGCTTCGCTGGCGCTTTTACCGCGCCTTCGTTGGCTTTGTTCTTGCGTGGTCGTTCGCCTTCGATGCCCTTAATGACAGCCAAGCAAGGCATCGTGCAAGCCGGGGCTGGGGCCGAATCGCCCGGTTACACCGGCTTGTTACCATCCGTGTCACACCAGGTTCGGTTGATCGACTCGATTGAAGCACGCGCAACGACCGAGCGCGAGCGGAAGCAAGGCACCCGCGCTCGGTCGCTGCCCGGGTTGGCGCATGGCGGGCATTCAGGCCAGAGTATCGGAACCGATCAAACGAAGCTGGTGCCACACCCGGGCAGGGGTAGCCGGGGGGCAATGGGGGCGGCTCACCGGCTTTTGTGCACCATTGTATACTGTTTTCCGTCCCCACCCCTTGATCGGTCTGGCCAGATGAGGCAAGAGCAGGCCCAGCCCACCCCCCCTGCACCAGAAGGGAGCCAGAATATGCCCATCAATGTCGGACATGACAGCGCCAGGACCCGCCGCAAGCTCAAGGTCAATGGCAAGGAGATCGCCTATTACTCGATCCCCGCCGCTCAGGAAGCCGGGCTTGGCGATTTCACCCGCCTGCCCGCCAGCCTGAAGGTGGTGCTGGAAAACATGCTGCGATTCGAGGATGGCCAGAGCGTCACCACTGACGACATCAGGGCCTTCGCCGACTGGGCCAAACACGGCGGCAAGGGCGATCGCGAGCTGGCCTATCGCCCGGCGCGCGTACTCATGCAGGATTTCACCGGCGTGCCGGCGGTGGTGGACCTTGCCGCCATGCGCGACGGCATCAAGGCGCTGGGCGGTGACGCGCAGAAGATCAACCCGCTCAACCCCGTCGATCTGGTCATCGACCATTCGGTGATGATCGACGAATTCGGCAATCCGCGCGCATTCCAGTTCAATGTCGACCGCGAATACGAGCGCAACATGGAGCGCTACCAGTTCCTGAAATGGGGCCAGGGCGCGTTTCGCAATTTCCGCGTGGTGCCGCCCGGCACCGGCATCTGCCACCAGGTGAACCTGGAATATCTGGCCCAGACGGTGTGGAGCGACGAGGACCAGAACGGCGAGATGGTCGCCTATCCCGACACGCTGGTGGGCACCGACAGCCACACCACCATGGTCAACGGACTGGCGGTGCTGGGCTGGGGCGTGGGCGGCATCGAGGCCGAGGCGGCGATGCTGGGCCAGCCGATTTCCATGCTGATCCCCGAGGTTGTGGGCTTCAAGGTCACCGGCGCGCTGCGCGAGGGCGTCACCGCCACCGATCTGGTGCTCAAGGTGGTCCAGATGCTGCGCGAGCATGGTGTGGTTGGCAAGTTCGTCGAATTCTACGGCGAGGGGCTTGACCACATGCCGCTGGCCGATCGTGCCACCATCGCCAACATGGCCCCCGAATACGGCGCCACCTGCGGCTTCTTCCCCATCGATGGCGAAACCCTGCGCTATCTGCGCCAGACCGGGCGCGACGAGGACCGCATCGCGCTGGTCGAGGCCTATGCCAGGGAAAACGGCTTCTGGCGCGCCGATGACTACGCGCCGGTCTATACCTCGACCCTGCATCTGGATCTGGGCGAGGTGGTGCCCGCCATCTCTGGCCCCAAGCGCCCGCAGGACCATGTCGCGCTCGATGACGCGGCCAAGACCTTTGGCGACTATATCCGCGGCATGCGCAAGCTGGACAAGGCGCCGGCGGAGGAAAAGGCCGATATGGTGGCCGAGGGCGGCGCGGCGGCGCCGGCCCATCTGCCCGGCTCGACCAACGGCTTTGCCGAGGCCGCGGTCGAGGGCGAGGACTACACCCTGCGCGACGGCTCGGTGGTGATTGCCTCGATCACGTCGTGCACCAACACCTCGAACCCCTATGTGCTGATCGGCGCCGGGCTGGTGGCGCGCAAGGCGCGCGAATTGGGGCTGCAAAGCAAGCCCTGGGTGAAGACCTCGCTGGCGCCGGGCAGCCAGGTGGTGAGCGAATACCTGCAGGCCGCCGGGCTGCAGGAAGACCTCGACGCACTGGGCTTCAACCTGGTGGGCTATGGCTGCACCACCTGCATCGGCAATTCGGGGCCGCTGCAGCCCGAGATATCGAAGGCGATCAACGAGGGCGATCTGGTGGCGGTGTCGGTGCTTTCGGGCAACCGCAATTTCGAGGGCCGCATCAGCCCCGATGTGCGCGCCAACTACCTGGCCTCGCCGCCGCTGGTGGTGGCCTATGCGCTGGCCGGCGACATGAATATCGACATCGCCCGCGAGCCCCTGGGCACCGGCAAGGACGGCAAGCCGGTGTATCTCAAGGATATCTGGCCTTCGACCAAGGAAATCGCCGAGATGGTCGAACGCGTGGTCACGCGCGAGATGTTCATCGACAAATACGCCGATGTCTTCAAGGGCGACGAAAAGTGGCAGGGCGTCGAGACTTCGGGCGCGGAAACCTATGACTGGCCCGCCGAATCGACCTATATCCAGAACCCGCCCTATTTCCGCGGCATGGCGGCCGAGAAGGGCTCCATCGAGCCCATCCACGGCGCGCGCATCCTGGCACTGCTGGGCGACATGATCACCACCGACCACATCTCGCCGGCGGGCTCGTTCAAGCCCGACACGCCGGCCGGGCGCTACCTGAGCGAGCGCGGCGTGGCACCGAAGGATTTCAACAGCTACGGCTCGCGGCGCGGCAATCACGAGGTGATGATGCGCGGCACCTTCGCCAATATCCGCATCCGCAACGAGATGCTTGACGGCGTGGAGGGTGGCTTTACCAAGGGCCCCGATGGCGAACAGGCGGCGATCTATGACGCGGCAATGGCCTGGCAGGAAAAAGGCGTGCCGCTGGTGGTGATCGGCGGCGTGGAATACGGCGCCGGCTCAAGCCGCGACTGGGCGGCGAAGGGCACGAATCTGCTGGGCGTGAAGGCGGTGATCGCCGAGAGCTTCGAGCGCATCCACCGTTCGAACCTGGTGGGCATGGGGGTGATTCCCTTCGAGTTCACCGGCGGCGACAACCGCAAGTCGCTGGGGCTGACCGGCGACGAGGAGATCAGCATCGAGGGGCTGGGCGACGATCTCAGGCCGGGCGCCGAACTGCCCTGCACGATCACCCATGTCGACGGCACCATGCGCGAGATCACCCTGCGCTGCCGAATCGATACCGAGATCGAGGTTGATTACGTCAAGCATGGCGGCGTGCTGCATTATGTGCTGCGCTCGCTGGCGAAACCGGCCTGAAGCGGCGCTTTCATGGCATGATGAATGACAGGGCGGGGGCAGTAAATGCTCCCGCCCCTTTCGCATCGGCAGGGCGCCGGCCGGGCCGTGGGGAAGGCGTTGGGCGGGGCCGGGGGGGGGGCGCGGGGGGGGGGGGGGGGGGGG
>JAFIEG010000046.1 GCA_020832665.1 Pararhodobacter sp. | reverse complement strand
GCGTCCGCCCTGCTGCTGGCGGCCTGTGGCGACGCGCCGGACCCGGCGGCCACCCCCCCCGCGGCCCGGGGACGCGGCCCCGCACCTGCACCGCACGCGCGCGCGCCGCTTCCTTCGCCCGGCGCGCGCCCCGCGCATCACTCCGCGCTTCAGCCCATCCGTCACCCCCTTCCCCCGCGCCGGCTTGTCCACGCGCCTTTCCCCGCTGCCGAGGTCTGCCAATGAACCCCCGCCCCAACCTCCTGGCGCGCGCCGCGCTTCTGGCCCTGCCCTTCCTGCTCGCCGCCTGCGAGCCGCTCGAAACCGTGGGCCGCGCCCCTGAATTTTCGCCGCTGGAGCCGCGCATGGAGCATCACGCGCTCTACAACGTGCCGCTGCCCGAGCGCGTCGAGCCCGAGCGCCCCACCGGCGGCGCCTCGCTGTGGTCAGCCGGGCAGCGCTCGCTTCTGGGCGACCGCCGCGCCGGCCGCGCCGGCGACATTCTCACCGTGGTCATCGAGATCGACGACCGCGCCGAGATATCGAACCAGACAGCGCGCGCGCGCTCGGGCGATCAGAGCATGGGCGTGCCCCAGCTTTTCGGTCTGCCGCAACTGGCCAACAGGCGCCTGCCCGCCGGTGCCAGCATGGACGATGCGGTGGGGCTTTCCTCCAGCTCGGGTTTTCAGGGCTCGGGTTCTGTGTCGCGCAACGAAAGGCTGACCCTGCGCATCGCCAGCACTGTGATCGAGCGGCTGCCCAATGGCGTCTTGCGCATCGAGGGCAGCCAGGAGGTGCGCGTCAACAACGAACTGCGCGAGTTGCTGGTCAGTGGCTATATCCGCCCCGAGGATATCTCGCGGCGCAACGAGGTGGCCTATGACCGCATCGCCGGCGCGCGCATCTCCTATGGCGGGCGCGGCCATATCAGCATCGTGCAGCAGCCGCGCTACGGTCAGCAGATCGCCGATATATTCCTGCCATTCTGATGGGGGTTGCGATGAAAGTGCTGATTCCGCTGGTCCTTGTCCTGTTCGGACTTGCGGCCGGGGCCGGGGCCGGTTGGTTCATGCGCGCGTCGGCGACTGCAGATGCCCGGGATGCATCGGGCGCGGCGGAAGGTACGGCGGCAGATTCTGCGGCAGGGTTTGCGGCGGCGTCATCCCGGCCCGCCGGCGGCGGCACCGAAAGCCTGCAGCTGTCCAACCAGTTCATGGTGCCGTTGGTCGAGGAGGAGCGCGTGCGCGCGGTAGTGGTGATTGGCCTGGCGCTTGAAATGGCGGCCGGTCATGGCGTGACTCTCTCGCGCCACGAGGCGCGGCTGCGCGCGGGCTTCCTGCAGGCGCTGTTCGATCATGCGAATATGGGCGGGTTCGAAGGGGTGTTCACCAGCGGCGAGACCCTGCTGACACTGCGTCGCCGGCTGCGCGACATTGCCCGCGAAGAGCTGGGCGATTCCCTGCGCGATGTGCTGATCACCGATCTGATGCGCCAGGAAGGCTGACCGGACCTTCCGCGCGAACCGCGGCGCAGTTCAGGCATGGGGGGCTGCAGGGGCGGGGAATAACCCCGCCCTTCGGCGCGTTAACAGGGAAGGCGACGGGGTCTTGCCCGCAGTCCGGGGCGCGGGCGGCAGGCCATGGCGGGAATACCGGGGTGGAACCCTGCCCCACGGCGCGCCGGGAAAGGAACCGCAGGCTGATTCCGGAACCGAGGGCATGGATTTGAGCGGGGGAATGGGCCCGAGATACGCGGGAGCGGGAAGGCCGGGGTGATGCCTCGCCCCTCAACGCGCAGGGGCTGCAATCGCCGGATGACGCCGGGCAGGTGAAGCGGCCGGAGCACCTGGCGCCAGAGCATGTCGCAAATCAGATGGGAACCGGTTCTTCGCCTTTCGGCATGCCGGCGCAAAGGGTTGGAACAGGTCGCGCGCATGCGGATGAGCGCGCCTCGCCCTAAGCCTGCCGGCGGCGGGAATGGCAGGTTTCCCGCCGCATTGCCTCGCCGCCGCTGCCCATCGGGTCATTCGGCGGCGGCCTCGAGGTTGCCCCGCTGCCTTGCCACCGCCTCCAGATACGCGGCGATGCGCTCGGCGATGGCGCGCTTGTCCTCCACCGGCTCGACGCCCTGCGCAGTGACCAGAAGCGCGCGCTGCTCTACCCCGCGCGTATCCTCGCCGCGCGTGGCCACCACCAGCCCGGCTCGGCCCAGCCGTTTCGAGGCGACGCGCACCAGTTCTTCCTCGCTGACGCCCTCAAGATACTTGAAGGCAATGCAATGCATCTCCGGATTGGCGGCGCAGGCGAGGTCGATCACCTTTTCGGTGGGCTCCAGCTCCAGCACCAGCGAGGACTGCCCCGAGGCGATCTTGCCCACCACCGCCTTTTTAGGGCGGTAATCGGCCACCCCGGCGGAGAACACCCCGGCGAAAAGCTTGCCGCGCGCCCGCGCCAGCACCGTGTCGCGGTAATCGTCAAAGCTGCGCGTTACCGTCAGCGGGATCGGCGCGCGCGGCCGCCAGGCGCCATCGCCCAGGATCAGCTCGGCCTCGGCCCCGCGCCATGTCAGTTCCTCGGCCACGCGTGCGCCCAGCCGGCCGCGAAAACGGTTGACGATGCGACGCACGCCGTCGATGGGCACCGGCGTCGGCCCGGCGGTGACCATGATGCGCTTGCCCTTGAGCGGCGAACGCGACAGCGCGCGACCCAGCGCGATGCACAGGACCTCGGTATCGGGCAGGTTGTGCTTGCCGTAGGCGTCGCGCGGGGTGATGAAGCGCACCCCCTGAGCGGCCAGTCGGCGGGCGTTATCGAGAAGCTGCGCATTGTGCATGGTGCCGTGCATGGTGGGCGCCACCAGCACCTGCGTGCGCCCCTGTTCCATCCGCCCCAGCGCGGATATCAGCGCCGAGGTGACCACCGTGTCGCCAATGCCATGCGCCATCTTGGCGATGGTGGAATGCGTCGCCGGCGCTACCAGATAGGCATCAAACGGCGCGCCATCCGACAGATGCTCTGCGGCCCAGCTCAGCCCTGTCACCACCGGGCCCAGCGTGGCCCATTCCAGCGCCTCGCGCCCGACATAACGCAGCGCGTCCTCGCTGGCGAACGCCACCACCTGCGCGCCATGCCGGCGCAGGCTGCGGGCGATCTCGGGCGTCTTCATCGCCGCGATGCCGCCAGTGACCAGGAGCGCCACGCGCCGCCCCTCCAACCGGTCTGAAGCGCGCGGCACGTCATGATCGCCCATCGGCGAGGGGGTGGGGGCCGAGAAATCCCAATCGAAAGGGCTCATGCCGACACCTCTCCTGCGGCCCCACCCAGCAACTCGCCATCCTCGCCCCGCGCGATGCGCCGCTGCGCGCCGCGCGCGCGATCAACCCGCGTATTCAGCGCCTCGAAATGGCGCGGGCCGAAGCGGCTTTGCTTGCCCATAACATCGTTCAGATCCGGCACCACGGTGATATCCCAGGGATCGTCGCCCTTGGCGGCGGCGGCCGAGTGATAGGGCCGGCCTTCGTCAAGCCAGGCGGGCAACAGATAGCCCAGTTCGGGCATCGATTCGATATAGATGCGAAAGGCGGGCTCGTCATAGGATGCATCGGCGGCGTGCCAGCGCCCGCCCAGCTTCACGGCGGCGAAATAGTGGCGCACCTCGTTGCGCATCAGCGCCAGCCAGCCATCGGGCATCAGCCGGCCGAGCTTGGACATCGGCATCGGCGTTTCCACGAAACCGGCCTCAAGCCCCGCCGCACGCATCAGCGCAACCTGCAAATTGGCCTTGGTGGTGCACATCCCCACCCCGCGCGCCAACGTCTCGGATGCACGCTCGTGCCAATGGCCGAAGCGATAGGGCATGACCTGCACGAAATGAAAGATCGCCTTGGCGGTCGAGGCCGGGGTGGCACGGCGCAGCCGCACCGCCTGACGGCGTATCGCGGGGTGATCGAGGTCGCAAAGGGTGGTCGGGTTGGGGCGCTCGACCGGGGGGCGGGCGGCCAGCTCGGCGGTATCGGCCGCGATCAACGCGCGCGCCAGCGCCAGCCGCGCGGGGCGCTGCACTGCCGCCAGCCAGGCGTTGGCGACGGTTTCGATCGTCCACAGCATGGCAGGGCCACCGGATGCCGCCAGCCCCTCGGCGGATGCGTCATCGAAATGATTGCCCGGCCCATACCAGTCATCCTTGCCCGAAAGCCTGCCATGCAGCAACACATGCAGCGCGCCTTCTCCGGCTGGCACCATTGCCTGCCCAGGCTGCAGCGTCGAAAGCCGGCCCTGAGTGAAAACGGGGGCGGCGTAATCGTCAAGATAGAGCCCGAGAACCGAATCCCGAAATGCCTCGGGCAGATCGTGCTGCGCGGTTCTGGCGGCGTGAATTGTCATGGCGGTTCCCTCTGTTCTCTTGTCTTTCGTTTTCCTTGGCCCGCGGCCTTGCTGGCAGGGCATGGCGCGCTGCGCTGCGCTGGATGAAGAATAGCCTCTAAACCCGCCACAAAGAAGCCTTAATCGCGAGTAACAGTCTGTCAAATCACGCTTAGATTGTGCATGTATGGCTTGTCCAAGGGGCTGTGGAGGGGATTTCTTCGCTTTTTTGCCCATCTTGTGCCCGGTTTTCGCCATCTGGTTGCCACCTTTTTGCCCACTGCAAATCGCCTTGCCATCCGGTTTCGGGGCGTGCCTTCCGTTGCGTCGCCCGGGCAGTCAGCGGCGCGAAATCTGTTGAAACGCGATACGCGAAAGGCAATTGTGCGAAGGTCGCATCAATGAACAGACCGCCCTGCCGCAAGCGAGAATGGGGTGGCGATGCTGACGGCTTGGGAGGGCCGCAGAATGGAATTCATGCAACTGCTGATCAGCGGTCTGGCGAATGGCTGCGTCTACGGGCTGATCGCGCTTGGTTTCGTGCTGATCTACAAGGCCACCGAAGCCGTCAATTTTGCCCAGGGCGATTTCATGATGCTCGGCGCCTTCGTAATGGTCGGGCTGGTGAACCCCCATTTCCTGGGCATCAATTTCTGGCTGGCGGTGCCGCTGGCGCTGCTGATCATGGGGGCGCTGGGCTATCTGCTCGACATCACCATTCTGCGCTCGCTTTTCGGGCAGAACCAGGTGGCGATCGTCATCCTGACCATCGCGCTGGGCTTCGTCATTCGCTTCGTCACCGGCGTGATCTTCGGCCATGAGCCGATGAACCTGCATTCGCCACTGGCGCTGGGCGATGTGCGCGCCTTTGGCGTGGTGATCTCCATGGCCGATCTGGCGGTGATCATCGTCACCGTTATTCTGACCATCATGCTGTGGCAGTTCTTCCAGCGCACGCGGCTGGGGCTGGCCATGCAGGCGGCCAGCCAGAACCAGATGGCGGCCTATTACATGGGCATCCCGGTCAAGCGCGTGCAGGGCGCGGTCTGGGCGCTGGCTGCGGTGGTGGCCTGCGTGGCCGGCATTCTTTACGGCTCGAAAGGCTCGCTCGACATTTCGGCGGGCTTCATCGGCATCAAGGCCTTCGCGGCGGCGGTGATCGGCGGCTTCGGCTCGTTGCCCGGGGCGCTGATGGGCGGGCTGATCGTGGGCGTGATCGAGCCCTTCGCCTCGCGCTACCTGCCGGCGGGCTACGGCCAACTGGCGCCCTATGTGCTTTTGATCCTGGTGCTTGTCTTCCGCCCGCACGGCCTGTTCGCGCAGGTCCGCACGAAGAAGGTGTGACCCCATGCGCTTTCACTTCAAGACAAGCTACGACCACGACATCCGCCTTTTCCCCGACTGGTGGAACTTTTCGGCCTATGGTGCGCTGCTGCTGGCGATGGTGTCACTGCCGCTGCTGCTCGACAGTTTCTTCCTGAGCGAGGTCACCAATGTCATGATCTGGGCGGTGGCCGGGCTGGGGCTGATGCTTCTGACCGGCCAGACCGGCCAGATCAGCCTTGGCCATTCGGCCTTCATGGCGCTGGGCTGCTATACCTGTGCCATCCTGATGAATGCCGGCGTTCCCTTCCTGCTGGCCTTTCCGCTGGCTGGCATCATCACCGGGGTGGTGGGGGCGCTGATCGCGGTGCCGGCGCTGCGGCTGCATGGCGTCTATCTGGCCATCGCCACGCTGGCGCTGGCCATCATTACCGAGGACATCATCGTCATCCTGCGCCAGTGGACCGGCGGCGTGAACGGCATGCTTGCGCCCGACATCGTTCTCTTCGGGGTCGAGGTCAACCGCTACGTCAACCCGGAATACTGGTATTACATGGTGCTGGCGATCGTGATTATCGTCACGCTGATCTATCGCAACCTGCTGCGCTCGCCGCTGGGGCGCGCCTTTGCCGCGGTGCGCGACAGCGAGGTGTCGGCGCAGGCGATGGGTATCAATGTGGCGCGCACCAAGACCATCGCCTTTGGCCTTTCCTGCGCCATCACCGGGCTGGGCGGCGCGCTGATGGGGCTGTTCGCCGGGGCTTTCAACAACGAAACCTTCACCTTCCTCATCGCCATCCAGCTGCTGATGATGATCGTGGTGGGTGGCATGGGCTTCATCCACGGTGCGTTCCTGGGCGCGATCGTCATCGCCTTCCTGCCACAGGGGCTGTCGATCGTGACCGACAGTTTCCGCTGGATGAGCGTGCCGGGGCTGGAATTCGGCGTCTTCGGCGCGATCCTGATCTTCTTCATCGTCTTCGAGCCGATGGGTCTTTACGGCCGCTGGCTGAAGATTCGCACCTGGTTCGAGCTGTTCCCCTTCGCCCGGCGCGACATGTTCCGCCGTCAGAAGAGCTATCTGAAGACGGAGCGCGTGAGATGAGCCTGCTTGAACTGAAGAATGTCACGCTGAAATTCGGCGGCGTCACCGCGGTGAACGATCTGACCATGTCGGTGGAGGAGGGGCAGGTCTTTGCCCTGGTCGGCCCCAACGGCGCGGGCAAATCGACCGTGTTCAACATGATCTCGCGCTTCTATACGCCCTTTGCCGGCTCGATCACCTTTGATGGCGAGGATCTGCTGAAGCTCAAGCCGCACAATGTGCCGCGGCTGGGCATCGCGCGCACATTCCAGAACATCGAGCTATTTGAGCGCGCCACGGTGCTGCAGAACCTGCTGGTCGGCCGCCACCGCCACCGGCGCACCACCCTGGTGGAAGAGATGTTCTTTGCCGGGCGCTCGTGGCGCGAGGAGCGCGCTCATCGCCACGCGGTGGAAGAGGTGATCGAATTCCTCGATCTGCAAGCCTATCGTGACAAGTACATCATGGGCCTGCCCTATGGCGTGCGCAAGGTGGTCGAACTGGCGCGCGCGCTGGCGTCGAAACCGCGGCTGTTGCTGCTTGACGAGCCGGCCTCGGGCCTGTCGGTGGAAGAGACGCAGGACATGCGCTGGTGGATCGAGGATATCCGCCGCCAGATGGGCATCACGGTGCTGATGGTCGAGCACGACATGGGGCTGGTGGGCAAGGTTTCCGACCGCGTGCTGGCGCTCGATGGCGGCAAGAAGCTGGCCGAGGGCACGGCGAATGAGGTGCAGAAGCACCCGAAGGTGATCGAGGCCTATCTGGGCACCGGCGCCATTTCCAAGACCGCCTCGGCGACGGGAGAGCGGGTATGAGCGCGCTGCTGGAAGTTCGCAATCTCGAAACCTATTACGGCCCCATCGTGGCCATTCGCGGGGTCAGCCTTGATGTGCATCAGGGCCAGGTGGTGACCGTGCTGGGCGCCAATGGCGCCGGCAAGACCACGCTCCTGAAAACCATTTCCGGCATCATGGACCCGGAAAAGGGCCGCATCGTCTTCGATGGCGAGGAAATCCAGGGCCGCGAGCCGCACCAGATCGTGCGCCGGGGCATCGTGCAGGTGCCCGAGGGGCGCGAGGTGTTCCCGCTTCTGACGGTTGACGAGAATCTCAGCCTCGGCGCCTACACGAAATCGAACCGCGCCGAGATCGCCCGCGCGCGCGATCTGGTCTTCGAGTATTTCCCCATCCTGAAAGAGCGCCGCCAGCAAGAGGCGGGCACGCTTTCGGGCGGACAGCAGCAAATGCTGGCCATCGGTCGCGGGCTCATGCTCAAGCCCCGCATCATGCTGCTTGACGAGCCCAGCCTGGGGCTGTCGCCGATCCTGACGCAAGAGATCTTCGCCATTCTCAAGCGGCTGAACAAGGATGAGGGCGTGACCATGCTGGTGGTCGAGCAAAACGCCGCCGTGGCGCTGGACCTGGCCGACCAGGGCTATGTGATGGAGCTGGGCCGCATCGTGATGTCCGATACCGCCGAGCGGCTGGCCGCGTCGGAGGATATCCAGCGCTTTTATCTTGGCCATGCCAATGAGGGCGCGCGCGGCGAGCGGCGCTGGAAGAAGCGCAAGACATGGCGGTAACGGGAGGAACGGCCATGGAGGAAAAGATCGTCAAGGGCGTGCGGGTCAACGCGACCCCCGGCACGCGCCCCGTGCAGATCGACGGCTACAAGACGCTGCCGGCGCTTTTACGCGCGCGCTGCCTGGCAAATGGCGCGGCGACGGCGCATCGCGAAAAGGAGCTGGGCATCTGGCAGGCCCATTCCTGGAGCGATTATCTGGCCAATGCGCGGCTGATTGCCATGGGGCTGCGCGCGCTGGGGCTGGAGCGGGGCGATGTGGTCTCGATCTTGTCCGAGGACAACAAGGAATGGATGTATATCGACATGGCCGCGCAGTGCATGGGCGCGGTCTCGTCGGGCATCTATACCACCGACAGCGCGCGCCAGGTCTCCTATCTGGTCAATGATTCGCAAACGCGCTTCCTGTTCGTCGAGAACGAGGAGCAGCTCGACAAGTTCCTCGAGGTCGAGGATCAGATGCCCTCGCTGGTCAAGGTCATCATCCAGGACCCGGAAGGGCTGCACAGCTTTTCGCATCCCAAATGCATGTTCCTGTCCGATCTCTACAATCTCGGCCGCGCGCATGATGACGACGACGCCTTCAACCGCTCGATCGACGCGGTGAAACCCGAGGACCTGGCGGTGCTGATCTACACCTCGGGCACCACGGGCGACCCGAAGGGCGTGATGCTCACCCATGAGAACATCCTCGCGGGCATGGAATCGGCCATCCATGGCCTGCCCTTCGATCAGGGCGCCGAGCAGCTTTGCTTTCTGCCGCTGTGCCACATCCTTGAGCGGCTGGTGTCGCTCTACACGCCGCTGATGGTGTCCTCGACGGTCAATTTCGCCGAAAGCCCCGAAACCGTGTTCGACAATCTGCGCGAGGTGTCGCCGCATGGCTTCGTCGCCGTGCCGCGGGTGTGGGAAAAGGTCTATTCGCGGGTGCTGGTAATGGCTCAGGACGCCACCTGGGTGGGGCGTGTGGCCTTCGCCACTGCCGTACGTGCCGGGCATGCGCGCAGCGCCTACACGCTCGAAGGCAAGCCCGTGCCGCTTTTCACCGCCGCCTGGTACTGGCTGTGGGATATGCTGGTGCTGCGCAATCTGCGCCGGATGCTGGGCATGGACCGCCTGATGAGCGGGGTGACCGGCGCCGCACCGATCTCGCCCGAGCTTCTGCGCTGGTACAACGCCATCGGCGTGCCGCTTGTCGAGGGTTTCGGCATGTCTGAAACTTCGGGCGTGTCCACGCTCAACCTGCCCGGCGCCAACCGCGTCGGCACGGTCGGGCGCGCCATTCCCGGCGTGCAGGTCCGCATCGGCGAGTTCGACGAGATTCAGGTAAAGGGGCTGAACGTGTTCACCGGCTACCTGAACAAGCCCGACAAGACCGCCGAGACCTTTGCCGAGGATAACTGGCTGAAAACCGGTGATATCGGCCGTATCGACGAGGATGGCTATCTCACCATCACCGGCCGGATGAAGGACATCATCATCACCGCCGGCGGCAAGAACATTACCCCCGCCGAGATCGAAAGCCGGCTGAAATTCAGCCATTACATTTCCGATGCGGTGATCATCGGCGACAAGCGCAAATTCCTGACCGCGCTTATCATGATCGATCAGGAGAATGTCGAGAAATACGCGCAGGACCACAAGGTGCCGTTCTCTGACTTCCGCAGCCTGTGCCGCGCGCCCGAGATCGTCGATCTGATCAAGCGCGAGGTCGATCAGGTCAACCGCGAATTCGCCCGCGTCGAGCAGATCAAGGATTTCCGCCTGATCGACGTGCTGCTGACCGCCGAGGATGAAGAACTGACGGCGACGATGAAACTCAAACGCGCGACGGTTGAAAAACGCCACGCCGCGCTGATTGATGATATGTATTGAGTCGTGGCCCGAAAAGGGCTCGTTAAGGGGAGGAAACCATGAAGCATCTCAAGACCATCCTGGCCGCTGCGGCGGCCACCACGCTGGCGGTCGGCGCCCATGCGCAGACCCGTGGCGTGACCGACACGGAAATCGTGATCGGCGGCGCGCATGACCTTTCAGGCGTGTTCGCGGCCGTTTCGACCCCGGCGGTGAACGGCGCCAACCTCTATTTCGACGCGCTCAACGAGGCCGGTGGCGTGCATGGCCGCACCATACGCTACATTGTCGAGGATCACGGCTATCAGCTGCCGCGCGCCACCCAGGCCTTCAACAAGCTCATCGAACGCGACCAGGTGTTCTTCATGCTGTCGAACCTGGGCACGCCGCACAACGTCACCCATTACCCGCTGATGGAGCGCCGGCAGGTGCCGAACCTGTTCCCGCTCACCGCCGCGCGCCAGATCCTGCCCGAACCGCCGGGGCTGAACTTTGCCCTGATCGGCACCTATTACAACGAGATGATCGAAGGTCTGCGCTACCTGCAGGCTGAACGCGGCATCGAGAGCGTGTGCTCGATGTATCTGCCCACCGATTTCGGCGAGGAGATCTTCGAGGGCACGCGCGACGGTGCCGAGATGCTGGGGCTGGAACTGCTGGACAGCACCACTCACCGCCCCGACGAGCAGGATTATGTCGGCGCCCTGACCCGCCTGCGCTCGGCCGGCTGCGATGCCGTCACCGTGGCGCTGGGCGTTCGCGCCGCGATCACCGTCTATGTCACCGCGCAGCGCCTGGGCTGGGATGACGCGGTCTTCCTGGTCAGCTCGGCCGGCTTCCACGAGGCAGTCGCCGGCGTGCCCGGCGGAGCCACCGAAGGGCTTTACGCCGCCGCCAGCTGGGTTGACCTGCAGGCGCGCGTCGATGAGCCCGAAATGGAAGAATTCGTCGAACTGTTCCGCGCCCGCTATGGCGAGCAGCCGGGCGGCTTTGCCATGCTGGGCTATGTGTCGGCGCGGATCATCCACACGGCGCTCGAAGCGGCCGGGCCTGACCTGACGCTGGAAAGCTTCATGGACGGGATGTATTCGATCGATGTCTACGAACCGCTGCTCGACGTGCAGATCTCGTTCTCGCCCGAAGATCACCGCGGCTCGAACGTGATCACCATCTCGCAGGTCCAGGATGGCGTCTGGCAGTTGATCGAACGGCTTGATGCCGACGACTGACGCTCCCCGCGCGTGAAAGTTTCAAAGGGGCCGGTTCGCCGGCCCCTTTACATTTTCGAGTTCGCAATTCGCCAATGGTGTTTCCCCGCGCGCCCGCGCAACGCCCCCCTTGCCAGGTTCGGTTGAACGATTCGGCTACTCGGACGGCGCCCGCAAGGCGCGTGGGGCGGGGTTGGTGAGAGCGCGACCTGCGGGCGCTGCCCGTCCTGACGCACGGGCGGGCATGCAAGCCAAGGCATCGGAACCAATCATCCGAAGCCGGTATCAGGTGCCGCAATAGGTGACATAAGGGCCGAAACCGCTGGGCGCGGGCGCCGCGTAGGCTTCGAACCCGGCGCACTCGGTGAAGGGCTGCGCCAGCGCCTCGAGCAGCCGGCGGGTGGTTTCCAGATTGCCGCCTTGGGCGTCGGCCAGCGCCGCCTCGACAAGATGATTGCGTGGGATATAGACCGGGTTAGCCGCCTGCATCCGCGCCACCGCGCCCGCCGCGCCGTCCTTTTCGGCATCCAGCCGCTTGCGCCAGCGCGTCAGCCAGTCATTCAGCCCCGGCGCGCTGCGCAACTGCGCTGAGAGCGCCGCCGCGTCGCCGCCGGCGGCATCGATGAGCGCGCGGAAGCTTTGCGTGAAATCGGCGCCTTTGGCAGCGAGCATGTCCAGAAAACCGTCGATCAGCGCCTCGTCATCTTCCCCGGGCGCGGCCAGCCCCAGCTTTGCACCGAAGCGGCGGCGGCGCTCCTGCGTGTAAATACCGGCGGCGCCGTCAATCACCGCGCGCGCCTCGGGCAGCGCCGATTCGGGGTTTTCCGGCGCGATCAGCGGCAAGAGCGTCTCGGCCAGCCGTGCCAGATTCCACTGCGCCAACAGCGGTTGGTTGGCATAGGCGTAGCGCCCGCCGGTGTCGATCGAGCTGAACACCGCCTGCGGGTCGTAGACATCGACAAAGGCGCAGGGGCCGTAATCGATGGTCTCGCCCGAGATCGCGCAATTGTCAGTGTTCATCACCCCATGCACGAAACCCACCGCCATCCATTGCGCCACCAGCGCCATCTGCCGCGCCGTCACTGCCTGGAGGAAGGCAAGATAGCAGTCATCGCGCCCTTCCAGTTCGGGGTCATGGCGACGGATGGCGTAGTCGGCCAGGCGTTTCAGGCTGGCGATGTCGCCGCGCGCCAGGAAGAACTGGAAGCTGCCGACGCGCAGATGGCTGGCCCCGACGCGTGCCAGCACCGCGCCGGGCAGCGGCTCTTCGCGCAAGACGGTCTCGCCCGTGGCCACCGCCGCCAGCGCGCGGGTGGTGGGAATGCCCAGCGCCGCCATTGCTTCGCCGATGATGTATTCGCGCAAGACCGGCCCGAGCGCGGCCTTGCCGTCGCCGCCGCGCGCAAAGGGGGTGCGCCCCGAGCCCTTCAGATGAATGTCGCGCCGGCGGCCCTGGCGGTTGATCACCTCGCCCACCAGCAGCGCGCGGCCGTCGCCAAGCTGCGGCGAGAAACCGCCGAACTGGTGCCCGGCATAAGCCATGGCCAGCGGGCTGGCGCCCTCGGGCATGGCCGAACCGGTGAGCATGGCCAGCCCCTCGGGCGATTGCAGCGCCTGCGCATCGAGGCCCAGCTCATCGGCCAGCACCTCGTTGAGCAAAAGCATCTTCGGCGCCGGGGCGCGGCTGCCCTGCCAGGGCACATACATGCCCTCAAGCTCGCGCGCATAGCTGTTGTCGAAGCGGATCTGCAGCATGGGGCCTTTCCTTCACGCGGCTGGCGGGCGAATCGCTGGACGGGCGCGGGGTAAAACACCATTGGGGGCACTGCTCCCCGGAAAACCGCCTAGATGCACAGATAATCGCCGGGCGGCGGCTGCCAAGCCCTTGGTTATTGGGGGGCCTTCAGGGTTATTGGGGGGCCTTCAGCCGCCCTCGGCCTCGGCCTCCTCGCCAACGGCCCCTTCCTGCGCGCTCACCATCCCCACCACCGGCCCCATCGGGCGTCCCCAGTCGGAACGCCCGATCCCGGGGGCGTGCAGCCGCGAGACATTGCCATCGAGGTAAAGCGCCAGCGGCAGGTCGAGATGGTCACGAAACAGCCGCGCGAAGCGGTGAAATGTCACCGGTTGGTCGGAGATGGCAAAGACCAAGCGCTGCCCGCTTGCATCAACCCCAACCCCGTTGCGCAGAAGCGCCGATGTGGAGTTCTCCAGAAAGCGCGGATGCAGCGCGCCATCGATAACCAGCATCGGCCCCGACTGGGTGGCGTGGCGGCAGGGAAGCGGCGCCTCGGCGAATTCACGGCTCTCGACGATGGCGAAACCCTCATCGAGCACGCAGAACACGCCATTGGGCAGCATGCCGAAATTGCCCGGCCCGGCCGAGGTGACAACGCCCCGGCGCTCTTCGCCATCCTCTATGTAAAGGCCCACCGGGCGGCGGTCGGGGTGATACATGCCGGCATTCATGGCGAATTCCAGCGCCTCGCCCCGCACTGCCAGCGCCGCCTCGATACGCGCGAAAGAGCCCAGGACCTCGCCCTCGTCATCGTCGAGAAACAGGCGGATATCGTCGCCCGCGCGCGCTTCGCACAGGGTGAAGCCGATCGATTCAAAGCTTGTCGTGCTGCAGGGCGCCGCCTCTACCGGTATGGCTGCCGCGCTCAGGGCGTAAAAAATGGCCAACACCCCGACAAGCAGGCTGCGGCGGGGGCGCTCAGCCGCGTTCATCGGAGTCGGAGGGGTGGTCGGAGGGATCGGGCGCCGAGACATCGGCGCGCACGCGCGGATCGGCCAGCAGCCGGCGCGTTTCATCCATGCGGTCGAAGGACGCATCGAGCTGGAAGCGCAGATCGGGCGCGAATTTCAGCGTCAGCTCGCGCGCCAGAAGGTGGCGCAGCTCGGCCTTGTTGCGCCTCAGCCCGTCAAGCGCCTCTTTCGCCCTGTGGCCGCCCAGCGGCATGACAAAGGCGGTGGCGATCTTCAGATCGGGCGAGCAGCGCACCTCGGACACGGTGATCGACAGCCCGGCCAGCGCCGGGTCATGCAACTCTCCGCGCGAGAGTATCTCGGCCAGCCGCCGGCGTATAACCTCGCCGACGCGAAGCTGGCGCTGCGAGGGGCCCTTGCCCTGATCGATGCGATGCCTTGCCATGGCGCATAGATAGGGCATCGGCCCGCTCCCTGCAATCGGATGCACGCGCATTGACCCCGGGGGCTCGCCTCGCGCGCCGATCGGCGCTAAGCAGGCGGTTGGCAGCGGGAATGGCAGCAGGGGCGCGGCAATGGGTGACAGGGTCGGTGTGGTGGTCAACGGCGTTTCGGGCCGAATGGGCCAGACGCTGGTGCGGCTGATCAATGAGAGCGACAGCATGGCGCTGGCCGGCGCGCTGGAACGGCCCGGCCATGCCTGGCTGGGCCGCGATCTGGGCGAGGCGATGGGCGGCCAGGCGCTGGGCGTGCAGGTGAGCGACGATGCCGGCGCCGCGCTCGACGGGGCGGGCGCGGTGATCGATTTCACCACCCCGGCGGCGAGCGTGGCGCTGGCCGAACAGGCCGCAAGGCGCGGCGTGGCGCATGTCATCGGCACCACCGGTTTCGCGCCGGCCGATCTGGAGGCCATTGCAAGCGCGGCGCGCGACACGGCGATCGTGCGCGCGGGCAATATGAGCCTGGGCGTGAATCTGCTGGTGGCGCTGACAAGGCAGGTGGCTGCGGCGCTGGATGCCGATTTCGATATCGAGATCGTCGAGGCACATCACCGCCACAAGGTCGATGCGCCCTCGGGCACGGCGCTGATGCTGGGCGAGGCGGCGGCGGCGGGGCGCGGCGTGGCGCTCGATATCGCCGCCGAGCGCGGCCGCGATGGCATCACCGGCGCGCGCGGGCGCGGCGCCATCGGCTTTGCCGCGCTGCGCGGTGGCGATATCGTCGGTGAACATGACGTGATCTTTGCCGGCGAGGGCGAGCGCATCGTGCTGCGCCATATCGCCACCGACCGCGCCATCTTCGCGCGCGGGGCGCTGAAGGCGGCGCGCTGGGCGCAGGGAAAGCCGCCGGGCGAATACGACATGGCCGCAGTGCTGGGGCTGGCCGCGCCGGGCCAGGGTGCTTGACGCAGGTCATGGGCAGCGTGCAGGCTGGGGTGTAAGATTGTTGTTTGGGCGTTGAGCGCCCGCAGTGCAAGGGAGCAAGCCGCATGAACAAGCCGAAGAACACGCCACCGCCAAAGGGCGGTGCGGGCAGCGCCGAAGATGCTGATGCCCCCGACCGCGCCGAGATCGAGGCGCAGATCGCAAAGCTGCGCGAGGACATGACCGAGCTGGCGCAGATGCTCAAGAGCGCCGGCTCGGCGCGCTGGGAAGAGGCGCGCGGCCAGGCCGAGGCCATGCCCGAAGAGGCGCTGGCCGAGTTGCAGCGCCAACTTCACCGGCTCGAGGATGAAGCCCGCAGCCGCGTGCAGGCGCAGCCGCTGCAATCGCTGGGGCTGGCGGCGCTGGCGGGGTTTCTTCTGGGCCTGTTCCTGCGCCGATGAGCGATCCGCGCCAGGTCATCGAGGGGCTGTTGCGGCTGGCCGCGGCCGATGTCGCGCGAATCGGCCGCGCGCGCCGGCGCAACGCGGTGCTCTATGTCGCCGCCGCCTTGGCGGGGCTGACTGCCTATGCCGTGGCGGTGGTGGCGCTGGTGCTGTGGGTGGCGCGCCACGCCGACCCGGTGCTGGCCGCCCTCGTGGTTGCGGCGGGTTTTGCCGCGCTGGCGCTTGTCGTGCTGGCGGTGGTGGCGGTGCTCAACCGGCAGGAACGCGCCTGGCGCGACGAGCGGCTGGCCTTTTATCGCGGCGCCGGGGCGACGCTGGCCCGCGCCGTACTGGGCAAGAGGCTGAGCCTGATCGTTGCCGCGGCCATGCTGGCCGGCGCCGTGCTGGGCAGGCCGCGCACCCACGGCAAGGGCGCTGACACTCCGGCTGGCGCCGGCGAGGGCTCCGGCCGATAGGGGTGCTGCGGGCGACCGGACAGGCAGGCGCGGCCCGGCCCCAACTTCTTCACCCGCCAAAGGGTGCCGACCCCATGGGCGACGGCGCTTTTACCAAGTAGGGCAGTAAGGCTCGCTGTACAGGCACTCACAGGTTGTGTGCTCGGCATAGAGTGAAAGCGGGTCAATGAAGCCAAGATTGAGAGCATGTCGTCGGGCTTGAGGGCGCGTGCGGTTGTTGTCCGCGCAGCCCGTCTGGCCGGCAAACGGGATACGGGCCCAGAACGCACAGTGGAATTCCGAGATAAGTACGCCGCGTTCGTCAACAATAGGCCGGGTCACGACACCGAGATGCAAGTGCGGGGATTGCATCTGGAAATTCGGGACCTCTCCGAGAACCGTCCCCCGCTCGACGCGGCGCCATGCTTCCGGCGGGTAGGCTTCGGTGTCTGTGATCATCGCTCGGCTTTCGTCGCAGTAAGGCACCCCATCGTCGTCGGTCCGATTGCAGTTCATGTGGGCAAGGATGTAGTCATGGCCGTCATCGCCTCGGAGGACAGCGAAGGTCTGGTTCCAGTCTGGGTTGGGATCGCTGTTGCTGCGTCTCCGGTAATAGACTATTTCGCCGTCCACCGGCGCGCGCACAATCGGCGTGTTGAGATCTCTAGTGCGCAGGTCGACGCCAGTGTGATACTGGCCCCGAATGTAATTGTACCGCTCCTCGAAGTGATTGCGGTTGTGCGCGCCGTAGCAGTGATTGATACGTTCAATTGGGTTTTCGTCAAACCCCGCGATCGGAAACAGCGGCGGTTCGTTCGTCGGAAAGGCGACCTCAACTGGCGTCAGGCGATCCTCGGTGGTGCCGTCGCCAAGCTGACCGAATTGGTTCCACCCCCAGCAGAAAACCCGGCCTTCCTCGGTGAGGGCGCAGGTATGTGCTAACCCCAAACTCAATTCTTCAACCGAATCCAAGTTGGGGACCAGCACCGGGGCCAGGCGATCCGCTCTAGTGCCATCGCCCAACTGGCCATTCCAGTTCCATCCCCAGCAACGGACGCGGCCATGGCGCGTGACGGCGCAGGAATGACCCGAACTCGCCGCAAGCGACGTGTTGCGCCACAGGTTCTGCACCCTCGCCGGTGTCAAACGTTGTTCGGTGGTGCCGTCGCCAAGCTCACCGAATTGGTTCCACCCCCAACAGTTGGCATGCCCGCTGAGGTCGAGCGCGCAGGAGTGGCTTGTACCCAGCGAAAGCATGCTGCTTCGCGCGAGATTTCTCACCCGCTCGGGCGTCAACCGGGTCTCGGTGCTGCCGTCACCGATTTGGCCTCGCCCGTTCCACCCCCAACAATGCGCGCGTCCGTCGAGGTCAAGCGCGCAGGTATGTGCCCCTCCGGCGGCCAGTGCCGAGCCGGTGCGCAACACACGCACCCTAGATGGCGTCAACCGTGTCTCGGTTGTGCCGTCGCCAAGCTGGCCATGTGAGTTGCTGCCCCAGCAGAAGATGCGGTCGCGGCCATCGATTGCGCAGGAATGATTGGAGCCAACCACCAGCGCCTGAGCCGGCCCCAACCCCTCGACCCGCACCGGGGTATAGCGGTTTGTCGTGGTGCCATCGCCCAACTGGCCAACATTATTCCACCCCCAGCAGAAAACGCGCTGGAATTCGTTGATCATGCATATGTGGCCCGCATCGTGGTGTGCCGCCAGCACACGGACGGTGCCAAGCCTTTCGAACCGTACCGGGGTCAGGTGCGGTTCGAAATCCCAGTCGTCTTCATCGGAGTCGGCGTCAACATTGATGCCGCCCCAGCACCAGACCTGTTCGTTACTGTCCAGCGCGCAGGAAAAGGCATTGCCGACTGCGAGCTGCACGATGCGTGGTGTTTCCGCCGACAGGGCCGCCGGTAACAAAAGCAGGGGCAAACAGGCAAGAGAAGCTACAAGGCCACGAAAACCACGAAAAAAAACGCAAACCGACATCTGGCCCCCTTGACCCCTCCCTCGCGCGTGCCTGCAAGGCTAACACGCGAATGTGAAGCGCCAAAGATTTATATTGGACGCGCCTTTTCTCCGGCGCCCCCGTGCCTTGCTGCAACAGGTTCCTTGCCGCTCACACGCTCAGGCAGACATACTTCATTTCCAGGTAATCCTCGATCCCGTGGCGCGAGCCCTCGCGGCCCAGCCCCGATTGCTTGACCCCGCCGAAGGGCGCCACCTCGGTTGAAATGATGCCTGTATTCACCCCCACGATGCCGTATTCCAGCCCCTCCTGCACGCGGGTGATGCGCCCCACATCGCGCGCATAGAAATAGGCCGCCAGCCCGAAGATGGTGTCATTGGCGTAGCCGATCACCTCGTCCTCGGTATCGAAGCGGAAAAGCGGCGCCAGCGGGCCGAAGGTTTCCTCTTTCGCCACCTTCATCGCCTGGGTAACGCCGGTGACGATGGTGGGCTCGAAAAACGAGCCGCCATTGCCATGCCGCCGCCCGCCGGTGAGCAGCTTGCCCCCATGGCCGAGCACATCCTTGATGTGTTCCTCAACCTTCTCCACCGCCGCTTCGTTGATCAGCGGGCCCAGATCGGTGCCTTGCTCCAGCCCGTCGCCCACCTTCAGCTTCTCCACCGCTGCCTTGAGCTTTTCGGCAAAGGCATCGTAAACCCCGGCCTGCACATAGATGCGGTTGGCGCAAACGCAGGTCTGGCCGTTATTGCGATACTTAGACATGATCGCGCCCTCGACGGCAGCGTCGAGATCGGCGTCGTCGAAGACGATGAAGGGCGCGTTGCCGCCCAGTTCCATCGAGCATTTGATCACCTGATCGGCGGCCTGGCGCAACAGGATGCGCCCCACCTCGGTCGAGCCGGTGAAGGTTAGCTTGCGCACTGCCGGATTCTCACAAAATTCCTTGCCGATATCAGACGAGCGCGACGAGGTGACGATGCTCATCACCCCCTTGGGCACGCCCGCGCGCTCGGCCAGCACCGCCATGGCCAGCGCCGAAAGCGGCGTCTCGGCGGCCGGGCGACCAACGAAACCGCAGCCCACCGCCAGCGCCGGGGCCACCTTGCGCGCGATCATGGCGTTGGGAAAGTTCCACGGCGTGATCGAGGCCGCCACTCCGATGGGCTGGCGAATGACGCTGATGCGCTTGTCGGGCTGGTGGCCGGGGATGGTTTCGCCATAGATGCGCTTGGCTTCCTCGCCGAACCATTCGACGAAGCTGGCGCCATAGAGTATCTCGCCGCGCGCCTCGGCCAGCGGCTTGCCCATTTCGGCGGTCAGGATGGTGGCCAGGTCATCTGCGTTTTCCACCATCAGATCGAACCATTTGCGCATGATGACGGCGCGTTCCTTGCCCGTGCGCGCCGCCCAGTCGCGCCGCGCCACATCGGCGGCGGCAATGGCGCGCGCCACCTCGGCGCGCGACAGATCGGCCACCTGGGCGATGACATCACCGCGCGCGGGGTTGATGACCGCAAAGGTGGCGCCGTCATCGGCATCGACCCATTCGCCGTCGACAAAGGCGCGGGTTTCCAGCAGCGCGGGGTCTTTCAGCAGCGAGCGCAGATCGGTGGTCTTGTCGAGCATGGCATCCTCCCGAAGAATTGGGGCTTGCCGGCCCCGTCAAGTTGCGTGAGTTTGATCATAATACAGCGGAGATGACAATGAACGCCCTGCCCGACCTGTCACGCGATTACGCCAATGCCGATTTCATCCCCGGCGCCGATGAATTTCCACTGCGCTGGCGCGCCGATGCCGCGGCGCTGCGCGATGGACTGGGCGAGCGAGCGCGAAGCGGGCTTGCCTATGGGCAGAGCGCTCGCCAGCGCTATGATCTGTTCCTGCCCGAGGGCGTGCCGCGCGGGCTTATGGTGTTCATTCATGGCGGCTACTGGCTGGCCTTTGGCCCCGAGGACTGGTCAGGCTTTGCCGCCGGGGCGCTGGCGCGCGGCTGGGCGGTGGCCATGCCGGGCTATACGCTGGCGCCCGAGGCGCGCATCAGCGAAATGGTGGGCGAGATCGAGGCCGCCATCGGCGCGGCGGCGGTGCAGGTGCCCGACGGGCCGATAGCGCTGTGTGGCCATTCCGCCGGCGGGCATCTTTCGGCGCGCATGGCCTGCACAGACCTGCGCCCGGCATGTGCGGCGCGGCTGGCGCGCGTGGTGCCGATCTCGCCCTTGGCCGATCTGCGCCCGCTGATGCAGACCGCCATGAATGAAAAGCTGAGCATCGACGCCGCCGAGGCCGCGGCGCAAAGCCCGGCGCTCTTGCGCAAGCGCGAGGGTGTGGATGCGACGGTCTGGGTGGGCGCGCAGGAGCGGCCGGCCTTTCTGTGGCAAGCGCGGCTCCTGTCCGAGGAATGGGATTGCCCCTGGCACGCGGCGCCGGGCAGGCATCATTTCGATGTCATCGATCCGCTGCGCGAGCCCGATGGCGATCTGACCGAGGCGGTGATCGGCGGGCTTTGATACGATCTTGGGCCGATGGCATACTGGCCAGGTTGTCCAGGCCAGGGTGTCGGAAACGATCAAACGGATTGGGCATCAACCGGACTGCGGCGGCTGCCCTCGGCGCATGGCGGCGCGGATATCCGACAGCCGGAAGGCGCCGATCAGCGCCCCCAGCCCGAAATAGCTGACCGTGCCAACCCCCACCAGGGCCATGAGCGCCAGCACCCGCGCCGGGCCGGCCAGCATCGGGCCCAGGGCGGCTGCGGCCAGCCACAGGCTCAGCCCCATGAAGGCCGAGGCCAGCGCCATTCGCCACAGCCGGTTGCGCAGCCGCGCGTCGGCGCGCGCGGCCTTTCCCATGCCGCGCGATCCGCGCCACAGCTGCCAGACCATTGCCCAGCCTGCAAAAGTGGTGCCCCAGGCGGCGGCGATGAAGCCGATGAAGGGCATCAGCCCCACCGCGATAACGGCATTCACCACCATCGCATTGAGCGCAAATCGGAACGGGCTGCGCGTGTCCTCGCGCGCAAAATAGAGCGGCTGCAACACCTTGTGCAGAACAAAGGCGGGCAGCCCCAGCCCGTAGACTGCCAGCGCCAGGGCGGTATTCACCGTATCTGCGCGCTCGAATGCGCCGCGTTCGAACAGAACCGAGATGATCGGTTCGGCCACCACCACCAGCGCCACAGCCGCCGGCAGCGTCAGCGCCAGCGAGAACTCCATGCCGCGATTGAAGGCATCACGCGCGCCACTGGCCTCGCCTTCTCGCAGCCGGCGCGACAGTTCAGGCAGCAGCACCACCCCCACGGCAATGCCCACCACCCCCAGTGGCAGTTGGTAAAGCCGGTCGGCATAGGAAAGCCAGGAAACGGCGTTCTCGGTGAAGCTTGCCACCTGCCGGCCGACGATCAGGTTGATCTGCACCACCCCGCCGGCCAGGATGGCGGGCCCGGCAATGATGAACAGCCGCTTCAGCTCTGGTGTCAGCCGCGGCCGGCGAAAGCGCAGGCTGAAGCCGGCGCGCTTTACCGCCAGCCACACCGCCGCCAGTTGCGCGATGCCGCCCACCGGCACCGCCCAGCTCAGCACCAGCCCCATCGGCCAGCCCATTGACGCGCCCAGGAGCAGCGCACCGATTAGGGCCGTGTTCAGCATGACCGGCGCCGCCGCCGCCGCCCAGAAGCGGCCGGTGGCATTGAGCATGCCCGAGATCAGCGCGGTCAGCGAGACGAACAGGATATAGGGAAAGGCGATGCGCCCGAAGATCACCGCCATGTCGAAGCGCTCATCGGCGCCAAACCCGGCGGCCATGGCGAATACCAGTAGCGGCATCGCCAGCATCGCCAGCACCGAGAACACGATCAGGAAACTGGCCATGAACCAGTAGGCATCTCGTGCGAAATCCTCGGCCTCGGCCTTCGATTCGGTCAGCTTGCGGGTAAAGAGCGGCACGAAGGCGGCGTTGAAGGCACCCTCGGCAAAGAAGCGGCGAAACATGTTGGGCAGCGAGAAGGCCACGAAGAACGCATCCGCCACCGCCCCGGCGCCGATGTACTTCGCCATCAAGATGTCACGCACAAAGCCCAGAACGCGGCTTGCCAGCGTCCAGCCGCCCACCGTGGCGAAGCTGCGCATCAGCCGGATCGGGGTCATGCCGGGCGCTCCTTGCGCTTCATCTTGCCGAAAATACGCCGGGGGAGCGCCGCAGGCACGGGGGCAGAGCCCCGACAGGCTCGTGCCGCAGGCACGAGCACGGCCCAACCGCCGGTGCCGGATCGCCGATCCGGCGCGGGCGGGCGGGATCCGCCCCACCGCTTGTCGTTCCGCCTCGGCCGCCCAGGCGCCTCACGCCTTGACCGCGCGGCGCGCACCGGCCTCGATGGCCGCGCGCAGCTTCTTTTCCAGCGCTTCCTGGCGTGATTTCGCATGCAGTTTCAGCCCGAACATATCCTTGACATAGAAGGTATCCACCACCTGCACGCCATAGGTGGCGATCACCGCGCTGGCAATCGAGATATTGGCCTCGGCCAGGGTGCGTGTCAGATCATGGAGCAGCCCGGGCCGGTCGCGGGTATCGACCTCGATGATGGTATAGATATCCGAGCCGTCATTGTCGAAGGTGATGGTAGTGGGGATCTGGAAGCGGCGCTCGCGCTTGCGCATCCGATCGCGTTCCTTCAACTCCTCCGAGGCCACCAGTTCGCCCGCAAAGGTGCGCTCGATGGTCCGGCGCAGCCGGGGCAGGCGCGATTCCTCGAAAGGGTGACCCTCGGCGTCCTGTATCCAGAAAACCGCCGTGGCGTAACCGTCCTTCGAGGTATAGGTGCGCGCGTCGACGATATTGGCGCCGGCCATCGCCAGCGCGCCGGCCAGGCGCGAGAAGATGCCGGGGTGATCGGCGAGCGCGAAACACGCGCGCGTGGCGTCGCGTGCCGGGTCGGGGTGCAGGTCGATGCGGATCTCGTCATCGTCGATATCGCGCAGCAGCCGGGCGAAGGTGACATGGGTCTCGGTGGCCAGCCCTTGCCAGTAGGGGCCGTAATGACGCTGGGTCTCGGTGCGCAGCGCAGCGCGCGGCCAGTCGGCCAGCGCCTGGCGCAGCACGCGCCTGGCCTCGTTCTCGCGCTTGGCGCGGCTGGCTACTTCCAGCCCGTGCTCCAGCGCCTCGGCGGTGTCGCGATAGAGCTGGCGCAGCAGCATGGCCTTCCAGTTGTTCCATGTCCCCGGCCCCACGCCGCGGATGTCGCACACGGTCATCACCGTCAGCAGGTCCAGCCTCTTGCGTGTTTGCACCGCGCGGGCGAAATCGCGCACCGTGCGCGGGTCGCCGATATCGCGTTTCTGCGCCGTGTCCGACATCAGCAGATGGTGGCGCACCAGCCATTCCACCGTCTCGCTTTCCTCGGCATTCAGCCGCAGCCTGGGCGCCACCCGCCGCGCGATCTGCGCGCCCAGCACCGAATGGTCCTCGGGCCTTCCCTTGCCGATATCGTGCAGCAAAAGCGCCACATAGAGCACCTTGCGGTTGATGCCCTCTTCCAGAATGCGGCTGGCAATGGGCAGTTCCTCGACCAACTCGCCGCGCTCGATGTGCGCCAGCGTGCTGATGCACTGGATGGTGTGTTCGTCTACCGTGTAGTGGTGATAGACGTTGAACTGCATCATCGCCACGATCGGCTCGAATTCAGGAATGAAGGCGGCCAGCACGCCCAGCTCGTTCATGCGCCTGAGCGCGCGTTCGGGGTTGCCGTGTTTCAGCATCAGGTCAAGAAAGATGCGCACCGCTTCGGGGTCTTCGCGCAGCTTGCCGTCGATCAGATGCAGATTGCCCGCCACCAGCCGCATGGCATCGGGGTGGATCAGAAGCCCGGTGCGCAGCGCCTCCTCGAACAGGCGAAGCAGGTTCACCGGCTCGGCCAGGAACGCCTGCGGATCGGCGATGTTGAGCCGGTTCAACTCGACCTTGTAGCCGGCCTTCACCCTTCGGCGGCGCAGCAGGCGCAGAAAATCGGGCATGCGCTTGACATGGCGCGCCTCGAGCGCAACCAGAAAGATGCGCGTCAGCTCGCCGACGCGGGTGGCGTGGCGGAAATAATCCTGCATGAAATGCTCGACCGCGCGGCGCCCGCCATGATCGGCATAGCCCATGCGCTCGGCCACTTCGGGCTGCATGTCGAAAGTCAGCTGGTCGACCGGACGGGCGCTGATATGGTGCAGATGGCAGCGCACCGCCCACAGGAAGGTTTCGGCGGCACGGAAGCTCTGGTATTCCTCGGCGGTAAAGAAGCCCAGCGCCACCAGCTCGGCGGCCTGATCGACCTCGTGGACGTATTTTGCGATCCAGTAGAGCGTCTGCAGGTCGCGCAGGCCCCCCTTGCCTTCCTTGACATTGGGTTCAAGCATGTAGCGCTGCCCGCCCTGGCGGGTATGGCGCGCCGTACGCTCGGCCAGCTTGGCCTCGATGAACTCGCTGGCGGTATTGCGGAAAAGCTCGCCGCGCAGGCGCGTGGTCAGCAGCTCGGCCAGCGCCGCGTCGCCGCAAAGGAAACGGTGCTCCAGTAGCGCGGTGCGGATGGTGTAGTCCTCGCGCCCCAGGCGCAGGCAGTCGTCGATGGTGCGGCTGGCATGGCCAACCTTGAGCTTGAGATCCCACAATATGTAGAGCGTGCTCTCGATCACGCTCTCGGTCCAGCCGGTTACCTTCCACGGTGTCAGGAACAGCAGATCGACATCGGAATGCGGCGCCATCTCCGAGCGGCCATAGCCGCCCACGGCCAGCACCGCGACATGCTCGCCGCTGGTGGGGTTGGGGCGCGGATGCAGGGTCGTGGTTACCAGATTGAGCGCCGCGGTGACCACGGCATCGGTCAGCCAGGTCTGCGCACGCACAAAGGCGCGGGCGTCGCGCGGCGCAAGGGCAAGGGCATCACGCAGTGCCGCATTGCCGGCCTTCAGCGCCTCGGCCAGCACCGCCACGCAAGCGGCGCGAATCTCGCGCTGGTCGCTCTTGCCCGCGCAGGCTGCCTGCAGCCGCGCATCGAGGTGCGCCAGGTCGACGATCTCTTCCTGCGGGCAGATCAGCCGCCCGTTCGGCGTCGGCGGGCAGGCGAGCGGCGTGCCCGCACCGGCAGCAAGCGCCCCTGCATCGGGGGTGTCGGCATTGCCTGCGGGCCCGGCCACTTTCGGGCGGCGCTCAGAAACCGGGGCCGACGAAGGCGCGTGGCGCGGGGTCAAGGATTCGCACCTCTTCGTCGCGGATGGTTGCCACGGCCAGCGCGCGCTCATTGGTGCCATCGGGGCGCAGGCGGAACACGCCGCTGACCCCGACAAAGCCTTGCCCCTGGGTGAGCGCCGCCCGCGACAGCGCATCGGAGCGCCCGGTTCCGACCAGCGCACCGATCGCGGCGATGCCGTCATAGGCCAGCGCCGCGATCGGATGCGGATCGTTGCCATGCGCATCGCGATAGCGCGCCTCGAAGCGGGCGGTCACCGCCGGGTCGGGCAGCGCGAACCAGCCGTCTTGCAGGCCGCGGATCTGCAGCGTCGCGGGCGGGATATCCCAGCGCGTCAGCCCCATGAACTGAAAGCGCGGCGGCGCGATCCGGTTGTCGGGCAGAAGCTGGGCCAGCACCGGCAGCGCGCCGGCGGTGTTGGCAGTGAAGAACAGCGTCTGCGCCCCCGACGAGCGCGCTGTCGAGGCGATGTCGGGCAGCGCCTCGACAATACCCTGCTGCGAGAATGCGTAGCGCTCGGTGGCGACGATGACAGCATCGGTCATCGTCACGGCGCGGCTGATCGCGGCCTCGGCGTTGCGGCCTTCCTCGTTGCGCTCGGAGACGATCATCACTTGCCCGCGCCCCTCGCTGGCGGCGTATTGCAGCATCCGGCGCGCAGTGTTCTCGAAGGTCATGCCCAGCACGAAGACATTGCCGCCGGCAACATCGGTATTGTTGGAAAAGCTCAGCACATTGACCCCGCTCGCGGCGGCAACCTCGCCGACCGCGCGCGCCTCGGAGGAAAAGACCGGGCCGAGGATGATCCCGGCACCGTCATCCACGGCGCGGCGCGCGGCATCGGCGGCGCGCTCGGCGCTGCCGGCGGTCTCGTAGATGCGCAGATTGATCTCCACCCCGCCGAGATCTGCCACCGCCAGCCGTGCGGCATTCTCCAGGCTCGTGGCCAGCACCTGACGGCCGGATTCTCCCGAGCCGCCAGGCACCAGCAACGCCACCTGCACCGGCGCGTCGCGGTCGATGCGCGGCGCCGAGCGCTCGGTAGCCGTGAAGGAAACCGGCTCGCAGGCCGCCAGCAGGCCGATGGCGGCCAGGGCGGGCAGCGCGCGCCGGGGAACGAAGCGGTTGATCAACGAACGAAAGACAGACATGGCGTCTCCTTGGGCGGCTTTCCGGGCGGCGCCGTGGTGGTGGCGGGGGGCGCCGGCATCCGATCGCAGCTTGCGGTGGTGTCAACAAGGCGCAACACTAAGGACAAGCCCGGATGAAGTAAACGCATTGAGTGGAAACTGCCCATGCCGCCCTCCCCGCCAACGCGGCAAACCGCCGCCCAAACACAAGATGCCGGCCAGCGCGTCGCACCCGGCGCAATCGAACCCGGGCTGCACCTGATCGCCACCCCGATCGGCGCCGCACGCGATATCACCCTGCGCGCGCTCGACATTCTTGCCGGCGCCGAGGTGCTGGCCGCCGAGGACACGCGCAGCTTGCGCCGGCTGATGGATATTCACGGCATCGCGCTTGGGGGGCGCAAGCTGCTGGCCTATCATGATCACAACGGCGAGAAGATGCGCCCCCGGCTGATGGCAGCGCTGGGCGAAGGGCGCTCGGTGGCCTATGCCGCCGAGGCCGGCACGCCGATGGTGGCCGACCCCGGCTACCGGCTGGCGCGCGAGGCCATCGCCGCCGGCCATGCCGTGCGCAGCGCACCCGGCGCCTCGTCGGTGCTGGCGGCGCTGACTGTCTCGGGCCTGCCCAGCGACCGTTTCTGCTTTCTGGGCTTCGCGCCGCCGCAAAAAGCCGCCAGGGCGCGCTTCCTGCAGGAAGCGGCGGCGATTCCGGCAACGGTGATCGTGTTCGAATCGCCCAAGCGAATTAGCGAAATGTTAGCCGATCTGGTGCAGTATTGCGGGGCCGAGAGGGAATTCGCGCTGTGCCGGGAACTGACCAAACGCCACGAAGAGATCATCCGCGGAAAACTGGGCGAGGTTGCCGATGCCATTGCCGTGCGCGAGATGCGCGGCGAAATGGTGCTGGTGATCGGACGGGCACAGGCTGTCGCGGCCGATTCCGAAGTGCTGACGGCGGCGCTGCGCGAAGCATTACAATCGCACAGCCTGCGCGAGGCGGTGGCGCAGGTGGCGGCGGCGCATGGCGCGCCGCGCCGGCAGGTCTATCAACTGGCGCTGGCGGTCAGCGAGCGCTCATGAGCGTTGCATGGGCGAAGGGGGCAGGGCGATGAGCGGATTGGTAAGCTATCTGGCGGGCGAGGCGGCCGAGAGCCAGGTCGCGCGCCACTACGCCACGCGCGGGCTGAAGATCATGGCAAGGCGCTGGCGCGGCAAGGGCGGCGAGATCGACCTGATCGCACATGATGGCGAATCAACGGTGTTTATCGAGGTCAAGAAGGGCCGCAACCACGCGATTGCGGTCGAGCGCCTTTCGCAGCGCCAGATACGCCGCCTCCATGACGCGGCGGCGGAGTATCTGGGCACGCTGCCCGGCGGGCTGAACAGTGCGGCACGCTTCGATGTGGCGCTGGTTGATGGCGCAGGGCGGATCGACATTATCGAGAACGCGCTTTGCGCCTGATCTCCGGCTGCTTGACGGCAGCATCGTATCGGTCCTGCCTGCGACGGCGAATGCGGTGGCGTTGGGCGCGGTTATACCGGTTTTGGTTGTATGTATTGCCGGCACCGGCTGGATGGGAAAGAAGCGACCGCAAGCCGCGCTCCCATCCATCCGCCTCGCGCGACTTGCAGGCGCTGCCTGTGCGGCTGCGCGGGCGGGTATGCAGGTCAGGGTATCGGATTCGATCAAGCCGAACGGGTCTGATCGAATGCAATCGCAACTGGGGGTGTGCACCTCCCGCACGCGCGATGACGCGATCGTAGGGCGGGGTTCACCCCGCCTTGCGATTCGGTTGCTTGCTAAGTTCGCAACACGTACGGGCGGGTGCAGCGCGCCACGTCCCTGCCGCCGGTCTCAAGGGCATCGGGCCTGGCTGCCTGAGCGCTGGCCGCATCACCCCGGCCGCGGCCGTCGCAGGCTGGCCCGGGCGATCATCCCCGCTCGCAACCTCGCTGACAGATCCGCAACAGCTTCACCGGCAGATTGCATCCGCCGCCGCTCTGCGCCATCAACGGTCTGCGGCCCGGCACGGGCCGGGCGAATCGGTCAGGAGGTTGCATGGCCCTGCGCGTTGCCTTTCAGATGGACCCGATCGAGGCGGTCGATATCGACGCCGACAGCAGCTTTCGCCTGGCCGAAGAGGCACAGGCGCGCGGTCACGCGCTTTGGGTCTATACCCCCGACCGGCTGATCTGGGACAATGGCCGCATCATGGCCCGGGCGCGGCCGGTCACGCTGCGCCGCCAGCGCGGCGATCATGTCAGCTTCGGCGCGGAAGAGCTTCTGGACCTGGCCCAGCTCGATGTCGTCTGGCTGCGCCAGGACCCGCCCTTCGACATGAGCTACATAACCACCACCCATCTGCTGGAGCTGATCCACCCGCAAACGCTGGTGGTGAACGAACCCTTCTGGGTGCGCAACCACCCGGAAAAGCTGCTGGTACTGCAATTTCCTGATCTGACCCCGCCCACCATGATCGCCCGCAACCTGGCCGATATCCGCGACTTCAAGCACCGCCATGGCGACATCATCCTCAAGCCGCTTTACGGCAATGGCGGCGCCGGCGTGTTTCGCCTTGATGAGGCCGACCGCAACCTCGCGTCGCTGCACGAGATGTTCACCGGCTTCTCGCGCGAGCCGCTGATCGTGCAGAAATTCCTGCCCGCGGTGTCGAAGGGCGACAAGCGGGTGATATTGGTTGATGGCGAGCCGGTTGGCGCGATCAACCGCATCCCCGCCGAGGGCGAGACGCGCTCGAACATGCATGTCGGCGGGCGCCCCGAGAAGGTGGAACTGAACGCGCGCGACCGCGAGATCTGCGCCGCCATCGGCCCGCTTCTGCGCGAGCGCGGGCAGGTCTTCGTGGGCATCGACGTGATCGGCGACTGGCTGACCGAGATCAACCTGACCTCGCCCACCGGCATACAGGAGCTGGAGCGCTTCGACGGCATCAATGTCGCCGCGCGCATCTGGGAGGCGATCGAGGCGCGCCGCGCCGCCACGCCATGAGCCTGCAGGCGCGTCTGCTGCGCGCCTTTCTGCGCGCCACCATCCGCCCGATCATGGCGCGCAGCGCAGACCCGCTGGCCGCGCGCCGGCGCTTCGAGCGTCAGGCACGGCTGGCCTTTCACCCGCCGCGCGGTGCCCGCATCGCGCCGCACCCCGGCACCCCCGCCGGGTTGTGGATCGAGCCCGACAAGACAACCCGGGCCGCGCCGGCGAGCGCGCTGATCCTGCATCTGCATGGCGGCGCCTATATCATGGGCGCGCCCGAGACCCATTCTGCAATGCTGGCCGCGCTGGCCCGCCGCGCCAGGTTGCCCGCCTTCCTGCCGCGCTACCGGCTGGCGCCCGAGCACCCCTTCCCCGCCGCGTTTGAAGACGCCTGCGCCATCTGGGACGCGCTTGTCGCGAAAGGTTGGCAGCCCGGCCAGATCGTGCTGGGCGGCGATTCTGCCGGCGGCGGGCTGGCGCTGGCGCTCATGTCGCATCTTTGTGCACGCGGGCAGGCGCCGGCGGGCTTCTATGCCTTCTCGCCCTGGACCGATCTCACCCTTTCCGGCGCGGCCATCCGCCAGAATGCAGGGCGCGACCAGTTTCTGCCCGTCAACCGGCTGGACGAGGTGCGCGATTTCGTGCTCGCCGGCGCCGGCGATCCGGCCGATCCGCGCATCTCGCCGCTCTTCGCCAGCTTTCCTTCTCCGCCGCCGGTGCTGATTCACGCCGCCGATAGCGAGATCCTGCGCGACGATGCGCTGCGCATGGAAGGGCCGTTGCCGCGAGCCGACATAAGGCTGGCGGGCGATCTGCCCCATGTCTGGCCAATCTTTCACAACTGGCTGCCCGAGGCCCGCGCCACGCTGGGCGAGACCGCGCGCTTCATCCGCTCCTGTCTGGCCCGATCGTAAGCCGATAGCCCAGCGCCTCGGCCACATGCGGCTGGCGCACACCCTCGCTGGCATCGAGATCGGCAATGGTGCGCGCCACGCGCAAGACCCGGTGATAGCCGCGCGCGCTCAGCCCAAAACGCTCGGCCGCACGCGCCAGCAGCGCCTTGCCCTCGGCGTCGGGGGTGGCGATCTCGTCGAGCAGCGCGCCCTCGGCGTCCGCGTTCAGCCGCACCCCGGGCCGGTCGGCAAAGCGCGCCGCCTGCTGCGCCCGCGCCGCCAGCACCCGCTCGGCCACCGCTGCCGATCCCTCACCCGGGGCGGCGTGATCGAGGTCAGACCAGGCCACCGGCGGAACCTCGATGCGCAGATCAAAACGGTCCATCAGCGGGCCCGATATGCGGCCCAGATAATCCTCGCCGCATTGCGGCACGCGGGCGCAGGCGCGGGCGGGTTCGGTCAGAAAGCCGCATTTGCAGGGGTTGGCCGCGGCCAGCAGCAGAAAGCGGCAGGGATAGCGCACATGCGCATTGGCGCGCGCCACCACCACCTCGCCGGTCTCTATGGGCTGGCGCAGGGTTTCCAGCACCGCACGCGGGAATTCGGGGAACTCGTCCATGAACAGGACGCCGTTATGTGCCAGGCTGATCTCGCCGGGCTTGGCGCCACGCCCGCCGCCGGTGATGGCCGCGACCGAGGCGGTGTGATGGGGCTCGCGAAAAGGGCGCTGGCGCGAGATGCCGCCCTCATCCAGCAGCCCGGCCAGCGAGTGGATCATCGAGGTTTCCAGCGCCTCGGCCGCCGAAAGCGGCGGCAGGATCGAGGGCATGCGCGCGGCCAGCATCGACTTGCCCGAACCGGGCGAGCCGGCCATGAACAGGTGGTGACGGCCGGCGGCAGCGATTTCCAGCGCGCGGCGGGCACGCTCCTGGCCCTTGACATCGGCCAGATCGCGAAGGCCGGCGTCGGCCACCACCTCGCCCGGCGCGGCGCGGCGCAGCGGTGCCTGGCCGTTCAGGTGGCGAATGGCCTCGATCAGCGAGCCGGGGGCGAACACATCGACCGCGCCCACCCAGGCGGCCTCGGCACCGCAGGGCTGCGGGCAGATAAGCGCGCGCCCCTCTTCGGCGGCGGCCAGCGCGGCGGGCAGCGCCCCCAGCACGGGCACCAGCGCCCCGTCGAGCGACAACTCACCCAGCGAGACCGTGCGCGCCAGTTCCTCGGCCGGAATGATTTCGAGCGCGGCCAGCAGCGCCAGCGCGATCGGCAGGTCGAAATGCGAGCCCTCCTTGGGCAGGTCGGCCGGCGACAGGTTGACGGTGATGCGCTTGGGCGGCAACGCGATGGACAACGACGCCAGCGCCGCGCGCACCCGCTCGCGAGCCTCCGACACCGCCTTGTCTGGCAGGCCCACGACATGAAAGGCAGGCAGGCCGGGCGAGAGGATGCACTGCGCCTCGACCGTCCGCGCCTGCACCCCCTCGAAGGCCACCGTCCTGGCGCATGCCAGCATCGCGCTTACCCCGAAAACCCGTTCGCGCCAGAGTGCTGCGGCGTGGTTAGGAAAAGGTTAACGACAAGCGGCCGCTTGCAGGCGGGGGAGCAAGAAAAAGCCCGCGCGGCGGTGTGCAGCGCGGGCGGGCGATGGCCCGGTTTCGTAGGATGGGCAATATCGCCCATCCTACCGGCATTGGCCCTGGCGTT
>JAFIEG010000045.1 GCA_020832665.1 Pararhodobacter sp. | reverse complement strand
CCCCCCCCCCCACCACATCGCGATCAGATTCCGATTTCATGTCCAGCGCGATGGTGCGCTTGCCCCGGTCCAGCAGGTTGCGCGCGGGCATGCCCGGCAGGCCCGGCCCGCCGGGGCGCTGCACCACCGTGACCTCGGCGCCCAGATCGGCCAGCATCATGCCCGCGAACGGCCCCGGCCCGATGCCCTCGATCTCGATAATCCGCACCCCTTCCAGCATCTTCATGCGCCCCTCCATTGCCCGCGTTCCTCAAGCACCTGGCGCAACAGCGTGGGCCGGTCGCTCATCAGCCCGTCCACGCCCATATCCAGCAGGCGCTCCATCTCAGTGCGCTCATCGATTGTCCAGACATGCACCTGTATCCCCCGCGCATGAGCCGCGCGTAAGAAACGCGGCGTCACCACCGCCACGCCGCGATATTCGGCGGGCACCTGTGCCACAGGAAAACCTGGCTGACCCACCGGCAGCCCGCAGCCCGCCAGCCACAGCCGCCCCACGCCGGCATGCGCGGGCGAGAAGCACAGCCCCTCGCCCAGCGCAGCGCGCAGACGCGCCACCCGCTCGGGCTTGAACGAACCCACACAGATACGATCGATCACCCCCATGCGCCGGATCAGGGCGATCAGTGGATCGACCACATCATCGGATTTGGCCTCGATATTGACACACAGGGCCGGATATTCCTCGAACAGCGCCGCCAGATGCGGGATCTCGGCCCCGCCATGCGTGCGCAGCCCGGCCAGCACGGCGGAATCGAGCGCGGCCACGGCGCGCTTGTCGCCGGTCATGCGTTCCAGCGTGGGGTCATGGTGGATGACCACTACGCCGTCGGCGGTGGCGTGCACGTCAAGCTCGACATGGCTGAAACCCAGCCCCACCGCATGGGCGAAGGCCGGCATGGTGTTCTCCTCGGCCTCAAGCGAACCGCCGCGATGGGCGAAAGCGATGGGGAGGGGGCGATCAAGAAACGGATAAGTGCGGCGATGTTGCATGGCGCCCATAATCGCGATGCCGCGCGCGCTGTCCAGCGCCCGCGTTGCCCGAAACACTCAGCGAAGCCACCGGCAAGGCGCTTGCGGCTTCCCTTCGGCGTCCTTCCAAGGTAGCACATCGGGCACAAGGAGGCCCGCCCATGTCCACCATTCTTGAGCAGATCAAGGCCTACAAGCTGGCCGATACCGCCCGGCTGAAGGCCGTCACCCCGCTTGCGCAGATCGAGGAACAGGCGCGCCGCGCACCCGCCCCGCGCGGCTTTCATCGCGCGCTGGAAGCGGCCATCGGGCAAGGCCGCTACGCGCTGATTGCCGAGATCAAGAAGGCCAGCCCCTCGAAAGGGCTGATCCGCGCCGATTTCGATGTCCCGGCACTGGCGCGCGCCTATGAGAAGGGCGGCGCCAGCTGTCTTTCGGTGCTCACCGACAAGCCCAGCTTTCAGGGCGACGATACCTATCTCGCCGCCGCGCGCGAAGCCTGCGCCCTGCCCGTGCTGCGCAAGGATTTTCTCTATGACCCCTGGCAGGTGGTGCAGTCGCGTGCGCTGGGGGCCGATTGCATTTTGATCATCATGGCCTCGGTCTCGGATGCCCAGGCCGCCGAGCTTGAAGAAACTGCCCATGGCTGGGGCATGGATGCGCTCATCGAGGTGCATGACCGCACTGAACTCGACCGCGCGCTGGCGCTGCGCTCGCCCATGATCGGCATCAACAACCGCAATCTCAACACGTTCGAGGTGACGCTCGACACCACCCGCGCGCTGGCCCCGCATGTGCCCGAGGGCCGGCTCATGGTCTGCGAAAGCGGGCTTTTCACGCCCGCCGATCTGGCCGAGATGGCGCGCGTGGGCGCGCGCAGCTTCCTGATCGGCGAAAGCATGATGCGCCGGGGCGATGTGGCGGCGGCCACGCGCGCGCTTCTGGCCGAACCGCTGCCCGCCGAGGGGGGCTGAGCCATGGCCGGTCTGACTCATTTCGATGCCGAGGGGCGCGCGCATATGGTCGATGTCGGCGCCAAGGAGGTGACCGAACGGCGCGCCCTGGCCTCAGGGCATGTGCGCATGCTGCCCGAGACGCTGGCCCATGTCACCGCAGGCACGGCCAAGAAGGGCGATGTGCTTGGCGTGGCGCGGCTTGCCGGCATCATGGCCGCCAAGCGCACCGCCGATCTGATCCCGCTTTGCCACCCGCTGCCGCTGAGCCATGTCGCGCTCGATCTCGTTCCCGACCCGGCGCTGCCGGGCGTGCGCATCAGCGCCGAGGTGCGTACCACCGGGCGCACCGGGGTCGAGATGGAGGCGCTGACCGCCGTTTCGGTGGCCGCCCTGACCGTCTATGACATGCTCAAGGCCGTGGAGAAGTCGATGGAGATCGGCGCCATCGCCGTCGAGCGCAAGGAGGGCGGCAAATCCGGCACCTACACGCGCGAGGGGGGCGCATGATCACAGTCGAGGAAGCCCTGGCAAAGGTATTCGCGCTGTGCGCGCCGCTGCCGCAAGAGCGCGTGGCGCTGATCGAGGCGGCTGGGCGGGTGATGCTGGCGCCGGCCCAGGCGCAGCGCGACCAGCCGCCTTTTGCCGCCTCGGCGATGGATGGCTACGCGCTTTGCGGCCCGGCGCCGGCGGGGGCGCGGCTGCGCGTCATCGGCGAGGCCGGGGCGGGGCATGCATTCGACGGCCGCGTAGGGCCGGGCGAGGCGGCGCGCATCTTCACCGGCGCGCCGATGCCCGAGGGCGCCGATCGCGTCGTAATCCAGGAAAATGTCACGCGCGAAGACAATCATATCATCCTCAACGAAGGCGCCGAAGAGCCGCGCCATGTCCGCCCCATGGGCGCCGATTTCCGCGCCGGTGACCGGCTCAGCGCCCCGCGCCGGCTGCGCCCGGTCGATCTGGCGCTGCTGGCGGCGATGAATGTGCCCGAGGTTGCAGTCAGCCGCCGCCCGGTGGTGGCGATCATCGCCACCGGCGACGAACTGGTCATGCCCGGCGAAGAGCCGCACGCAGATCAGATCATCGCCTCGAACGGCTTTGCGCTCAAGGCGATGGCCGAGGCCGAGGGCGCCGAGGCGCGGCTTCTGCCCATCGCCCGCGACGACAAGGCGCATCTGCGCGCGGTGTTCGAAATGGCGCGCGGGGCGGATGTGATCGTCACCATCGGCGGCGCCTCGGTAGGCGATCACGATCTGGTGGCGCCGGTCTCGGCGGAACTGGGCGCAAGCCGCGCCTTCTACAAGCTCGCCATGCGCCCGGGCAAGCCGCTCATGGCCGGGCGGCTGTTCGATGCGCTGATGCTGGGCCTGCCGGGCAACCCGGTCTCGGCCATTGTCACCGCCACGCTGTTTCTGCTGCCGGCGCTGCGCGCGCTGCAGGGGCTTGGCGCCCTGCCCGCGCCCACGCGCCGCGCGATCCTGGCCGAGGATCTGCCTGCCAACGGCCCGCGCGCCCATTACATGCGCGCCCGGCTCGAACCCGAAGGGCAGATCCGCCCCTTCGCCAGCCAGGACAGCGCGCTTCTGGGCGTGCTGGCTGGCGCCGATGCGCTGCTTGTTCGCCCGGTGCATGATCCGGCCCGAAAGGCCGGCGGCGAGATACGCTATATTCCGATAAATGCTTGACGGACAGAAAGAACACATGTAGAACGTTGCGGGAACTTTCTCGGCCAGCCTCGGGCTGACTCTACCGCAAGGGGAATTCCGCGCATGTTGACCCGCAAGCAGCTTGAACTTCTCGAACTCATCCAGACCCGTCTGCAGCGCGATGGCGTGCCGCCCTCCTTCGACGAGATGAAGGATGCGCTCAACCTGCGCTCGAAATCCGGCATCCACCGGCTGATCACAGCGCTGGAGGAACGCGGCTTCATCCGGCGCCTGGCCCATCGCGCCCGCGCGATCGAGGTGATCCGCATGCCCGAATCGATGGAACAGCGCTTCACGCCGCGTGTTGTCGAGGGCGGCGCTCGCCCGCGTCCGGCCCGTCAGCAGCAGGCGGCGCCCTCGTCGGGGCAAGAGGCGCAGGCGATGGAACTGCCGGTCATGGGCCGCATCGCCGCCGGCACCCCGATCGAGGCGATCTCGGAAATTTCGCACAGCGTCGCCGTGCCCGGCTCGCTGCTTTCGGGCAAGGGGCAGCATTTCGCGCTCGAGGTGCAGGGCGACTCGATGATCGATGCCGGCATCAATGACGGCGATATCGTGGTGATCCGCGAGCAAGACACAGCCGAGAATGGCGATATCGTGGTGGCGCTGGTCGACGGGCACGAAGCCACGCTCAAGCGCTTTCGCCGCCAGCGCGGCATGATCGCGCTTGAAGCAGCCAACCCCGACTATGAAACGCGTCTGCTGCGCGATGATCAGGTGCAGGTGCAAGGCCGGCTTGTGGGGCTGATCCGCAGCTACTGAAACCGCCCTCGGTTACTTGCATCGGTTGGGGCACGGCCAGCGACCGCCGTCGTGGCAAAAGCACGCCCAAAGCATGGTCGCAGTGAAGGCACGCCTTTGGCGTGATGCCGGGCGCGATGGCCATTTTCTGTCGCAAGTCCGAGGAACGAAAACCGGTTTCCGGTTTTTCGCGACATGCTCGAGAGCGCGCGCAAGCCGCGCTCCCACCCATCCGCGCGCCTTGCGAACGCTGGCAGTGCCGGCAGCTGGGCCGGCATGCAAGCCCGGGTACCAGTATCGATCAGGCGGATTTGGTATCAGGCCTACCCGACAGGCGCTGCCGGAACGGACGGCATGGCCGCAACGGCACCAAGGAAGCCCGTCCGGCCCGATCAGCGCAGTTCGGGGATGGCTTCCTTTTCATCGCGCCCACCGATGGCCAGCTGCGCCGCCGCGAGCCGCGCCACCGGCACCCGAAACGACGAACACGACACATAATCGAACCCCGCCGCGCGGCAGAACGCGATCGATTCGGGGCTGCCGCCATGCTCGCCGCAGATCGACAGCATCAACCCCGGTCGCGCCTTGCGCCCGCGCTCGGCGGCGATGAGCAACAGCTCGCCCACCCCTTCGGTATCGAGCACATGAAAGGGGTCTTCGGCAAAGACGCCGCTTTGCACATAGATGGACATGAATCGCCCGGCATCGTCGCGCGACAGGCCGTATGTCATTTGCGTCAGGTCGTTGGTACCGAAGGACAGGAAATCGACGTGCTGGGCGATCTCGCCGGCGCGCAGCGCCGCGCGCGGGGTTTCCACCATTACCCCCAGCCGGAAATCAAAGCCGGTGCCCCGCGCGATGCGCACCGCCGCCGCCACGGCATCGATGCGCGCCTTGACCAACTCGACCTCGCGCATGGCCGAGACCAGCGGGATCATCACCTCGGGCACCACCGGAAAGCCGCGCTCGCGCGAATCGATCGCCGCCTCGAAGATGGCACGCGCCTGCATCTCGTAGATTTCCGGCATGGTCACGCCCAGCCGCACCCCGCGCAGCCCCAGCATGGGGTTGAATTCGGCCAGCTCCTCGGCGCGACGGGTGACCTCGGAGAGCGGCCGGTCCAGCGCGTCGGCGAGCTGGCGCAAACCCTCGCGCGTGTGGGGCAGGAACTCGTGCAGCGGCGGATCGAACAGCCGGATGCAGACCGGCTGGCCCTGCATGATCTCGAACAGCTCGACGAAATCCGAGCGCTGCATCGGCAGAAGCCGCTCCAGCGCGGCGGCGCGATCGGGGGCGCTGTCGGCAAAGATCATCTCGCGCATGACCGTCAGCCGGTCATCCTCGAAGAACATGTGCTCGGTGCGACACAGCCCGATCCCCTCGGCGTTGAACTCGCGCGCCACGCAGGCATCGGCGGGCGTGTCGGCATTGGCGCGCACGCCAATGTCGCGGAAGCTGTCAGCCCAGCCCAGCAGCGTGGCAAAGGCGTCATCGAGCGCCGGCTCGAGCATGTCCACCGCGCCCAGCAGCACCTCGCCGGTGGTGCCGTCAATGGTGATGACATCGCCCTCGCCCAGCACATGCCGCCCCGTTCGCAGCTCGCGCGCGCGCGCATCGACCTGCACGCCGGTTGCGCCGACCACGCAGGGCAGCCCCAGACCGCGCCCGATCACCGCCGCATGGCTGGTCATGCCGCCGCGCTCGGTCAGCACGGCCGAGGCCGCGTGCATGCCGCGAATGTCCTCGGGCGAGGTCTCGCGCCGCACCAGGATGCAGGCCTCGTCGCGCGAGGCGCTTGCCTGCGCGGCGGTGGAGGTGAAAACGATGCGCCCGGTGGCCGCGCCGGGGCTGGCGGCGATACCGCGCGCCAGCACATCGCGCTTGCCGCGCGGATCGACCTGCCGGTGCAGCAGTTCGGCCAGCCCGCGCGGGGTGATGCGCATCAGCGCTTCCTTCTTCGAGATGATGCCATCCTCGGCCAGCGCCACCGCCACACGCACCGCCGCGCGGCTGGAGCGCTGCACCTTCAGCGCATCGAGCACCCACAGCTTGCCGTTTTCGATGGTGAATTCGATCTGCATTTCCTCGCGCAGCTTTTCGCGGCAGATGGCGCCGAAGCGCAGCAGATCGGCGAACAGCCCCGGCTCGCGCTCTTCCAGCGAGGGGCCCCTCTTGTCATGGGTCAGATAGAGCGCCTGCGGGTTGTCCGAGATCGCCTCGCGCCCCTGGCCGTGCATGGCAAAGCGCCCGGTCACCTGCGGCGTGCCGGTCACCGGATCGATGAACTGGATCACCCCGGCGCCCGAATCGCCGGCCCCGAAGCCCCCGGCCATGGCCTGCACAACCAGCCCCAGCCCGGCCTCGGCCGGGGCGCCCTTGGCCTGGCGCAAGAGCCGTGCCGAAGTGCCCTCCCATGCCCGCGCCATCGAGCGCAGCACCTCGGCCAGCTGATAGGCCGGGTCTTGCGGGAAGGGCTCTTCCATCTCCTTCTCGTACTCGTTGAGCGCCGCCTTGAGCGCCGCCTCGCCGGGCTCGGGGGTGTCAAACATGTCGGCGTCGAGCCGTGCCACATGCTGGGCGTAGGACTGCACGAAAGCGAAATAGAGCGCCGTCGCCACCTTCTCGCCATGCGCCTGCGCGATTTCGGCGTGGCGCTCGTCATTCATGCCGATATTGAGGATCGCCCCGGGACCGCCCCAGTCGGGGTTTTCGGGCGAGGGGCGCACCGACAGTAGCTGGCCCGTTTCGAATTTGCCCATCAGCGCGGCCATGTTCAGGCTCTGGCCGGCAGCGATGGCATGCACCGTGGCGAAGGAAAGCGCCACCGTGCGCGGCACCGGCAGATCAAGCCGCACCAGCCGCTGCAGGCATTTCGCGCGCCAGCCATGACTGCGCAGCGCGATGGGCGCCGAGTTGGTGATCTCGGAATAATCCAGCAGGCTAAGATGGGTCGCACTGCGTCGGGGCATCGCTCGGTCTCCGGGCGCGGTCGTCGCTGGGGCGCACAATAGGCGCTGCCGGCCCCGGCGCAAGCGGATAAACCAGGCGGGCGGGGGCGGCGGGGTACCGAACGCCGGGCCGGCCATTCCTGGCGCGATATCCAGGGTGATGCCAGATCGGTCTGGCCGGTTCCGGTCCCTGAATGATATGGCCGCCCCTGCGCCGGCTCGGGCAGCCCCGCGGCGTGACGCGGCGCCCGGGGCAAGTGGGTAGGAGCGCGGCATGCGGGCGCTGTTCGCCGCGTTAAAGCCGACCCCAGAGATCGTATTCGCCGGCCTCCTCGACCGTCACGGTGACGATGTCACCCGCCGCCAGCCCATTGAAACCCTCATCGATGAACAGATTGCCGTCGATCTCGGGCGCGTCGGCCATGGTTCGGCAGGTGGCGCCCTCGTCATCGACCTCATCAACGATCACCTGCAGCCGCCGCCCGACCTTCGCCGCAAGCTTCGCCTCGGATATGGCCTGCGCCTTTTCCATGAAGCGTTCCCAGCGATCCTGCTTGACTTCCTCGGGCAAATGGCCCGGCAAATCGTTCGAACGCGCCCCGGCGACGTTCTCGTATTTGAAGCAGCCCACGCGGTCGAGCTGCGCCTCGTCAAGCCAGTCGAGCAATGTCTGGAATTCGGCCTCGCTCTCGCCGGGAAAGCCCACAATGAAGGTCGAGCGCAGCGCGATATCGGGACAGATGGCGCGCCAGCTTGCGATCTCGTCAAGCGTCTTCGCCGCCGCCGCGGGCCGCGCCATGCGTTTCAGAGTATCGGGATGAGCGTGCTGGAAGGGGATATCCAGATAGGGCAGCACCAGACCTTCTGCCATCAGCGGGATCAGCTCGCGCACATGCGGGTAGGGATAGACGTAATGCAACCGCAGCCAGGCGCCCAGCGAGCCCAGATCGCGCACCAGATCGGTGATATGGGCGCGGTGGCCGCGCTCAAGGCCATGTTTCAGATCAACCCCATAGGCCGAAGTGTCCTGGCTGATGACCAGAAGCTCGCGCACCCCGGCCGCGACCAGCTTCTCGGCCTCGCGAATGATGGCATGGGCGGGGCGGCTTTGCAGGCGCCCGCGCATGTCAGGGATGATGCAAAAGCGGCATTTGTGGTTACAGCCCTCGGAAATCTTCAGATAGCTGTAATGGCGCGGGGTGAGCTTCACGCCCGCGGGCGGCAGCAGATCGACGAACGGATCGGGCGAAGGCGGCACGGCGGCGTGGACGGCATCGAGCACCCGCTCGTACTGGTGCGGTCCGGTGACGGCCAGAACGCGCGGATGGGCGCCGGTGATGTAATCGGGCTCGGCGCCCAGGCAGCCGGTCACGATGACGCGGCCATTCTCGGTCAGCGCCTCGCCGATCGCTTCCAGGCTTTCGGCCTTGGCCGAATCGAGAAAGCCGCAGGTATTGACGATGACCGCATCGGCGCCGGCGTAATCGGGGCTGATGGCATAGCCCTCGGCGCGCAGCCTTGTGAGGATGCGCTCGGAATCGACCAGCGCCTTGGGGCAGCCGAGCGAGACCATGCCGATAGTCGGCTGGCCCGTGCGGGTTGAGCGGGCGATGTGCGCGCGCGGCGCGATATCGGGGCGCAGATCGGGCGGGTTGAGCGGGCTGTCCTGAGGCATGGCGGGCATATAGCCACCGGCCGGGCCGGGGGGAAGGGGCGGCGACACCAAAGGGGCGCTGCCCCCGTCCGCTTCGCTCGTTCCATGGCGTGTTTCGCCCCGGCTTCGTGGCCAAGGTCGGCTTTCGCCATGACGGGCAAGCGCCGGCGGGGCCCCGCGAGCGCTGATCTTCCCGCCCATCACCCGAGCCGGTTGCCACCCATGCTTTCCCGGGCAATCGGTGAAACGCGTGTCAGTTCCAGCACGACACCAGCACCGTCAGGTCGGCCGAGACGCGTGTCAGGATTTCGGCAGGCATCGCCGCATCCTCGCGGCTGAACGCGCCGCGACGCTGCGCGCGCTCCAGCGCCTCCATGATCGCCTCGGCCGACAGCGCGAAGTTGACATCGTCGGGCAGCATGCGGCCCTCGATCTCCATGCGCGGCAACAGCATGCCCATAACCGCACCATTGGCATCAAAGACCGGGCCGCCGCTGTCGCCGGGCTGCACATCAACGCTCAGCCGCCGCAACGCCGGCTCGCCATTGAGCCCCTGCAGATCGGCCAGTTCCCCGAAGCTGATGATGGGCCGGGAGAGCGTGTCTTCGTAGGAAAACCCCGAAACCCGCACATCCGTCGCCACCCGCGGATCGTTGGCAGCAAACTGCGCAAAGGCCAGCGGCACCAGCGAACCCTCGGGGCTGAGCACGGCGATGCCCGCCTCGTCATCGACCAGGCGGATCTCGGCGTTATAGGCCTCGTCGATGGTCACGCGCTCGCAGCCGGCTACGGCCTCGGCGGTGGTGACCACGGTGCCCCTGGCATCGACAAAGAAGCCCGAACGCGAACGCACAGGGCGGCGCACCTCGAGCCCGGCCAGCAGATCGCGCCGCGACACCGCCGACGCCGCCGCGCCGAGATTGTCGGGCAGCGCGCCGGGGATCGGGCGGAAGCTGTCATCCATGGCCTCGAGCACCGTTTCGGCATCGTCATCGGCGCGCGGCTCCCACAGCAGCACCCAGCCCTTGATCTCGCCGCCGCGATACTGGGCCACGGCATGGGCGCGCGCGGTGTCGGACTGGCCGGTCAGCAAGAAGCTGTTGCCACGCCGTTCGCGCCGCCCCTCGAGCGGGATCACCTCGAGCGTCTGCATGATCTCGTAAAGCCCGAAAAGAGTGGACTGCGTGCCCTCCTGACTGATCAGCAGCACGCGCATGCCACTGCCATTGGTCTCGGCGAAATGCGCAAAGGGGCTCTCATAGCGCTCAAACGAAACCATGTTCATGGGCAGGGTGATGGCTATGCCCGCCTGATCATCATTCACTTCAGCAAAGCCGAAGCGGGCCAGTTCGTCGGCCTGCGCCTGCAACAGTGCTTCGCGCTGGCGGGTGGTCAGCACCCCGGTGGGCTCAAGGCCCTGCTCTTCCTGCCAGGAAGTCATCGCGCGGCGGGTACCGGGGCCGAAAGCCGCATCGATCGCCATGGCATAATGGCCGAAAAAGGCAAGCGCGCGCTGCAGGTCGGCGCGCTCGTCGCGGGTGAGCTGGGCTTCGCTGCGCCGCGCCTCGGCCAGCGTCTCTTCGGGTACTTCCTCGATTTCGGGCTCGGGGGCCACTGCGGGCTCGGGCGCTTCTTCAGCCTCGGCCACCACCTCGGGCTCGGGGGTTTCCTCAACCTCAGCCGCTATCTCGGGCTCGGGGGCTTCCTCCAGCTCGGCGATCACCTCGGGCTCGACGGCTTCTTCGACCTCGGCAACCGCCCCGGGCGCCTCAGGTGCCGGCTCTTCCTCGGTCTCGACCGCCACGGGCGGAACCACCCCCGCCGGCGCCGTTTCGCCCTCGGGCCAGAAGCGTTCGCCATAGATCGCGCCGTCGGTCACATAGGCATCGGGACGGATCAGCCGGCGCGCCAGCAGTTCGCCCAAGACGGCATTCGCTTCCTGCTCGGTCTCGAACGGCCCGGTGGCCAGCCCATACCACCCGCCTGCCAGCCGAAAGCCGCTGACATTTCCAAAGGCCTGCTCATGGCGCTCGGCAAATTGCTCGGCCGTGCGCGTGGTGGCATGCGCCTCAAGCTGTATCCAGTAGCGTTCCTGTGCGGTGGCGGTCAGGGGAAAGAAGAGGGCAAAGACAAAAGGCGCCAGAGCGGCTTTGAAGACTCGGTCAATCACGGCTGTCCCACTTTATTCTGTTTCGCATGTTTACATTCGAAAGCGACCCTAACAGCCGCACCGCAACGAGTTGGTAAAATATCGGTTATTTCAATGGCCCGCCCCTGGCAAGTAACAGAATCGACCATGCCAAGCCCCGGCCCGCTCTGTCACGGCGCGCGGGTTGCGGCGTTGACCCCGTTGCGACGCAAGCCTATTGAAGCCTCGCAACGCGCCGGCCCTGCTTGGGCGCAGCCGGCACCGACAACGCAACCAAACGCCAGAGGCAACCCCATGGGCCCCAGCGCCGACAAGCCGCGCAGTTTTCAGGAAGTCATCCTGCGCCTGCAATCCTATTGGGCCGCGCAAGGCTGCGCCATACTGCAGCCCTATGACATGGAGGTGGGCGCGGGCACCTTTCATCCCGCCACCACGCTGCGCGCGCTGGGAAGTCGGCCCTGGGCGGCGGCCTATGTGCAGCCCTCGCGCCGGCCCACCGACGGGCGCTATGGCGAGAACCCCAACCGCTTGCAGCATTACTACCAGTATCAGGTGCTTATCAAACCCTCGCCCCCTGATCTGCAGGAGCTCTATCTGGGCTCACTTCGCGCCATCGGCATCGATGATGCGCTGCACGATATCCGCTTTGTCGAGGATGACTGGGAAAGCCCCACCCTGGGCGCCTGGGGGCTGGGCTGGGAGGTCTGGTGCGACGGGATGGAGGTCAGCCAGTTCACCTATTTCCAGCAGGTCGGCGGGCATGACTGCAAGCCGGTCTCGGGCGAGCTGACCTATGGGCTGGAGCGGCTGGCCATGTATGTGCTGGGCGTGGACCATGTGATGGACATGCCCTTCAACGACCCCGACGCGCCGATCCCGCTGCGCTATGGCGATATCTTCCGCCAGACCGAGCAGGAATATTCGCGCTGGAATTTCGATGTTGCCGATACGGAAACGCTGTTTCGCCATTTCGTGGACGCCGAAAAGGAATGCGAGCGCATCCTCGCCGCCCCCGCCGAAGATGACGCCGGGCGGGCAATCACCATGGCGCACCCGGCCTATGACCAGTGCATCAAGGCCAGCCATGTCTTCAACCTGCTCGATGCGCGCGGCGTGATCTCGGTCACCGAGCGCCAGGCCTATATCGGCCGCGTGCGCGCGCTGGCGAAGAAATGCGCCGATGCCTTCGTCACCACCGAAGCGGGCGGGGCAGCGGCGTGACCGGCAAGCTGGTGGCCTTGTTTCTGGCTTTGGCCGCGCTTCTGGCCGGGGCGGGCATGTATTACCTGCAGGTGCATGCCTTCTACGAGCGGCTGGAGCCGCGCATAAGCCTGCTCGTGGAACTCCCCGAAGGCGGCGTCACCCGCCTGTCGATCACCGATTTCGAGGGCATCGACTCCGACAGTTCGCCCCTGCGGCTGCGCGCCTGTTTTGCCGTCCTGCCCCCGTATATGGACCTGCCCCCGCATCCGCGCCCCACCCCGCTCAACGCCCCGCGCTGGTTTTCGTGCTTCGACGCCCCCGCCATCGCCGCCGATCTTGCCGCCGGACGCGCCAGCGCGCATCTGGTCGAGGGCAATTTCTCCTTCGGCTTCGACCGGGTGATGGCGCTTTACCCCGATGGGCGCGCCTTCCTGTGGCAGCAGATGAATGCCTGCGGCGAGGCCCATTTCGATGGCCAGCCCCTGCCGCCGGGCTGCCCGCCCGCTCCCTGACCCGCCCCCAGAGCTTTCCGCGCAAAGGTTTCCCATGCCCGACGCCCTGATCGAACTCTTCTCCGAGGAAATCCCCGCCCGCATGCAGGCCCGCGCGGCGCAGGATCTGCGGCGCCTCGTCACCGAGGGGCTGGTCGAGGCCGGGCTCACCTACGCCCATGCCAGCGCCTTCGCCACCCCGCGCCGGCTGGCGCTGGCCATCGAGGGGCTGAGCGCGCAAAGCTCCACCAGGCGCGAAGAACGCAAGGGGCCAAAGGTGGATGCGCCACAAAAGGCCATCGACGGCTTCCTCCGCTCGACCGGGCTGACGCTTGATGCGCTGCACACGCGCGAAGACAGGAAGGGCAGCTTCTACCTGGCCGTGATCGAGCATCCGGGCCGCCCGGCCGCCGAGATCCTGGCCGAGGTGCTGGAAGGGGCGATCCGCCACTTCCCCTGGCCCAAATCCATGCGCTGGGGGGCGCGCAGCCTGCGCTGGGTGCGCCCGCTGCATTCGATCCTGTGCATCCTGTCAGACGAGGCCGGCGCCCAGGTGGTGCCGCTGGAAATCGACGGCATCACCGCCGGCGACACCACGCGCGGCCACCGTTTCATGGCGCCCGAACCCCTCAAAGTAAGCGGGTTCGACGATTACGCGGCAAGGCTCAAGCGCGCTTTCGTCATTCTCGATGCCGAGGAACGCATGGCGCTGATCGAGAACGAGATTGCCCAGCGCGCCTTCGCCCTGGGGCTCGAACCGGTGCAAGACCGCGCGCTGCTGGCCGAGGTGGCGGGGCTGGTGGAATGGCCGGTGGTGCTGGTGGGCGAGATCGGGGCTCAGTTCCTCGACCTGCCGCCCGAAGTGCTGCAAACCTCGATGCGCGAGCATCAGAAATTCTTCTCGCTGCGCGATCCGAAATCCGGGCAGATTGTTCAATTTGTGACAGTCGCCAATCGCGAGACAGCAGATGCCGGCGCCACCATCCTCGCCGGCAACCAGAAGGTGCTGGCAGCAAGGCTTTCAGACGCCAAGTTCTTCTGGGAAAACGATCTTCGTATTGTCAGGCAGCGCGGGATGAAGGGCATGGCCGAGGGGCTGGCCAATGTCACTTTTCATGGGCAACTGGGCAGCCAGAAAGATCGGATAAGTCGCATTGAAGCCCTCGCGCGCGAGATCGCCCCGCTGGTCGGTGCCAAGCCCGACCTGGCCGCCGAGGCCGCGCGCATCGCCAAGGCTGATCTGCAATCGGAAATGGTGGGCGAGTTCCCCGAATTGCAAGGCGTGATGGGCGTCTACTACGCCAAGGCCGCCGGCCTGCCCGAAGAAGTCGCCCGCGCCTGCCGCGAGCATTACCAGCCGCTGGGCCCCTCCGACGACGTGCCCACCGAGCCCGTCAGCATTGCCGTGGCGCTGGCCGACAAGCTCGACACCCTCACCGGCTTCTGGGCCATCGACGAGAAACCCACCGGTTCGAAAGACCCCTACGCGCTGAGACGGGCAGCGCTGGGGGTGATAAGGTTGGTATTGGGGAATGGGGTGCGGCTGAAGTTGTCGGACACACTACTTAGCGGCATCCGCCAAGCCCATCACGCCATTGCGGTAGTCAATGCGGAGGGTGCGGTAACTACTGCTGTCGACAGCGATCCAGCAGTGACTGCAACCGACCTCCTCGCCTTCCTCCACGACCGCCTGAAAGTCCACCTCCGCGAGCAAGGCATCCGCCACGATGTCATCGACGCCTGCCGCGCCATGCCCGGCGCTGACGACCTCACCCTGCTGGTCAACCGCGCCCGGGCGCTCAGCGACTTCCTCAAAACCGATGACGGCGAAAACCTCATCCAGGGCTTCAGGCGCGCCAACAACATCCTCACCCAGGCCGAGGAAAAGGACGGCGTCGAATATTCCTTTGGCCCCGACCCGGCGCTTGCCGACACATCTGAGGAAAAATCCCTCTTCGCAGCCCTCGACCGCGCCGAGGCCGCCATTACCCCGGCCATGAACAGCGAAGATTTCCCCGCCGCCATGGCCGCCATGGCCGCCCTGCGCGCCCCCATCGACGCCTTTTTCGAAGCCGTGCAGATCAACACCGACAACCAGATCATCCGCCGCAACCGGCTCAACCTCCTGCACCGCATCCGCAGCATCTGCCTGCAGGTCGCCGACCTCACCCGCATCGAGGGCTGAGCACCCCCCATTTTCTGTCCGAAAAATATCCCGGGGGGAATCGCGCGCCAGCGCGATGGGGGGCAGCGCCCCCCTGCCCCGCCTCACGGGTCGCGCAACCCCTGATGGCGCAGCGCCGCCAGCCGCGCAAAGCGCAGTGTCAGCGCCCGGCGCCGCGCCGGGGGCAGCGGTGCTTCCTCGGCCATGGTGACGATCTCGCCATCATAGGCATCGGCCAGGATCAGCCCGCCCCCGCCGGGCAGCAGATCGCGCGGAAAATCCGCCGGCACCGCCCAGAAGAAGCGGTCGCACCATTCCAGATAGCCCTGCCATTTTCGGTCGGAAAGGAAATCGGCGCGCGAGGATTTGCACTCGATCACCCAGATCTCGCCCCTGGGCCCCAGCGCCATCACATCCACCCGCAGCCGGCCCGGCCCCGGCACCACCTCTTCGAGCGTGGCGAAATCGAGGCTGCGCAGAAGCCGGCATACCCCGCGCGCCAGCGCCCGCCCCGATGCCTGCCCCAGTGCCGGCAAGCCCTCATTATCGCCCATCTGCGCCATGCCACCTGCCCCCGGCCCTGCCCGCGCGCCGGACCGGCCTGTCTTCAGGGCCCGGCAAACGCATCTTCGGGCCATTGCCGCGCCCGGTCCACCCCTCGGGCACCCCTCTCGGCGGGCTTGCGCGAAGGGCTATGGCGCCCTAGATAGAAAGATGGCGGGTTCTGCTCTTCTCGTGGACGGCCCTTTTCCAGTGGCCGATAATCCTTACCGAGGGGGCTGGCTCTGCCAGGGTCGTGGCCCTGGTATTCTGGCGCCCACCTGAATGTTCAGGCTCTCGGGAAATTCACGCCTGAAACGGTCGCTGCGGGCCCGCCGCCTTTTCCTTCACCGCCACCGGTACCGCCACCGGCTCATGCAGCACAAGCGGGTCGCGCCAGCCGCCATCGCCGCCGCCTTCGGGCTCGGCCATGCGCATGATGGAAATGGCGAACTGCACGCCGGCAAATACCAGCCCGTTGAAGAAGAACAGCAGGAACAGCGCCATGAACCCGCCCTGCGTGCTCATCATCAGCGCGCGCAGCCCGGCCACATTGAAATACATCAACAGCGCGGTGAACACCGCCGACAGCCCGAAACCAATCAGGCATTGCACGATGTAAAGCCGCACCAGTCGCGGCATGCGCTGGCCCTGGTCGGTGTGCTCCTGGCCGGTCATGGCAAAGCCTCCTTGCGATCGCGTGAGCCGGATATAGGGCGCGAGTGCCTTGGCGGCCACAAGTCGAATGGTCGCAGGGGTCAAAGCACGCCCGGCCTTGCCTCGCGCGCCATGTGGTCGAGCACGGCATTGACGAACTGCGCCTCGCGCCCTTCTGGAAAGAAGGCCTGGGCGATCTGCACATATTCGGTGATCACCACCCGCGGCGGGGTGTCGCTTTCCACCAGCTCGGCACCGGCGGCGCGAAACAGCGCGCGCAGCGTCGGGTCGATGCGGGCAATGGGCCATTTCGCCACCAGCGCACGGTCGGTCATCTGGTCGATGCGCGCCTGGTGGTTGACCGCCATGTCAATGATCCGACCGAAGAGGCCCAGATCGGCCTCGACCCAGCTTTCCCCCTCGTCGCCCGAATCGGCGCCGATGCGGTGCGTCTCGAATTCGCGGCGCACCTGTTCCACCGTCTGGCCGCTCTTCTCCATCTGGAAAAGCGCCTGCACGGCATAGAAACGCGCCGCCCCGCGCAGCGTGCGCCTGTCGGTCCGGCTCATGCGCGGCTGTCCCCGTCGCGCGGGGAACCGGCGAGCAATATCTCGTCATCGCCGGCGGGGCGGAGGCCCACCTCGCGCTTTTGCCCGCCCCAGCGCCTTGCCAACGCAATCAGGTGCAGCGCTGCCACCGCCGCGCCGCCGCCCTTGTCCTGGCCCGCCGGATTGGCGCGCGCGGCGGCCTGTTCGTGGTTTTCCACCGTCAATATGCCGTTGCCGATGCATACACCCTGCAGGCCCAGAAGCGCCAGCGCACGCGAGCTGTCATTGCACACCGTCTCGTAATGCGTGGTCTCGCCGCGGATCACGCAGCCCAGCGCCACGAAGCCGTCAAAATTCGACATGCGAAAGGCCTGGCCGATGGCGGTGGGCACTTCCAGCGCGCCGGGCACCTCGATCAGCTCATACGTGGCGCCGGCCTTTTCGAGCACCGCCTGTGCCCCACCGATCAGCCCGTCGGCAATGTCGCGGTAATAGGGTGCAACCACGATCAGCACCTTCACCGGCCTGTCGAATTCGGGTGGCGGCAGGGTATTGTGGCTTTCACCGGCCATTGCTCACTCCTTCGGAATCGGGCGGGTGCTGGTGATGTCGAGCCCGTAGGCATCGAGACCCACCACCTTTGGCAGCGGCGAGTTGGTGACCAGCACCAGGTCGTGCAGCCCCAGCGCAGCAAGGATCTGCGCCCCCAGCCCGTACTGGCGCAGCGTCGGCGGGCTTGTGCCGTCTTCGAGCGCCAGCTTCATCTGCGTGTCGCGCAGCAAGACCACCACGCCGCGCCCCTCGGCGGCGATCACGCGCATGGCGCCCTGCAGGTCGCCGACATGGCCCTCGCCTATGCCGAGCACATCCTCCAGCGGGTTGAGCTGATGCATGCGCACCAGCACCGGGGCCGGGTCGGCAAGATCGCCCATGGTGAGCACGACATGCTCGCCGCCCTGCGTCTGGTCGGTAAAGACGCGCATCTGCCACTGCCCGCCATGCACCGAACGCACCTGACGGCTGGCGGTCTCGCTGACCAGATTATCATGGCGGCGGCGATAGGCGATCAGATCGGAAATGGTGCCGATCTTGAGCCCGTGTTTCTGGGCGAAGGACACCAGATCGGGCAGCCGGGCCATGGTGCCGTCTTCCTTCATGATCTCGCAGATCACGCCCGAGGGGTTCAGCCCCGACAGCCGCGCGATATCCACCGCCGCCTCGGTGTGGCCCGCGCGCACCAGCACCCCGCCGGCGCGCGCGCGCAGCGGAAAGATATGACCGGGCGTGGCGATATCGGCCGAGCCCTTCGAGGGATCGATGGCCACGGCGATGGTGCGCGCGCGGTCATGCGCCGAGATCCCGGTGGTGACCCCCTCACGCGCCTCGATCGAGACGGTAAAGGCGGTTTCGTGGCGCGAGGCGTTGTTGGTCGACATCAGCGGCAGGCCCAACGCGTCGATGCGCTCGCCGGGAAGCGACAGGCAAATCAGCCCGCGCCCGTGCATGGCCATGAAGTTGATCGCCTCGGGCGTGCACATCTGTGCAGGGATGACCAGATCGCCCTCGTTCTCACGATCCTCGTGATCGACGAGAACGAACATCCGCCCGTTGCGGGCTTCCTCGATGATTTCCTCGATCGGGGAAATGGCATCCTGCCAGTTTTCCTCGACCGGGCCCGGTATCTCGAAGCTCATGACGAATCCCTTGCTCGCCGCCTGTTGCGCTGGTGCCCAGATAGCGCATGGCCCCGGCAGGGGAAAGGGGCACGCCGCGACGGTACCGTTGACACAGGCCGATTGCCGGCGCGAGGCTGCTCGGGCCAGCAACAAAAGCCTGCCGGGAGCCAGCCATGACCCACACCGCCTTCGACGCCGACGCCTTTCGCGCCTTTCGCGCCCTGCCGCGCGCCGGCGCCATCCACATGCTCAACCTCGTGCGGCTGCATGCGCAGGTCACGGGGCCAGACGGCAGCACGCTTGCCGGCGCCGAGGCCTATGCCGCCTATGGAAGGCTGAGTGCACCGGTGCTGGCGCGTGTCGGCGGGCGGATCGTCTGGCGCGGGCGCATGGAAATGGGGCTGATCGCCCCCACCGACGAGCAATGGGATATCGCTTTCATCGCCGAATACCCCTCGGCCGAGGCCTTTGCCGCCATGCTGAAAGACCCGCAATACCGCGAAGCGGTGGCCTGGCGACAGGCGGCAGTGGCGGATTCGCGGCTGATCCGCTTTGAGCCGCTCGACCCCGGCACCGGTTTTGGCGAGGCCGGCTGAACGTACAGCCACCGCAAGCGCAACAGGCAACTGGACAGCCCCGCCTGCCCTGCGTCATGATGCGGCCAAAAGGACAGGGAGTGCCGCATGCGGAAGTTTCTCGTCGTTCTCGACGACAGCCGCGAATGCCTTAACGCCATCCGCTATGCAACGCTCAGGGCTGCGCATACCGGCGGCGGCGTGCAGATATTGTCGATCATCCCGCCCGATGAGTATCAGCACTGGATCGGCGTCGCCGATATCATGCGCGCTGAAGCGCGCGAGCGTATCGAGGCGCATTTCGAGGTCTTCGCCAAATGGATGCGCGGGCGGCAGGGGATCGAGCCCGAACTGGTGATCCGCGAGGGCGAGCCGGTTGACGAGATCCTTGCCCAGATTCAGGAAGACCCGGAAATCGGCGTGCTGGTGCTGGGTGCGGGCACCGATCGCTCGGGACCGGGGCCGCTGGTAACCCAGCTTACGCGCAGCTCTGGCTCGCTGCCGGTGCCAATCACCATCGTGCCCGGCGAGTTGTCGAAAGAGCGCATGGAGGCGATTGCCTGACCCTGCCGCGTCGCCCCCTTTCGGCGCGCGAATTCCCTGCTATAAGCAGCCGCGACCGGCCGAGACGAGGGAAGCAGGCGTGAAGCTCAAGGAATTCCGGCTCGATTTCGAGGCGATGTTGTCGGATGTGGTCTATGGCCACGGCTTTCTGCATTATGGCTACTGGCCCGAGGGCCGGCCCGAAACCCCCTCGGCGCAGGCGCTGGGCGCGGCGCAGCAGGCCTGGTTCGACCGGCTGGCGGCGGAGATTCCCGAGGGCGTGGAAAGCATTCTCGATGTCGGCTCGGGCACCGGCGCGAATGCGCTGGCGCTGGGTCGGCTGGGCTATCGGCTTGAATGCCTGAGCCCCTCGCAGCAGCTCAACGCCATGGCGCGCGCCAAGCTGCCCGAAGCTGTGCGCGTGCATGATGCGGGTTTCGAGGATTTCGACGTGCCGCGGCGCTTCGATCTGTGCCTCTTCGGCGAAAGCTTCCACTACATCCGCCAGGGCCCGGCGCTGGCGCAGATCGACCGCTACGCGCTAAAGGGCGCCATCATCTTCGACTATTTCCGCCGCCCCGGCGCCGCCGATATCGGCGAGGATGCGGGCCGGCGCCAGACCCACGCCGCCTTTCTCGAAGAGCTGACGCGCCACCCCGGCTGGCGCATCGCCCATGACGAGGATGTGACGGCGGCGATCCTGCCCACCTTCTTCGTGCTCGACCACATCAAGAACGCCCATATCGCCCCCTTCCTGACCCGCTTTCGCGCCGAGTTCCGCCGCGCGCGGCCAATTTCGGGGCGGCTGGTGGAATGGGTCTTCGGACGCCGGCTCGATCGCTTCATGCGCCCGTCGCGGCGCGAGGAGACCTTTGCGCAGGAATATGAATACCGGTTGATCCGGCTGGAGCGGGTGGCATGACGGGGATGAATGACATGACACGATGCGACGAGCGGCTGATCGTGGCGTTGGATGTACCCGACGCCCTGAGCGGTCTGAAACTGGCCGAAGCCCTGGGCGATTCGGTGGGCTTCTACAAGATCGGGCTGGGCATGCTCACCGGCGGCGGGCTGGCGCTGGCGCGCGAGTTGAAGGACGAACACGCCAAGCGCATCTTCCTGGACATGAAGTTCTTCGATATCCCCGCCACGGTCGAGGCGGCGGTGGCGGGGATCGCGCGCTTCGGGCTGGATTTCCTGACCGTGCATGGCGACCCGCATGTGGTGCGCGCGGCGAAAAGGGGGGCGGGCGATTCGGGGCTGAAAATCCTGGCGGTGACGGTGCTCACCTCGCTCGACCGCGCCGATCTGGACGCGGCGCTGATCGTACCCGGCGCACTGCCCGATCTGGTGGTCGAGCGCGCAAGGCGCGCCTTTGAGGCCGGCGCCGACGGGGTGATCGCCAGCCCTCAGGAAGCGGCCGCGATCCGCGCCCTGCCGCTGGCGGCGGGAAAGATGATCGTCACCCCCGGCGTGCGCCCGGCGGGCGCCGACAAGGGCGATCAGAAGCGCATCGCCACCCCGGGCGCGGCAATCCGCGCCGGGGCCGATCACATCGTGGTGGGCCGCCCGGTCTGGCAGGCCGCCGACCCGCGCGCGGCGGCGCGCGCCGTGCTGGACGAACTGGCCTCGATCTGAGTGGATTGCCGGCGCGAGCCGAGTGAGCCGCTCAGCGCGGCTCGAGCGCCCGGATGCGCTGCATAAGCGGCATCAGCGCGGCCATGTCGGGCCCGTTCTCGCGCCCGGTCAGAGCCTTGCGCAGCGGCATGAACAGCGCCTTGCCCTTGCGCCCGGTAGCGGCCTTCACCGCAGCGGTCCATTCCGCCCAGGATTGCGGGCCATAGGGCGGTGGCGGCAGCAGAAGCAGCGCCTCGGCCACGAAACCCTCATCCTCGGGCGCGATCAGCGGCTCGGCGCCATCGCGGCACAGCGCCCACCAGCCGGCCAGATCGTCCAGCCGGTCGATATTCTCGCGCACCGCCTCCCAGAATGCCGGGGCGGTATCGGCGGGCACGCCCAGCCCGGCCAGGCGCTCGGCAGCCGCCTGATAGGGCAGCGACTGGATATGCGCGCGGGTCAGCGGCCACAGATCGGCGGCATCGAACTTGGTGGGCGCCGAGCCGAACTGCGCCAGATCGAAGCCTTCGGCGATCTCGTCGAGGCTGACGCGCAGCGCCACCGGCTGGCTGGAACCCAGCCGCGCCAACAGTGACAGAAGCGCCTCGCGCGCAACGCCCTGCGCGCGCAGATCGCGCAAGGAAAGCGTGCCCAGCCGCTTGGAAAGCGCCTCGCCCTGCGCGCCGGTAAGCAGCGAGTGATGCGCAAAGGCCGGCGGCTCGCCGCCCATGGCGCGGATGATCTGGATCTGCGTGGCGGTGTTGGTGACATGGTCATTGCCGCGCACCACATCGGTGATTCCCATATCCATGTCATCGACCGAGGAGGCGAAGGTATAAAGCACTTGCCCGTCTGCGCGAATAAGCACCGGGTCGGATACGCTGGCGGCATCGATCGACAATTCACCCAGAATGCCATCGGTCCATTCGATGCGCTCATGTTCGAGCTGGAATCGCCAGTAACCCTGCCGGCCCTCGGCGCGCAGCCGCTCGCGGGCGGCCTCGTCGAGTTTCAGCGCGGCGCGGTCATAGACCGGCGGGCGGCCCATGTTGAGCTGCTTCTTGCGCTTCAGTTCCAGCTCGGCCGGGGTTTCGAAACACTCATAGAAGCGCCCCGCCGCGCGCAGCTTCGCGGCCATCTCGGCGTAACGCTCCAGCCTTTCGGACTGGCGCTCGACGCGGTCCCAATGCAGGCCCAGCCATTCGAGATCGGCCTTGATACCATCGATAAATTCTTCTTTCGAGCGCTCGCGATCGGTGTCATCAAGCCGAAGGATGAATTGCCCGCCGGACTTGCGGGCGATCAGGTAGTTGAACAGCGCCGTGCGCAGGTTGCCGATATGCAGCCAGCCGGTGGGCGAGGGGGCGAAACGGGTGACGGTCATGCAATTCTCTCCTGATGGCGCCGCTTTTTCACAAGCGGCGGGATTTGTCCATAACGGGGGCAGGCGATGAGCTGGGAGGGGTGCTTTGCCCCGAGCCTGGCCGATATCGAGGCGCTGGCCGATGCCGCGCGCGAATCGCTGCCCGAACCCTTTGCCGGGGCGGCGGAGGGGGTGGCGGTGCAGGTGGCCGATCTGGCCGATGAGGCGATGTGCGCGGCGCTGGGCATCGACGACCCGTTCGAGCTGACCGGGCTATACGAGGGGGTGCCGCTGACCGAGAAATCGCATTTCGACAGCCCCGACCAGCCGGATGTGATCTGGTTGTTTCGCGCCGCGATTCTGGAGGAATGGTGCGCGCGCGGCGATGTCGCGCTGGATGCGCTGGTGGCACATGTCTATGTGCACGAACTGGCGCATCATCTGGGCTGGTCGGATGACGATATCGCCGCCATCGACCGCTGGTGGGAATAACCGGCGAAGCGATTTCCGGGCGCGCCGAACGCCTTTGAGTGTTTTCGGCAAGATGAAGATGCGCAGGGCGCTTTTCCCCGCCGCGAACAGCGGATAAAGAGGCCGCAGAAGCAGGCGTCAGGAGATGCGCATGAAGGCGGCGGTGATCACCTTTCCCGGGTCGAATTGCGACCGCGATCTGGCGGTGGCCTTTGCCGAAGCCGGCGCCGAGGTGGTGCGGGTCTGGCACAAGGATGCCGCCCTGCCGCCCGGCGTCGATGTGGTGGGCCTGCCCGGCGGCTTTTCCTTCGGCGATTATCTGCGCTGCGGCGCCATTGCCGCGCGCGCGCCGATTGCCCGCGCGGTGGTCGATTTCGCCGAACGCGGCGGGCATGTGCTGGGCATCTGTAACGGCTTTCAGGTGCTAATCGAAACCGGCCTTCTGCCCGGCGCGCTGATGCGCAATGCCGGGTTGAAATTCATCTGCCGCCCGTTGGCGCTGGACGTGGCGAGCACCGACAGCCCCTTTACCGCCGGCTATGCGCCGGGCCAGCGCATCACCCTTCCGCTGGCGCATCACGACGGCAACTACCAGGCCGATGACGAGACGCTGGCGCGGCTCGAGGGCGAGGGGCGCGTCGCCTTTCGCTATACCGAAAACCCCAACGGCTCGGCCCGCGCGATTGCCGGCATTCTTTCGCATAACCGGCGCGTGCTGGGCATGATGCCGCATCCCGAGCGCGCCATCGATCCGGCCCATGGCGGCACCGATGGCCGGGCGCTGTTCGCAGCGCTCACTGCGGCGCTGGCGCCAGCCTGAGCGCGTGGCGCCTGCAAGGGCCGGGCGGGTGTCTGCCAGGCCGGTGGCGGCAGCGCGCAGCCCTGATGAGCGCGCGCTTGAGCGCCGCGCGGACAGGGCGTAAACTCTGGTCATGAAAGACAGGCTCTCCACCGCTGCCGTGGGGCCGCACGAGCGGCCGGCGGCGCGTTCCGTCGGCATGCCGATATGGGGCAAGCTGGGTGTGGGGCTGCTGCTTGTGGTGGCCATGGCATCGATCTGGGTGCTCAACCAGTGGCTGACCGAGCGTTTCACCGCCGACACCCGCAGCCGCGCCGAGCTGCGCCTGGTTCTTTATTCCGGCAATATCGAATCGGAGCTGCAGCGCACGCAGGTGGTGCCGATCCTGCTGGCACGCGACCCGATGCTGCGCGAGGCGTTGAGCGGGGGCATCTATGCGATGACCTCGCAACTGTTGATGGGGGTGCAATCCGAGGTCGGCGCGGCGGCGATCGAGCTGCTTGATACCGAGGGCCAGGTGGTTGGCGCCACCGACCGCGACCGCCTTGGCGCCATGCGCGCGCAGGAGCCGCAATTTGTCGAGGCGCGGCGCAGCAACGAGACTGTGTTTACCGTCCATGAGCGCGAGACCGGCGGCTTCGGCTTTGCCTATTCGCGCGCGCTGCGTGACGGCGATCGGCTGCTGGGCGTGGTGACGGTTGAGGTCGATCTGATGAAGTTCGAGCGAAGCTGGGCCGGGTTTGCCGATTCGGTGGCGCTGACCGACAGCGAGGGGCGCATCATCCTGTCCACCGAGCCGCGCTGGCGCGGGCGCAGCGAGGAAGAGGCGCTGAGCCTGCGCGCGCCGCCTTCGGCCTTCATGCAGCTGTTGCGCTCGACCGCCGACTGGGCCGGACGCGGCCCCGACACCTTCATGGCCAATGTCGGCGTGCTGCGCTCGGAAACCCGGGTGCAACATCGCGGCTGGCGGCTGGTTTCCTTTACCCGCTATGACGGGGTGCGCGAGCAGGTAAATGGCGTGCTGGCGCTGGTGATCACCGGCTTTGCGCTATTGCTGGCGCTGGTCTTCTATCTGTTCTCGCGCCGGGCCTGGTCGCAATCGGCCGCGTTCGAGCGCGAATCGGCCGAGCTGCGCCGGCTCAACCAGCGCCTGCAGCGCGAGATTGCTGCACGCGAGAAGGCGCAGAAGGACCTTAACGTAGCCGAGCAGACCCTGGCGCAATCATCCAAGCTGGCGGTGCTGGGCGAAATGTCGGCCGCCGTCAGCCACGAGCTGAACCAGCCGCTGGCGGCGATGAAGACCTATCTGGCCGGGGCGCGGCTCTTGCTCAACCGTCGCCGGCCGGAAGAGGCGCTGGTCTCGTTCCAGCGCCTTGACGATCTGATCGACCGCATGGGCGCCATCACGCGGCAGTTGAAATCCTATGCGCGCAAGGGCGGCGACGCATTTGCGCCCGTGGACATGCGCGCCTGCATCGCCGAAGCGCTGGCGATGATGGAGCCGCGCCTGCGCGAGCGCCGCGTGCTGGTGGTGCGCACGCTGCCCAAGCACAAGGTGATGGTGATGGGCGACCGGCTGCGGCTGGAGCAGGTGATCGTCAACCTGATGCGCAACGCCATCGATGCCACCGCCGGGGTGAACGCGCCGCAGATCGACCTGATCCTGACCGAGGGCGATACCGTCAATCTTACCATTCGTGACAATGGCACCGGCATTGCCGAGATCGACAAGATATTCGAGCCCTTCTATACCTCGAAGAGCGCCGGCAAGGGCGTCGGGCTGGGGCTGGCGATCTCGTCGGGCATCGTCAACGATCATGGCGGCCGGCTGACCGCGCGCAACGCCCCCGAGGGCGGAGCGGCCTTCGAGATATCGCTGCCGGTGCTGGCGCAGGCCGAAAGCCCCGGCGCACTGCCCCGCACCGCGCCGGCGGGCGCCGGGGTGGCCTGACCCCGGCACCGGCGGCAACCCGATGCCGGGGGCAGGCCGGCAAGGAAAAGAAGCAGGAAGGAACGCATACGCGATGAGCGAGACCGAAACCCCAGGCCGACCGGCCCGTATCGTCATCATCGATGACGAGCAGGACATGCGCGCCTCGATCAGCCAGTGGCTGGCTCTGTCGGGCTTCGAGCCCGAAGCCCATGCCAGCGCCGAAGAGGCCTTGCGCACGCTGGGGCCCGATTTCCCCGGCGCCGTGATCACCGATATCCGCATGCCGGGAATGGACGGCATGGCGCTCCTGAAGCGGCTCATGGGCATGGATGCGACGCTGCCTGTGATTCTCATCACCGGGCATGGCGATGTGCCAATGGCGGTCGAGGCGATGCGGCTGGGGGCCTTCGACTTTCTGGAAAAGCCCTTCGACCCCGAAAAGATGACCGAACTTGCCCGCCGCGCCGTCAAGGCCCGCGCCCTGGCACTGGAAAGCCGCGCGCTGCGCCAGGAACTCGCCGACGGCAAGACGCTGATGCGCCGCCTTGTCGGCAATGCTCCCGAGATGGTGCGCCTGCGCGAGGATATTCTCGATTACGGCCAGGCCGATGGCCATGTGCTGATTGACGGCGAAACCGGCACCGGCAAGACGCTGGTGGCGCATGCGCTGCACGCGGTGGGCCCGCGCGCGGGCAAGCGCTTCGTCACCGTCTCCTGCCTGGGCGAGGATGACGAGGCGCTGGCGGCGCGGCTCTTTGGCCCGGTATCCTCGGGCGGGCTGCCGCTGGTGGAAGAGGCGCGCGGCGGCACGCTGTGCCTGGAGGATATCGAGGCGCTCAGCCCGGCGCTGCAGGCAAGGCTGCTGGCCTTCATCAACGAGCAGGGCAGCCCGCCGCCCACCCGCATCGTGGCGATCTGCAACGCGCATGAGCCAGGGCGCACGCTGGAAGACGCCCTGCGCCCCGATCTGTATTTCCGGCTGGCGGCGATGAAGATCACCCTGCCGCCGCTGCGCCAGCGCGGCGAGGACATCCTGGCGCTGTTCAACGCCTATGCCACCCAGTTCGCCGAGGAATATGGCTGCCAGCCGCCCGAGCTTTCGGCCAGCGATGCCGCCCATCTGCTGCAGGCCCCCTGGCCGGGCAATGTGCGCCAGTTGATCGCCATCGCCGAACAGGCGGTGCTGCAAAACCGGCGCGGCGGAGGCTCGGTCGTGTCGCTGGTGATGGCCGAGAACGAGGCCGCAGGCAGCGCGCTGACCACCGAAGGCAAGCCGCTGAAGGAGTATGTCGAGGCCTTCGAGCGCACGCTGATCGACAACACCATGCGCCGACACAAGGGCGCGATCACGGCAGTGATGGAAGAGCTTTGCCTGCCGCGCCGCACGCTCAACGAGAAGATGGCAAAATACGGGCTCAGCCGCGCCGATTACGTCTGATCAAGCCTGCTGACGAGTGAGCGCTCGCACATGCCTCGCGCCGCCGGCCTGCCCCCGCGAGGCAGCGCCCACCCTCCCACCTCGCGCCTCGCGGGGGCAGGCCGGCGATTTCTGGCGCCCGATCAAGTAAAAGGGCCGTTCCGTGCCTGCGGCGCGGGCATCGGCGGAAGGATCATGGGCGTGGGGGAAACTTCGCTCTGGAAATCGTGAATTTCGTGCTAATCTTTTGTGGGTTGTTCCATCAAGGAGGACCGATCATGAAGCTGAAAACCCTTTTCGCCGCCGCGGCGCTGGCGCTGGCGCCCGGCATTGCCTTCGCCATGGGCGGCTGCGGCTCGATGCAGCAAAGCGCGGCCGCCTGCGGCGATGGCCAGGTCTGGGATGCCGCCACGCAAAGCTGCGTCACGCCGATCAGCAGCTGACTCTCGCGGCTGGCGGGGCCGGCGGGCTAACCTCCCTGCCCGCCGGTGCCTTCGTGCAGCCACTCGCCATAGCCGGGATTGGCCGCCAGCACCGGCAGCGCGATGATCGCGGGCAGATCATAAGGATGCAGGCGGGTGATCAGTGCGCATAGCGCATCAAAACACGTTCTGCGCGATTTCAGCCGCAGCGCAACCTCCGGCTCGGCCTCGATCCTGCCTTGCCACAGATAGATGCTTTCGACACCGGGCAGGATATTGGCGCAGGCCGCCAGCCCGTTCTGAACCGCGTCGCGCGCAATGCGCCGCGCCACTTCGGCATCGGGGCAGTTCACCTCGACCTCGATCATCACCTCCTCACCGCTATCTTCGCGCAGCGTCATCTTGCGGCTCCTCTTGCCTTTGGCCCGGGTCCTGCCACAGTAACCGCAAGGAGGGCCCGAGATGAAACGGTTCCTGAAACGCCTTGGCATAGTCGTTCTGGTGCTGGCGCTGCTGGCCGCCGCCGCCGCCTTCTGGAAACGCGAGGAACTCACGCGGCTGATGGCGGTGAACACGCTCTTCGCCGAAGACCGCATCGTGCAGAATTTCTCCAACATGGACCGGCTCTTCCACCATGCCGAGATGAGCCCCGGCGTGCCCTCGCCGCTGCCCTATGGCGATGAGGCGCGCATGCCCGCCGGGTTCGAGCGCTGGCTGGAAGAGGCGCGCGTCACCGCCATCGTGGTGCTGCATGAGGGCCGCATCGTGCATGAGGGCTATCATCTGGGCACTTCGGCCGAAGACCGGCGTATTTCGTGGTCGATCGCGAAATCGGTGCTGTCTTTGCTTCTGGGCATCCTGCACCATGAGGGCACGATCCCAGATCTTGACGCCCCGGTGACCGATTTCGCGCCCGAACTGGCGTCCTCGGCCTATCGCGGGGTTACCATCAGGCAGGTTCTGCAGATGGCCTCGGGGCTGGAATTTGATGAGGATTATCTCGATTTCTGGTCTGATATCAACCGCATGGGGCGGGTGCTGGCGCTGGGCGGCACGATGGACGGCTTCGCCATCGGTCAGACCGACCGGCGCGGCCCACCCGGCACCGACTGGCAATATGTCTCGATCGATACGCATGTGCTGGGCATGGTCATTCGCGGCGCCACCGGGCGCAGCGTGATCGAGCTGATGGAGGAACGGTTGTTCATCCCCCTCGGGCTCGAGCGTGCGCCCTACTATGTGACTGACGGGCACGGCGTGGCCTTCGTGCTGGGCGGGCTGAACCTGACCACGCGCGATTACGCCCGCATCGGCCAGATGGTGGCGCAGGGTGGGCGCTGGCAGGGGCGCCAGATCGTGCCCGAGGAATGGATCAACGAGGCCACCGCCGCCAGTGCGCCGGGCGGTGCCGCCTATGGCTATCAATGGTGGCTGCCCCCCGATGCCGAGCCCGGCGAGGTTTATGGCCGCGGCGTATATGGTCAGTTTCTGTGGATCGACCGCGAGCGCGCGGTTGTGATAGCCGTCAACAGCGCCGACCGGCGCTTTCGCGAGCCCGGCGTGATGGCGGGCAACATCGCCATGCTGCGTGCCATCGCGCGCGGGCTGGCCGATTGATGACGATATCGAAGGAAATTGCATGAGCCAGACACCCGAATCCCCGCAAAAGGGCCCCTACCCGGTCGATGTCAAGGCCGGGAAGCGCTATTTCTGGTGCGCATGCGGGAAATCCGCGCGCCAGCCCTTTTGCGACGGCTCGCACAAGGGTTCGGGGTTCGAGCCGGTGCGCTGGCAGGCCGAGGAAACGCGGCGCGTCTTTTTCTGCGGCTGCAAGCACACGGGCGGTGCGCCGCTGTGCGACGGTTCGCACAACAAGCTGTGAGGTGGCCATGAAGGAACCATCTGTCAACGTGCTGGGAGAACGGCTCGAGCCCTGCTCGACCGACCCGCTGACCGGTTTCTTTCGCAATGGCTGCTGCGATACCGGCCCCGAAGATGCCGGGCTGCACACCGTTTGCGCCGAGATGACCGCTGAATTCCTGGCGCTGTCGAAGTATCTGGGCAACGATCTGAGCACGCCAAGGCCGGAATGGGGCTTTGTCGGGCTGAAGCCGGGCGATCGCTGGTGCCTGTGCGCCGCGCGGTTCCTGCAGGCGCATGAGGAAGGCGCCGCCCCGCAGGTGAATCTGGCCGCCACCCATCGGCGCACGCTCGATGTGGTGCCGCTGGCGGTGCTGCGCCGATACGCGGTGGATGGCGCCGGCGGGTGATCGGCGCGCGCCCCGGAACCGGCTCATTTTCGGATGAAAGCTGTCGGACGGTTATTCATCCCAGTCGCGACGGCGCCGACATGCACACCACATCGCAGCGTCAGCCACCTTGAACCGCAGCAAGGAAGTCGGCGATTTTGGCGTGATCCTTTACCCCCGGCGCGCTTTCCACGCCCGAGGACACATCCACCTGCCGCGCCCCGGTCAGGTGGATCGCCTGCGCCACATTCGCCGCATTCAACCCGCCGGCAAGCAGCCAGGGCAGCGGCCAGCGCCGCCCGGCGATCAGCCGCCAGTCGAAGGCCAGCCCGTTGCCGCCCGGCAGCGCCGCGCCCGGCGCGGGCCTGGCATCGACAAGCAGCATGTCGGCGCAGCTTGCATACAGGTCCAGCGCCGGCAGATCGTCCACGCCGGCCACCCCCACCGCCTTGATCAGCGGCAGGCCGTGGCGCGCGCGCAGCGCGCTCAGGCGCTCGGGGCTTTCCGAACCGTGCAGTTGCAGGAAATCAAGCGGCACTTCATCCAGCACGGCATCGATCAGCGTATCATCGGCATCGACGAACAGCCCCACCCGTGCCAGCCCCGGCGGCGCTTCCAGCGCGATTGCGCGCGCTTGCGCAATCGTCAATGCCCGAGGCGAACGCGCAAAGAACACCATCCCCGCATAGGCCGCGCCCAGCCGCGCCAGCACCGCCATGTCATCGGGGCGGGTAATGCCGCAGATCTTGACGCGCACGCCCTGAGCGTTCATCGCCGCGCCTGATCCTCGTCCAGAATGGCGAGCACCTCATCCTCGGGCGTCTTGCGCGCCCTGCCCGTTCTGCCGGCACCCGGCACAGCCACGGCCTGCGACTGCGCCGCGCCCTGGGCCGCACGCGCCGTTGCCAGTTCACGGCGCAGCCGCGCCAGCTCGGCGCGGTAGGCGCGTTCGCGCATCCATTCCCAGATCAGCCCCAGCACCAGCCCCAACCCGACACCGCCCCCGACAAGCACGAAAAGCGGCAACGTCACGCTGTAGCCGAAACCGGTGAAGGCCGTCACCGTATCGGGCCACAGCGCCAGCGTGACCAACTGGCTGTTGGCCAGCGCCACGGTGACGGCCAGAATCAGCACGATCGCCACAAAGCCATAGCGGATATAGTTCATCACGGCAGTTCAGCCTTCCTTGTCCAGCGTGCCCTGCGCGGCGCTGTTGCCGGCCTGCACCGCCTTGGCGCGCTCAACCGTCCTTGCCGTTGAGCCGGTCGCGCAGCAGCTTGCCGGTCTTGAAGAACGGCACGCATTTTTCCTCAACGGCGACAGTCTCGCCGGTGCGCGGGTTGCGGCCCAGCCGCGCATCGCGGCGCTTGACCGAGAACGCCCCGAAGCCGCGCAGCTCGACCCGCTCGCCACGGGCCATCGCTTCGGTGATTTCATCGAAGAACGTGTTGACGATACGTTCAACGTCGCGCTGGTAGAGATGCGGGTTTTCGTCAGCCAGCTTCTGGATCAGTTCCGAACGGATCATGGTCCTTCCCCCCCGGTGGCAAGGCAATAGGTTACCATCGAGCACCTTCTGCGAGTGCCTCTTGCGCCCACGACTATAGGAATTACTGCCCGGGGCACAAACGAAAATCGTGATCGGCGGCGGCTTTCGGCGCGCCCGGCGGCGAATGATGCCGGTTTGTGGCTGATCACCTGCTCAAGGACAGGCCCGGCAACGGCATAATGCAACCTGCCCGGCACCGAACATTGCCGGCAAACGAATGGGGGGCGCCGCGGCGCCCCCCGAAACCCGGCCAGGCCAGGCGCGTGCCGCGCTTCAGCTGCGGTCCTTGAGCGCCGCGCCCAGGATGTCGCCCAGGCTGGCGCCGGCATCGGACGAGCCATACTGCTGGACCGCTTCCTTCTCTTCGGCAATCTCGCGCGCCTTGATCGACAGGCCCAGCTTGCGGGTCTTGGCATCGACCGAGGTGACGCGGGCATCGATCTTGTCGCCTACCTGGAAGCGCTCGGGGCGCTGCTCGGCACGGTCGCGGGCGAGATCGGAGCGGCGGATGAAGCTCTTCATGCCGTTATACTCGACCTCGATGCCGCCGTCCTCGATCGAGGTCACTGCGCAGGTGACGATCGAGCCTCGCTTCACGCCGTCAACCGCCTCGGCAAAGCTGTCATTGCCCAGCGACTTGATCGAAAGCGAAATGCGCTCGCGCTCGACATCGACCTCGGAGACCATCGCCTTGACGACATCGCCCTTGCGATAATCCTCGATGGCTTCCTCGCCGCGCTGGTCCCAGCTTATGTCGGACAGATGCACCATGCCGTCGATATCGCCCTCGAGCCCGATGAACAGGCCGAATTCGGTGATGTTCTTGACTTCACCCTCGACCACGGTTCCCGGCGGGAACTTCTCGGCGAACTGCTCCCAGGGGTTGCGCATGGTCTGCTTCAGGCCAAGGCTGACGCGGCGCTTGGCGCTGTCGATTTCCAGCACCATGACCTCGACTTCCTGG
>JAFIEG010000144.1 GCA_020832665.1 Pararhodobacter sp. | reverse complement strand
CCCACCTTGCCCGGTGCTTCGCCGCGCAGCTTGCAGACGCGTTTGCCGGCGGCTGATCGGCGGGCGTTGATTCTGGCGGCGGCGGCGCGGCTTTTGTGGGAGCGTGGCGAGGCTGGCGCGACGATGCGCGAGATTGGCCAGGAGAGCGGTGTGCTGATGAGCACGCTTTACTATTATTACCGTTCGAAGGATCACCTTATCCGCGCCGTGCACGAGGCTGGTGTGCAGCGTATCCGCGAGCGGGTTGAGTTGGCCTGCGCGCATCAGAGCGACCCGTGGGCGCGGGTGAGGGCCGCGGCGGTGGCGCATCTTGAGGCAATTCTTGACCCGGATCCTTTCTTTCGCGTGGTGCAGATGCCGCTGCCGCGCATTTCGGGCGAGTTGCGCAAGACGGTGATCGTGCTGCGCGACAGCTACGAGGACATCCAGCGCCGGCTGGTGGCCGAGTTGCCGCTGCGCCCCGAGGTGGATCGCAGCCTGTTCCGGCTGGGGCTGATCGGGATGCTGAACGCGGTGCCCAACTGGTATCGCCCCGGCGGGTCGGCCACGCCGGCCGATATCGCCACCGGTTTTGTCGAGCTGCTGCGCCGGGGAAGCGAGCAGGAGCCGGGCGCGCGCTGACCGGCAGGCGACCGTCACGTTGACATGGCGCGCCCCGGCAATCCCGGCCGGTGCGCGCCTTCGCATTCACGCGACACGCTCCTGCCTTCTGTTCTCGCATGTCCTTTGCGCGTCATCTTTGCTGCGATCCGGCCGCCGGCGGGCGCGCCTGGCTTGCCGGGCGTGTTGCCGCGTGCTAATCTATCGTTCGTTAGACAGTTTCGAGGAGCCGCCCATGCCCCGACCCGCCTCTCGCGCCACCTCTCGCCCCGAGCGCGTTCTGGTCACCAAGATCGGCTTCGACGGCCATGACCGCGGCAGCCGGATCGTTGCCGCGATGCTGCGCGATGCCGGGATGGAGGTGATCTACACCCCGCCCTGGCAGGAAATACCGGCGGTGGTGCAGCTGGCGATGCAGGAGGATGTCGATGTCATCGGCGTCAGCTCGCTGGCCACCGACCACCTGATCGTGCCCGAGCTGATGGTGGCGCTGCGCGAAGGCGGGCTGGGCCATGTGCAGGTGATCGTCGGGGGCATCATCCCCGAGGGCGACCACGCGGCGCTGCATGAGGCCGGCGTGCGCGGCATCTTCGGCCCCGGCGCCGCCAGCGCCGAGATCGTCGCCTGCGTGCGCGAACTCGCCGCCAAAGCCGAAGCCGCCCGCGAAACCATGGAGATGCTGTGATGAACGAACGCCCCGCCACGCCGATCACCCCCGCCGCCGATGCCGCCGCCGATACCGGTGCCACAGCCGGTGCCACAGCCGGTGCCGATGACCTGCGCCAGCGCCATGCCGACTGGCAGGCGCGCTACGGCGCCCGGATCGGCACCGGGCGCGAAATCACCGGGCGCGAGATCACCAACCGCTCGCGCATCCCCGTCAAGCCGCTCTATACCCCGCTCGACTGGTCGGGCGCCGAATATGGCGAGCGGCTGGGCATGCCTGGCGAGCCGCCCTTTACCCGCGGCATCTATGACAGCATGCATCGCGGCCGCACCTGGACCCAGCGCCAGCTCATCGGGCTGGGCACGCCGGGTGATTACAACACCCGCGTGCGCATGCTGCTCGATCAGGGCGCCAATGCGATCAGCCTGATCCCGTGCAATTCGGTGTTTCGCGGGGTGGATTGCGATCAAAGCCCGCTGCCGCTTCTGGGCACCTGCGGCACGGTGATCAACACCACCGACCACATGGAGGCGGCGCTGGATGGCGTGCCGGTGGGCGAGATTTCCACCGCGCTCAACGACCCTTCACCCTTCACGCTGTTTGCCTTCCTGCTGGGCACGGCAAGGCGGCGCGGCATCGGCTGGGACAAGGTGACGGGCACCGCCAACCAGTCCGATTACATCTCGCATTTCGTGGCCAATCACATGTTCTACCGGCTGTCGCTGCCCGGCGCGCGGCGGGTGTTTGTCGATCATGTCGCCTTTTGCCGGAGCCATGTGCCGGGCTGGAACCCGGTTTCGGTGGTGGGCCAGCACATGCAGCAGGCCGGCGCCACCCCGGCCGAGGCGATGGGCTTCACGCTGGCCACCGCCATCCAGTATGCCGAGGATTGCGTGGCGGCGGGGCAGGATATCGACCATGTGCTGCGCCGCTTCACCTTCTTCTTCGACATCTCGATCAGCTTCTTCGAGGAGGTGGCGAAGTTCCGCGCCGGGCGCCGGATCTGGGCCGCGATCGCGCGCGAGCGGCTGGGGGCGAAGGACCCGCGCTCCTGGCGGTTCAAGTTCCACGGCCAGACCTCGGGGGTGGATCTGACGCGCCAGCAGCCGCTCAACAACATCGCGCGCGTTGCGGTGCAGGCGATGGCGGGCATCTTCTCGGGCCTGCAATCGATGCATACCGACAGCTATGACGAGGCCATCGCCTGCCCCAATGAGGAGCCCGCGCGCATCGCCATCGCCACGCAGAACATCCTGCGCGAGGAGGCGCATCTGTGCGATGTGATCGACCCGCTGGGCGGCTCGTATTATGTCGAATCGCTGACCGACGCGATGGAGGCCGAGATCCGCAAGGTGCTCGATATCGTCGAGGCCGCGGGCGGCATGTACAAGGCGGTGGAAAGCGGGCTGGTGCAGCGCATGATCGGCGCCTCGGCGCTGGAGCATCAGCAAAAGGTCGAGGCCGGCGCGGAGAAGGTGGTGGGGGTGAACTGCTACAATGATGGCAGCGCCGCGCCCGAGCCCGAAAGCTACCGCCCCGACCGCGCGGCGATGGAGGCGCATGTGCAGGCGTTTCGCGCCTTCAGGGAAGGGCGCGACCAGCAGGCGGCGCAGCGCGCCATCGACGCGCTGGCGCGCGCGGCTTCGGGCAGCGAGAATGTCTATGCGCGCGTTGTCGAGGCCGCCGAGGCCGGTGTCACCCATGGCGAGATCGTCGCCTGCCTGCGCCGCGAGTTGGGCTTTGGCCAGCCGCTGATGGTGGCGTGATGGCCGATGGCGGGGCGCCAGGCCGCGCCGCGGCGCTGGCCGCGCGCGTGCACGAAGGTGAGCCGGCGGCGCTGGCGCGGGCGCTGAGCCTGGCCGAGAATGGCTGCGAGGAGCTGATGCGGCTCTTGCGCCCGCTTGCGGGGGGCGCCGATGTGGTGGGCGTGACCGGCCCTCCCGGCGCGGGCAAATCGACGCTGGTCAGCGCGCTGGTTTCTTCCTGGCGCGCGCAGGGGCGCCGCGTGGCGGTGCTGGCGGTCGATCCGGCCAGCCCCTTTACCGGCGGCGCGGTGCTGGGCGACCGCACGCGGATGGGCGCGCACAGCCTGGATGCGGGGGTGTTCATGCGCTCGGTCTCGGCGCGCGGACATCTGGGCGGGCTGGCGGCCGGGGCGCGCGACATGCTCGATGCGATGGACGCCGCCGGCTGGGAGCTGATCGTGCTGGAAACGGTGGGCGCGGGCCAGTCCGAGATCGAGGTGGCGCGCGCGGCGGATGTGCGGCTGGTGGTGACGGCGCCGGGGCTGGGCGATGATGTGCAGGCGATCAAGGCAGGCATTCTGGAGGTCGCCGACATCCTGGTGGTCAACAAGGCCGACCGGCCCGAGGCCGATGTCACCGCGCGCCAGCTCGAATCGATGCTGACGCTGCGCGGCGAGGGCGCGGCACGCAAGGTGCCGGTGCTGCGCTGCACCGCCGCCAGCGGCGACGGCGTCGAGGCGCTGCGCACCGAAATCGACACCGCCGCACTGGCCGCCCGCCCCCTGCGCAAGGCAAGGCGGGCCGAGCAGCTGCACCACATGCTGGCCGAAGCCATGGCCGCACAGCTGCGCGCGCAAATCCTGGCCAGCCCCGCGCTGGAGACAACGCTGGCACGGCTGAGCACAGGCGAATGCGATCTGCAACAAGCCATGCGCGAGGCCCGCAAAA
>JAFIEG010000044.1 GCA_020832665.1 Pararhodobacter sp. | reverse complement strand
CGCCGCGCGGCCCGTGCTCAGCCCCGCCGAGGCGCGCACCCTCTTCGCCGCCTGAAGCCGGAGCATCGACCGGGCAATTTGCCCCGCGCGCGCTCCCTTTCGCCCGATATGCCAGCAAACCCCGGGGCCCCCCAGGCCCTGGGGTTTTCCTTTCGCAATCGAAACACCGCGACACAAGCCGAGATGCCGCCCGCGACGCCGGACAGGCAAGATGCACTCCCCCTCCCGCGCCGGCTCAAATTATTGTTGACAGATTCAGCTTAACTTGCAATCTTCAGGTTCAATAAAGAAAGTAAAAATCGCTGACCAAAGCTGTGCCAGGCTTGTTCGGCAGGGGGAGACCATGTCAGTCAAGCTTGTCCGTCGTCTGGACGGGTCCATCGATCCGGGTGATCATCCCTATCTGCAAGGCCCCTGGGCGCCCCTGCATGAAGAGGTGGATGCCGAGGAACTGCCGGTCATCGAGGGCGCGGTGCCGCGCGATATCGACGGTGTCTATCTGCGCAACACGCAAAACCCGCTGCACCAGTCGCTGAGCCGGTATCACCCTTTTGATGGCGACGGCATGCTGCACATGGCTCTGATCCGCGATGGAAAGGTCAGCTATCGCAACCGCTTCATCGACACCGCCGGGTTGCGTGCGGAAATGGAAGCGGGTGGCCGGCTCTGGGCCGGGCTGATGGAAGACCCGCGCCTGTCGAAGCGGCCGGGCTGGGGCGCGCATGGCGGGTTGAAGGATGCCTCGTCGACCGATGTCGTGGTGCATGCCGGCCAGGCGCTGACTACCTATTTCCAGTGCGGCGAGGGCTACCGGCTGGACCCGGAGACGCTCGATCAGTCAGGCCCGCCCGACTGGTCGCCCGAGGATGGCATCTCGGCCCATACCAAGGTTGACGAGCACACCGGCGAATTGCTGTTCTTCAACTACTCGAAGAAGCCGCCCTACATGCATTACGGCGTTGTCGATCGCTATGACCGGCTGGTGCATTATGTGCCCGTGCCGCTGCCGGGACCGCGCCTGCCGCATGACATGGCCTTTACCGAGAACTACGCCATCCTCAACGATTTCCCGCTGTTCTGGGACCCCGAGACGCTGGCTCGCGGCAAGCATGTGGTGCGGTTCTATCCCGACATGAAATCGCGATTCGCCGTCATCCCGCGCCGGGGCGGGCCGGAAGACATCATCTGGTTTGAGGCCGCGCCAACCTTCGTTCTGCACTTTCTCAACGCCTATGAAGAGGGCGACGAGATCGTGCTCGACGGCTATTTCCAGGAAGACCCGATGCCCACGAATTACGAGGGCGCGAAGCCGGGTTACGAGCGCATGATGTCCTATCTTGATCAGCACAAGATGGGCACCAAGCTGCATCGCTGGCGCTTCAACCTCAAGACCGGCGAAACGCGCGAGGAACGGCTCGATGACCGCATCCTCGAATTCGGCATGATCAACCAGAAATACGCCGGCCGCCCCTATCGCTATGCCTATTCGGCGGTGCAGGTGCCGGGCTGGTTCATCTTCAACGGCTATGTGAAGCATGACCTGCACACCGGCGAAAGCTGGCAGATTGTGCTGCCCGAGGGGCAGTTTGCATCCGAGGCCCCCTTTGCCCCGCGAATCGGCGCAACGGAAGAGGATGACGGCTATCTGGCGAGCTTCGTCATCAACGAGGGCACCGGCAAGTCGGAGCTGATCCTGATCGATTGCAAGCGCTTCGAGGATGGCCCGGTCTGCCGGGTGCAACTGCCGCATCAGCTGGCCTCGGGCACGCATTCCTGCTGGGCCAATGGCGCCGATTTCCGCGACGGACTTCTGGCCCGCCCGCGCGGCTGATACGGTCGCTGCAAAGCGCATCTGACAAGGAAAGGAATCCCGCATGGGACTCGATCGCTTCCCCGACCGCTCCAACTGGTTCGTGCCCGATGCCTCGATGCAGGGCCCTTTCGCGCCCATCCATCGCGAGATCGAAGCGCATGATCTGGAGGTGATCGGCGAATTGCCCGATGATCTGAACGGCATGTATGTGCGCAACGGTCCCTCGCCGGCGCATGGGCCGCATGGCAAGTATCACTGGTTCGATGGCGACGGCATGCTGCATGCCGTGCATATCCAGGGCGGCAAGGCCAGCTATCGCAACCGCTATGTGCTCACCGAGGGGCTGCGCGCCGAGCGTGAGGCCGGGCGCGCGCTCTGGCCCGGGCTGAAGGACCGCATGCCCGAGGGCGCGCTGCCCGATGACGCCATGAAGAATGTGGCCAACACCGATGTGGTGTTCCACAATGGCCGGCTCTATGCCACCTGGTATCGCGGCGGCGCGGCCTATGTGATGGACCCGTTCACCCTGGCCACGCTGGGCAAGCTGGAACATGATCCGCGGCTGGTGGGTTTGCAGATTTCGGCGCATTCGCGCGTTGACGAGCATACGGGCGAGTTTCTCTTCTTCGCCTATGGCAACCGCCCGCCCTACATGCATTTCGGCGTCATCGGCGCGGATGGCGCGCTGAAGCTGTTGCAGGATGTGCCGCTGCCGGGCCCGCGCCTGCCGCATGACATGGGGATGACCGAAAACCATGTCATCCTGCATGACTTCCCGCTGATCAACAATCCGGCGGCGCTGGAGGCCGGGCGCTACAGCCTTGAGTTCCGGCAGGACTGGCCCACGCGCTATGCCGTGATCCCGCGTGCCGGTGGGGCGCCGAAATGGTTCGAGTTCGAGCCGCGCTACATGCTGCATGTCGCCAATGCCTGGGAAGAGGTGAACGCCAGGGGCGAGACCGAGGTGGTGATGATCGGCACGCCCTATGCCATGCCGCGCGGCTATGACGGCAGCCTCGATGTGCGCCGGCTGCTGTTCACCATCGGCACGCAGGGCACTGATTACGAGATGTATCAGTGGCGCATGAATCTGGCCACCGGCGAGGCGCGCGAGGGGGTGGTCGATGACATCCTCAACACCGAATTTCCGATGATCAACATGGGCTGGCAGGGTCGCAAGAACCGCTACACCTATAACGTGCTGATGGGCCGCCCGCGCACGCTGGAGCAGCCGCATTTCGCCGGGCTGGTGAAATATGATCTGCAAACCGGCGGCGCCGTTGCCTGCCATCCCGGCGAGGGGTTCTGGTTTTCCGAGGCGCCCTTCGCCCCGCGCGACGGCGCGGTGGAAGAGGATGACGGCTATATCGTCGGCTTCGTGTGGAACGGGCTGGCCGAGCGCTCGGAAGTCTGGGTGCATGACGCCAAGGATATCTCGGCGGGGCCGCTGGCGCGGGTGATCGTGCCGCAGCGCGTGCCGCATGGCTTTCATTCCTGCTGGGTGCGTCAGGCGCAGCTTGACGCGGCGCAGGCGGCATGAGCGGTGCCAACCCCCTTGCCGGCGCCTGGAAACTGGAGCGATGGGAGATCGCCTATGGCGACGGGCGCGCGCCCAGCTACCCTTATGGCGCTGATGCCTCGGGCCTTCTGGTCTATACCGATGACGGGCACATGTCGGCGGTGATCGCGCGCGCCGGGCGCGGGCGGCTTTCAAGCGCCAGCGTGCGCAGCGCCCCCGAGGGCGAGCGGCTGGCGGCGTTTGAAAGCTATTTCCACTATGCCGGGCGCTACGAGATTGACCATGGCGCGGGTTGCGTGACGCATCGCGTGACCCATGCGCTGAACCCCAATTTCGTGGGCAGCGAACAGCGCCGCGACATGGCGCTTGATGGCGATCTTCTCACGCTTTCGGCCAGCGATACCATTCCCGGCAGCGACATATCCCGCCACCACCGGCTGATCTGGAGGCGCGCATGATGCTCTTTGACAAGCACCTGCCCACGCTGGAGCGCGCGCGCGAGGCCTGCCGCGAGCGCCATTGCTGGTCGCCCTATCCCGAGATGCCCAAGGCCTATCCGAATGCCGAGGCCGCGGCGGCTTCGGGCAAGGCGGCATACGAGGCCATGCTGGGCCAGCCCTTCGATCTTGATCAACCCGGCACCATCGGGCGGCTGGGTGAAGAGATCTCGCCCTATACGCAAGCACCGCTGGGCATCACCTATCCGCAGGCCGATATCGATGCGCTGTTCGATGCCGCCCAATCCGCCATGCCGGCCTGGGCACGCGCGCCGATCGAGGCGCGGCTGGGCGCGCTGATGGAGGTGCTGGATACGCTCTACCGCGAGCATCTGTTCACGCTGGTGCATGCCGTCATGCACACCGCCGGGCAAAGCTACAACATGGCCTATGCCGGCTCGGGTGTGAATGCGCTCGACCGCGGGATCGAGGCGCTGGTCTATGCCGAGGAAGCCATGCGCGCGGTCACGCCGAAAGCCGGCTGGGAGCGCCGCTTCGGCCCTTCGGAAATCCGGCTGGAAAAGACCTATCGCATTGTCCCTCGCGGGGTGGCGGTGTGCTTTGCCTGCGCCAGTTTTCCAAGCTGGAACGCCTGGCCCTCGATGCTGGCCAGCCTTGCCACCGGCAATGCTGTCATCGTCAAGCCCCACCCAGATACGGTGCTGCCCATGGCGATCACCGTGCGCGTGTGCCGGCAGGTGCTGCAAGCAGCCGGGTTCGACCCCAATCTGGTAACGATGGCGCTGGATACGAAGGCGCAGCCGCTGGGCAAGGCGCTGATCAAGCACCCCAAATGCGCCATCGTCGATTTCACCGGCTCCACCCGTTTCGGCAAATGGGTCGAGGAAAACGCCCATCCCGCCATCGCCTTTACCGAAACCGCGGGCTGCAACACCGTGGTCTTGCAAGGCGCTGATGACCTTGACGCGGCGCTTCGTTCGCTGGCCACCACCATGTGCATGTTCTCGGCGCAGATGTGCACCAGCCCGCAGAATGTCTATGTGCCCGCCGATGGGGTGGACACGCCGCAGGGCAAGGTTGGCTTTGACGAGGTGGCACAAAGGCTGGCCGATGCCGTGGCGCGGCTGGTCGAAGACCCGCGCAAGGCAGCGATGATCATGGCCACCATCCAGGCGCCGCAGACGCTGGCCTTGATGGAACAGATGCGCGACGAGGGCGCGGCGCAGGGCCGCGTGCTGCTGGAAAGCCGGCCCTATGAACACCCCGATTTCCCCTCCGCGCGCACCGCCACGCCGTTGATGCTGCAGGTCACGCCCCAGTCGCGCGAGCTTTACGGCGAAGAGCGTTTTGGCCCCATCAGCTTTGTCATCCGCTGCGACAGCGCCGAGGATGCGCTTTCCCGCGCCACGCAAGATGTGAAGGAGCGCGGCGGGCTGACGGCATTCCTTTACGCCACCGACGAGGATTTCATCGCCCGCGCCGAGGAAGCCTACGCAAATGCCGGCGCGCAGCTCACCACCAACCTGACCGGGGCGATGCCGCTGAACTTTGCCGCCGCCTATAGCGATTACCATGTCACCGGGCTGAACCCGGCGGGCAATGCCACGCTGACCAATCTGGCCTTCGTGGCGCCGCGCTTTGCCGTGGCGCAGTCGCGCCGCCCGGTGAAGGAGGGCAGCTAATGCACCCCGCCCTGCAACTGCCCTCGCTGCGCCTGCCGGTCTTTGCCGCGCCGATGTTTCTGATATCGGGGCCTGATCTGGTGATCGCCGCCTGCAAGGCCGGCATCATCGGCGCCTTTCCCACGCCCAATGCGCGCAGCATCGACAAGCTTGATGAATGGATGACCCGCATCGCGCGCGAAACCGCGGGCGCGGCACCCTGGTGCGCCAATCTGGTCACGCACAGATCGAACGCCCGCCTGCCCGAGGATCTGGCGCTGGTGGCAAAGCACCGCCCGCCCTTCGTGGTCACCGCGCTGGGCTCGCCGAAACCGGCGGTGGCGGTGGTCGAGGGTTATGGCGGCAAGGTATTTGCCGATGTCACCACCGTGGCGCTTGCCAGAAAGGCGGTCGCGGCCGGCGCGCACGGGCTGGCCTGCATCTGCGCCGGCGCCGGCGGGCATACCGGCGCGCTGTCGCCCTTTGCCTTTGTCAGCGCGGTGCGCGAATTCTTCGACGGGCCAGTGATTATCGGCGGCGGCATCACCGATGGCGCGGGCGTGGCCGGCGCGCTGGCTGCGGGGGCTGATGCCGTCTATATGGGCACGCGCTTCATCGCCACGCCTGAAAGCATGGCGCCGCAAGCCTATCGCGACATGGTGGTGGAAGCGCAGATAGAGGATCTGCTGGTCAGCGCCGGCATCACCGGCACGCCGGCAAGCTGGCTGAAACCCTCGCTCGTCGCCAATGGGCTTGACCCTGACAACATGCCCGACGCGCCAAACCGCGCCTATGACAGCGGCCAGTCCTTCAAGGGCAAGCGCTGGGCCGATGTCTGGTCGGCGGGGCAGGGCGTGGGCGCGGTGCGCGAAGTCGAGCCAGTGGCGCGGGTCGTGGACCGGCTGGAGAATGAATTTCGCGCCGCGCGCAGCCGTCTGATGGCGTTCGGCGCGGTCGAGGCCTGATCGGGGCCGCAGAAATAAGCGCCGGGCAACGGCGCGTTGAAACGGGAGGACGCATGATGGCGCAAGCGCTCATCATCGACGCGGTGCGCACGCCGCGCGGAAGGGGCAATGCCAAGGGCGCGCTGGCCGGCGTCAAGCCGGTCGATCTGCTGGCTGCGCCGCTGCGCGCGCTGTCTGATCGCTACGCGCTGGCCGAGGCCGCGCCGGGCGAGATGATCATCGGCTGCGTCACCCAGACCGGCGAGCAGGGCGCCAATATCGCGCGCCTGGGCGGTCTGGCGGCGGGGCTGGGCGACGCTGTGCCGGGGCTGAGCGTGAACCGCTACTGCGCCTCGGGCCTGTCGGCGGTGCGGCTGGCCGCGCTTTCGGCGCTGGAGGGCGACATGCTGGCGCTGGGCGGCGGGGTGGAGAGCATGTCGCGCGTGCCCATGGCATCCGACAAGGGCCCGCTGACGCATGATTTCGACTTTCAGCGCGAGCAGCGCCTGGTGCCCATCGGCATCGCCGCCGATCTGGTGGCAACGATGGAGGGCCTCACCCGCGCCGAATGCGACGAATACGCCGCCGAGAGCCAGGCGCGCGCGGTGGCCGCGCGCGAGGGCGGGCGCTGTGCCGGCCTTGTGTCGGTGGACGGGCTGGATACCGATGAAACCCCGCGCCCCGGCACCAGTGCCGAAAAGCTGGCGGGGATGGAGCCCGCCTTTGCCGAGTTGGGCGCGAAATACGGCATCGACGCGCTTTTGGCGAAGGCATACGGGCTGGAAGCGGTGGAACATGTTCACCACGCCGGCAATTCCCCGGCCATGGCCGATGGCGCCTCGGCGGTGCTGGTGGCCAGCCCGTCGGCGGCCGAACGTGCCGGGCTGAAGCCGCGCGCGCGCATCCTGGCCTCGGCAGAGCTGGCGGTGGATCGCACGCTGGCGCTGACCGGCGCGGTCGATGCGGCACAGGCGGTGCTCAAGCGCGCGGGGCTGGGCGCCGACGATATCGACCTGTTTGAGATCAACGAAAGCTTCGCCGCGCTGATGCTGCATTTCTCGCGCCATATGGGCGTGGGGATGGAGCGCCTGAACGTCAATGGCGGCGCCATCGCGCTTGGCCATGCCATGGGCTCGACCGGATCGGCGCTGCTGTCGATGGCGCTTGACGAGCTGGAACGCCGCGACGGCAAGCGCGCGCTGATCGCGCTGTGCGGCGCGGCCGGGCTGGCCTCGGCCATGATCATCGAGAGGGTGTGAGCGGTGAACGCCCAAGCCGAGCCCCTGAACCTGGAATTGATGCGCGAGGCCATCCTGACCTCTACGCTCAATCACGGGCTGCGCCTGCTGGGCGACCGCTGGACGGTGCAGGTGCTCATGGGCGCCTTCATGGGCATCAAGCGCTTCGATGACTTTCAGGCGAAGCTGGGCATTCCGCGCCATACGCTGTCAGACCGGCTCAAGGCGCTGGTGGCGATGGACATGATGCGCCCGCGCCCCTACAGCCAGCGCCCGCTGCGCCATGCCTATCACCTCACCCGCAAGGGGCTGGCGATGTATGACGCGGTGCTCATGGTCTGGGATTGGGAACACCGCTTCGGCGAGCATGACCTGCCGCTGCCGCGCCGGCTCAAGCACAAGAGTTGCGGTCACGCCTTCCTGCCCGAGCTTACCTGCGGCGCCTGCGGCGAGCAGGTCACCATGCATGATTTGCGCTTTCGCCTGCGCCCCAACCGCCGGTTGCCGCATGACGGCACGGCACCCGCGCGCACCCCGCGCGTGCCGGTGGGCGAGGGCGCGGCGGGCAGCCTGGGCCTGCGGCTCGACCGCTGGGCACTGCTCATCGTTTCGGCGGTCACGCTGGGCTGCCGCTATTTCGACGAGCTGTCGCAGGTGCTGCAGATCGGCCCCTCGGTGCTGGCGCGCCGGCTCTCAGGCATGGTCGAGGCCGGGCTTCTGCGCGCCGAGCCAGACCCCGATGACGGCCGCCGCCGCCGCTACAGGCTCACCCCGGCCAGCCGCGCGCTGTTCGGCTACATCACCTGTTTCGCGGCCTGGGCCAGCGAGCACCATTTCAACGAGCCCAGCTCGATAGCGCCGGTGCACCGCGCCTGCGGCCACCCCTTCGCCGCGCGCGCCGCCTGCAGCCATTGCCACCAGCCGCTTCTGCCCTGGGAAGTGGAATTCGAACCCCCCGCAGAGGAAACGACATGAGCCCCGAACTTGCGCTCTTTGCGCAGATCACGATGAACGGCATCGCCGTCGGCGCCATCTATGCGCTGATCGCGCTGGGCATCGTGCTGATCTACAAGGCCACCGAGGTGCTGAATTTCGCTCATGGCGACATTCTGGTGCTCGGCGCCTTCATCGCCTGGGCGCTGATCGCGCTGATGGGGCTGCCCTTCTGGGCGGCGCTGCTCATCGTCATGGCGCTGATGGGCGCCTTTGCCTATGGGCTCGATGCCCTGGTCATTCGCCGCATCGCCGGCCAGCCGCAGTTTTCCGGCGTCATGCTGACCATCGCGCTGGCCTTCATGATCCGCGGCCTGGTGAGCATGATCTTCGGCCCCGAATCGCAAAGCTACCGTACGCCCTGGTCGGGGCAATCGACGCAGGTTTTCGGGGTTTCCTTCGCCAATATCGAGCTGGTCATCATGGGCGTGGTGCTGGCCATAACGCTGGGCCTGTGGCTGTTCTTTCGCAACACGCGGCTGGGCGTGGCCATGCAGGCATCGAGCCAGAACCAGCTTGCCGCCTATCTCAACGGCGTGCAGGTCAAGCGCGTGAACTCGCTGGTCTTTGCGCTGGGCGGGGCGACGGCGGCGGTGGCCGGCGTGTTCCTGGCACCCATCGCGCTGGTCGATACCGCGCTGTGGCTGGTCACGCTCAAGGCGCTGGCGGCTATCGTGCTGGGGGGCTTCGGCTCGATCCCCGGTGCCATTCTCGGCGGGCTGCTGATCGGGCTGATCGAGCAATATGCCGGGGTCTATCTGCCGCATGGCTTCAAGGATATCGCCGCTTATCTGGTGCTGATCGGCGTGCTGATCCTGCGCCCGCGCGGCATCCTGGGCGAAGCCCATGGGCGGAGGGTCTGAGTTATGCGCTTTGCCTATGATACCGAATACCGCCAGGGCTTCGCGCTGCTGCGCCACCCCGAGGACTGGGCCAATTACGGATTGCTGGCCGCGCTTTTGCTGGCCGCGCCCTTCTTCGCCTCGAACTACATTCTGGGCGAGATGGCCTATGTGCTGATCCTGTGCATCGCCGCGATGGGGCTGATGCTGCTCACCGGCTTTACCGGCCAGATATCGCTGGGCCATGCCGCCTTTGTCGCCATCGGCGCCTATGCCCATGCCTGGCTGATGCGCCAGGGCGTGCCGATGGCGGCCTCGATCCCGCTGGCGGCGCTGATTGCGGCGGCGGCGGGGCTGGTGGTGGGCATCCCGGCCATTCGCGTGCACGGGCTTTATCTGGCCATGGTCACGCTGGCCTTTGCCATCATCGTCGAGCAATTGATCGGCATGTGGCGCGGGGTCACCGGCGGTTTCATGGGCCTGTCGGTGCCGCGCCCCGAGATGTTCGGCCTGTCGCTCGCCTCGCCCACGGCGTTCTATTATTTCTGCCTCGCGGTGGCGGTGGTGGTGCTGCTGGGGCTTCTGAACCTGTTGCGCTCGGGGCTGGGGCGCGCCTTTGTCGGCGTGCGCGATTCCGAGGCCGCGGCAGCCGGGCTGGGGATCAATGTCAAGCGCGTCAAGATCGGCGCCTTCGGCCTGTCGGCGGGGGTGACGGGGCTGGCCGGGGCGCTGATGGCGCATCACATCGGCTATCTGACTCCTGACGGCTTTACCCTGCTTCTGTCGCTGGAGCTGGTGCTGATGGTGGTCATCGGCGGGCTGGGCTCGATGCGCGGGGCAATCATGGGGGCGGTGGTGATCGGGGTTCTGCCGGTGGCCATCTCGCGGCTCAAGGCCGTGCTGCCCGATGTGGTCGCGCGCCAGTTCGGGCTCGAGCTGTTCGTCTTCGGTGCCATCCTGGCCTTCTTCGTGCTCTTCGAGCCGCGCGGGCTCAACGGTCGTTGGCTGAAGCTGCGCGCGCTCATCCAGAGCTTTCCGCTTTACCGGCGCGACACCTTCCGCCGGCAGAAAGCCTACATGAAATCGGAGCGTGACAAATGAACGCGCCGCTTCTGGAACTGCGCAACGTGTCGCTGCATTTCGGCGGGCTGAAGGCGATATCGGGCCTGAGCATGACGGTGCAGCCTGGCGAGGTGCTGGCGGTGATCGGCCCCAACGGCGCCGGCAAGACCTCGATGCTGAACCTGGTGACGCGGGTGTTCAACGCCTCGGGCGGCGAGATGCACTTCAAGGGTGCCGATTTGCGGCGCGTGCCGCGCCACCGGATCGCGCATCTGGGGCTGGCGCGAACCTATCAGAATATCGAGCTGTTCGAGAACGCCACCGTACTCGACAATCTGATGCTGGGCCGGCAGCGCTTCGATCAGGGGCGCTGGTGGCAGCAGCTGCTGCGCACCCCGGCGCTGACGCGGATGGAAGAGGACCACCGCGCCCAGGTCGAGGCGGTGATCGAGTTTCTGGAGCTTTCGCCCTGGCGCAACGCGCTGATCGCGGGCTTGCCCTATGGCGTGCGCAAGGTGGTCGAGCTGGGCCGGGCGCTGTGCACGCAGCCCGAATTGCTGTTTCTCGATGAGCCCGCCTCGGGGCTGAATCCGGAAGAGACGCGCGACCTGGCTTTCTGGATCGAGGATATTCGCGCCGATCTGGGCATCACCGTGGTCATGGTCGAGCACGACATGTCGCTGGTCAATGCGGTGGCCGACCGGGTGATCTGCATGGCGCAGGGCGCGGTGCTGGCCGAGGGCACGGTCGAAGAGGTGCAAAACCATCCCGGCGTGATCGCCGCCTATCTGGGGGGCTGAGCGATGCTGCTGGAAGTGCGCAATCTGGAAACCTGGTATGGCCCGATCGTGGCCATGCAGGGGGTGAATCTCAAGGTCGATGAGGGCCAGATCGTGGCCGTGCTGGGCGCCAATGGCGCCGGCAAGACGACGCTCCTGAACACGCTCGCCGGCGTCATCGACCCGTTCAAGGGGCAGGTGCTGTTTCGCGGCGAGGAAACACAGCGGCTTGACCCCGACGCCATCTGCCGGCGCGGCATGGTGCTGGTGCCCGAGGGGCGGCAGGTCTATCCGTTTCTTTCGGTGGCCGAAAACCTGGGCATGGGGGCCTATGCGCGGCGCGACCGCGACAATGTGGCGCGCGATCTGGAGCGCGTCTATGGCTGGTTCCCGCGCCTGCGCGAGCGCGAACGCCAGCATGCCGGGCTGCTTTCGGGGGGCGAGCAGCAGATGCTGGCCATCGGCCGCGCCTTCATGTCGGCGCCGAAGCTGTTGATGCTCGACGAGCCCAGCCTGGGGCTGGCGCCGAGGCTGACGCGCGAGATCTTCGCCATCGTCAGCCGCATTCGCGACGAAACCGGCACCGCCATGCTGGTGGTCGAGCAAAACGCCGCCGTGGCTCTGGAGCATGGCGATATCGGCTACATCATGGAGCTGGGCCGGGTGGTGGCGCATGACAGCTGCGCGGCGCTCAGCGAGAAGGCCGATGTGCGCGAGGCCTATCTGGGCGGCGGCTCGCTGGTCGGCGAAAGCGGCACGGCGCAGCGCTGGAAGAGGCGGCGGACATGGCGATGAAACGGCTTGCAATGCTGGTGGCGGGGCAGGGGGGCGCTGCCCTCCATCGCCTGCGGCGATTCCCCCCGGCGTATTTGAGGCAAGATGAAGAGGGCGGCGATTGGCGCGGGTGGGGGCGATGAACATGCAGGCACGTCAGGCGCCGCAGGTCTTTCTGGGCCAGGACACACCGGCGCGGGTGTTTCGCGCGCGGGTGGCCGAATGGGGCGAGGCGCCGGCGCTCAGGCGCAAGGCGCGCGGGCTCTGGCAGACGGTTTCCTGGCGCGAATATTACGCCAATGCCCGCGCCATCGGGCTGGCGCTGGCCGATCTGGGGTTGGAGCGGGGCGATATCGTCTGCGTGCTGGCCGAGAACCGGCCCGAATGGCTGTATGCCGATATCGGCGCACAATGCATGGGCTTTGCCGGCAACGGCATCTATCCGACATCCTCGGCCTTTCAGGTGCATCATATTCTGGACGATTCGGGCGCGCGGGTTCTGCTTGTCGAGAACCAGGAGCAGCTCGACAAGGCGCTGGCGGTGCGCGAACGTTGTCCGCGCCTGCTGCATATCGTGGTGATGGAGCGCGAGGGTCTGCGCGGTTTTGCCGATCCGGCGGTAAGCTTCTTCGATGATTTCCTGGCCCGTGGTCACAAGCTGGCCGAGACGCGGGCGAATGATTTCGAGGCCGCGATCGATGCCGGTCGGCCCGATGATCTGGCGTTTCTGGTCTATACCTCGGGCACCACCGGCGCGCCCAAGGGGGCGATGATCAGCAATGCCAATCTGGTTTTCCAGATGTCCTGCGCGCCGGAATATCTGGATATCGAGCCCGGCGACAAGTCGCTGTCCTTTCTGCCGCTTTGTCATATCGCCGAGCGCATGGCGAGCGTGTTCAACCCGCTGGCGGTGGGGTTGGTGGTGCATTTTCCCGAAAACAGCGGCACGGTGATGAACGACATCCGCGAGGTGGCGCCGCATGTGGTTTTCGCGCCGCCGCGGTTCTGGGAGAAGATGCATTCGGCGGTGACGCTCTTCATGCGCGATGCGATTGGCCCGGCGCGCTGGGCCTATGGGCGGGCGCTGGATCTGGGCAAGCCGCAGGTCGAGGCGCGGCTGAAGGGCGTGGCGCCACCGCCGCTGTCCTTGCCGGCGCGCGCCCTGCGCCATGTGGCCTTGCGCAATATCCGCATCTTTCTGGGGCTGCAGAATGTGAAGAGCGCGCTTACCGGTGCCGCGCCCGTGCCGCCCGATCTGATACGCTGGTTCCTGTCGATCGGGGTGGAACTGCGCGAGGCTTTCGGCATGACCGAGACAACGGGTTTTTGCACCGCCACGCCGAAGGGCGGCATCAGGCTGGGCTGGGCCGGGCGCAAGGCCGGGGGCACCGAGATATCGATCGGCGAGGCCGACGAGATTCTGGTGCGCGGGCCGAATGTCTTTGTCGGTTACTGGAACAACCCGGAAAAGACCGCCGAGACGATCACCCCCGATGGCTGGCTGCGCACCGGCGATTGCGGCGCCATCGATGGCGATGGCTATCTGGCGATCCGCGACCGGATCAAGGACATCATCGTCACCGCCGGAGGCAAGAACATCACCCCCAGCCAGGTCGAGAACCTGCTGAAGATGAGCCCCTATATCACCGATGCCGTGGTCATCGGCGAGGCACGGCGCTTTCTGACTGCGCTCGTCATGATCGATCAGGAGCATGTCGCGCGGTTCGCCCGCGAGCAGGCGATTCCCTACACCGATTTTGCCAGCCTGACGCGGGCGCAGGCGGTGATAGAGTTGATCCGTGGCGAGGTGGAGGCGGCCAACCTGATGCTGGCGCGGGTCGAGCAGATCAAGGATTTCCGCATCCTTGGCGAGTTGCTCACCGCCGAGGACGAGGAGCTGACCCCCACCATGAAGCTCAAGCGAAAGGTGATCGCGCAGAAATACGCCGCGCTCATCGATGGCATGTATCCCGTCTGAGGCGGTAGTCGGGGCAGGCAGAAGGCAGAACTAACCGTCGGCGATCATTCACCAAGGGAGGAAAGAATGAAACTGAACCGTCGTTCCATGCTTGCCAGCAGCGCCGCGGCGCTGGCGGTAGGCTCGTCGCTGGGCTTTGGCACCGGGCGTGCGCGCGCCTCGGGGGTGCATGATGACGAGATCGTCATCGGCACGCATCTCGACCTGTCCGGCCCGGTTGCCGCCGGCATGCCGATGCTGCGCAACGCCATGCAGATGCGCATCGACCGCGCCAACGAGGCCGGCGGCATTCATGGCCGCCGCATCAGGTTGATTGTCGAGGACAATGGCAGCCAACCGCAGCTGGCCGTTCGCGCCGCGCAAAAGCTGATCCGCTCGGATGAGGTGTTCGGCATTCTCAACCCCTTCGGCTCGGGCACCAATGCCGCTACCGTGGGCATGGCAACCGAGGCCGGGCGCATTGTCTTTGCGCCCTGGGCGGCTTCGAACGTCATGCAGCAGGTGGCCGGGAACAGCCCCTATCTGTTCACCACCGTGCAGAACTACCACACCACCACCGGGCGCGCGCTGGCCTGGGCGATCAATGAATGGGGGGTGGAGAGGATCGGCGTGATCTACCAGGAGGGTCCGTTCGGCGATCTGATCCGCGGCGGGGTCACCATGGGGCTGGCCGAGGCCGGCGCCGGCGAGGTGGTGGCCGAGGCGGCCTATCGGCCCGGCGACATCGACTTTTCCAGCCAGGTGGCGCGGATGCGCGCGGCCGGGGTGGAACTGGTCATTGCCGGCACCATCATCCGCGAAACCGTGGGCGTGATGAGTGAGGTCAAGAAGCTCGACTGGGATGGCGTGCGCGTGCTTACTGCCATTCCGGGCCGCGCCACGCTGGTGGCCCGGTTGGGCGGTGACGAGGTCGAGGGCCTTTACGGTATCGGCGGCTGGCAGCTGCACGGGCCCGATACCGAGGATGCCGATGCGCGGGCATGGCTGGCGGATTTCGCCGAGACCTACGGCGTGGATGCCGACGAGAACGCGGCCAATGCCTGGTCCTATACCTCGTGGTTCATCGATGCGCTGGAAGCGGCCGGGCGCGATCTGAGCGCCGACAGCTTTGTCGAAGCCGCGCGCGCCACGCGGCACGCCGATTTCACCACCTTCACCGAGCTTGGATTCGAGGACAACCACGCCATGCCGGAACTGGTGCGGGTGGATCAGGTGCAGGACGGGCGCTGGGTGCCGCTGACCGATCCGTTCTGAGCGGGGCTTCGCCTTGATCATCGCTCCGGCGATGTTGCCGCCCCCGGTTTCTTCCGGGGGCGGTTTGCTTGTGGCGTGCGCTTCGCGTCAGTCGAGAAGCGGTGGCGGGGTGTCGGAGGCGGGCGCGGCGTCGGCCTCGCGCAGATAGAGCGGTTTCGGCCGCGCATTCTGATTGCCGTGCAGGCGCTCGCCGGCCAGAAGGGCGATGGCCACCGCAAGCGGTAGCGCCGGCGGGGCGGTATCCGTGCCGGTGAAATCACCCGGCTCGGCGAGATGGCGGCCGGTGAGCGTGGCGGAATCGACGAGCGTGGGCGCGCCGCCGAGCGCGCAGCGCCATGCCATGCCGCGCGGGGCGGGCACCAGCGCGGGCAGCGACGGGCCGCGCAGCGACAGCGCCTCGAAGCGGTTGACGCCGATGGCGGGAATGCCCAGGCCCAGCGCCAGGCCGCGCGCGGCGGCAACGGCAATGCGGATGCCGGTGAAATTGCCCGGCCCAGTACCCACGCCCAGCGCATCAAGTGCCTGCCAGCCCTGCCCGGCCGTGCTCAGCAGCGCCTCGAGTTCGGGAAAAAGCCGCTCGCCCTGGCCGCGCGCCATGGCGATGTCCTGCGCGGCAAGGACACTCTGACCGCGCAGGAGCGCCGCCCTGACCCAGGCGCCCGAGTTGTCGAAGCCGAGCACGAGCGGCGCGGCGCCCGGTTTGGTTGCGGGGAAGGCTGGGTCTTGGCGCGGCATATGCTGGCGGTGCCCTGGAGCGGCCGGGGTTGGGGGAGCTCCGCCCCCCGTCGGCTGCGCCGACTCCCCCCGGCGTATTTTCGGCAAGATGAAGGGGGTTGCGCCTGGGTCAGGCGGTGACCGGGCGCACCTCGGTGACTTCGGGGATGTAGTGGCGCAGCAGATTCTCGATGCCCATTTTCAGCGTCAGTGTCGAGGACGGGCAGCCGGCACAGGCGCCTTTCATGTGCAGATAGACGACGCCGCGGTCAAAACCGTGAAAGGTGATGTCGCCGCCATCCTGGGCCACGGCGGGGCGCACGCGGGTGTCGAGCAGTTCCTTGATCTGATCGACGATCTCGGCATCGGGGCCGGTCTGCGAGGCGTGGCCCGATTCCGTTTCGCCCTCCATCACTGGAGCGCCGGACTGGTAATGCTCCATGATCGCACCAAGGATGGCGGGCTTGAGATGTGCCCAGTCGATGCCTTCGGCCTTGGTGACGGTAATGAAATCCGAGCCCAGGAAGACCCCGGTTACCCCCTCGACGCGGAACAGGGCGCGTGCCAGCGGCGAAGTTGCGGCGGTGTCGGCATCGGTAAAATCAGCCGTACCGCGGCCCAGCACGTCCTGCCCGGGCAGGAATTTCAGCGTGGCCGGGTTGGGAGTGGATTCGGTCTGGATGAACATGGGCGAGCCTCCGTTTGAACGGATATGCGCCTGCCCCGGAGGCGAGTCAAGGCAGGCGGGTCGGGCGGGCAGCATGATGGGCGTGGTGGCAGTTGGATCAGGACGCCGGTGCAGATGCGCGACTTCGGCGGTGGGGGCCGCTAGAGGAGCCAGGACAGCACCGGGCGCGGTGTAAGGCGGTTTCCGGCGTGGTCGTCAGAGCGGTCTGGAGGTGCCGGTCTTGCGCAGCCGGGCCAGGGCCGAGCGGGCCAGCGGCGCGGCGAAGCTCAGGCCCGCTGTCTCGTCCTTCTTCCACCGGATCTGCGCATTGAGCCGCAGCCCTGATGTCGCCAGCGCGACGCTCGCGCCGGGTTGCAGCGCGTCCTCCGGCAGGCCACGCAACCGCGCGCCCTCGCGATTGACATCGATCAGCAGCGCAGAAAATTCGCCGTCGCCAGCCTTGATCTTCACCGGCGTGCGGCTGGGCCATCGATGGGGTCTGTAGCGCATGGCTGTTATTCCTTCCGTCACCCTGTTTCGGGGCCATACTGGCGTGAAACGGTTAAGAATCCGTTCATCCGCGCAAAGCGACTGTGGCGCTCTTGCAACGCATGCCCCCCTTCCCCACATTGCCTGTGAGGTCCGAAGCGGGCGGGTGCTGGACGGCAGGCCCGACCGGGAAGCGGGCGCTTGACGAGGAGAGAACGTGATGAATCTTGAGAAGTTCACCGAACGCGCCCGGGGTTTCCTGCAGGCCGCGCAGACCATTGCCATGCGCGAGGGCCATCAGCGGCTGGCGGCCGAGCATCTGCTCAAGGCGCTGCTGGATGACGATCAGGGCATGGCCGCGAACCTGATTCGCCGCGCCGGCGGCGCGCCCGAGCGGGTGGCGCAGGGGGTCGATCTGGCGCTGGGAAAGCTGCCGAAGGTTTCGGGCGATACCGGCCAGCCTTATGCGGATCAGTCCCTGGTGCGCGTGCTCGATGAGGCCGCGAAGCTTGCCCAGAAGGCTGGTGACAGTTTCGTGCCGGTCGAGCGCATCCTGATGGCGCTGGCGATGGTGAAGAGCCCCGCGCGCGAGGCGCTGGAGGCCGGCGCCGTGAGCGCACAGGCGCTCAATGCCGCCATCAACGATATTCGCAAGGGTCGCACCGCCGACAGCGCCTCGGCCGAGGACAGCTACGAGGCGCTGAAGAAATATGCCCGCGACCTGACCGAGGCCGCGCGCGAGGGCAAGATCGACCCGATCATCGGCCGCGACGAGGAAATCCGCCGCGCCATGCAGGTGCTTTCGCGCCGCACCAAGAACAACCCGGTGCTGATTGGCGAGCCCGGCGTGGGCAAGACCGCCATCGCCGAGGGGCTGGCGCTGCGCATCGTCAATGGCGATGTGCCCGAGTCGCTTGCCGACAAGAAGCTCCTGGCGCTCGATATGGGTTCGCTGATTGCCGGTGCGAAGTATCGCGGCGAGTTCGAGGAACGGTTGAAGGCGGTGCTCAACGAGGTGACCAGTGCGGCGGGCGAGATCATCCTTTTCATCGACGAGATGCACACGCTCGTTGGCGCCGGGAAATCCGAAGGGGCGATGGACGCCGCGAACCTGATCAAGCCGGCACTGGCGCGGGGCGAACTGCACTGCGTGGGGGCAACCACGCTCGATGAATACCGCAAGCATGTGGAAAAGGACGCGGCGCTGGCGCGGCGCTTCCAGCCCGTCTTCATCTCCGAGCCGACGGTCGAAGATACGATTTCGATCCTGCGCGGTATCAAGGAGAAATACGAGCTGCACCACGGCGTGCGCATCAGCGACTCGGCGCTGGTGGCGGCGGCGACGCTGAGCCACCGCTACATCACCGACCGCTTCCTGCCCGACAAGGCCATCGATCTGGTGGACGAGGCCGCAAGCCGGCTGCGCATGGCGGTTGATTCAAAGCCCGAGGAGCTGGACGCGCTCGACCGCGAGATCCTGCAGAAGCAGATCGAGGCCGAGGCGCTGAAGAAGGAAGACGACGCCGCCAGTAAGGACCGGCTGGAGAAGCTTGAGGGTGAGTTGGCCGAGTTGCAGCAGAAATCGGCCGAGATGACCGCGCAATGGCAAGCCGAGCGCGACCGGCTGGAGGCCGCGCGCGACCTCAAGGAACAGCTTGACCGCGCCCGCGCCGAGCTGGACCAGGCCAAGCGCCAGGGCGATTTCGCCCGCGCCGGCGAGCTGCAATATGGCCGCATCCCCGAGCTGGAGCGCAACCTGGCCGAGGCCGAGGCGCGCGAGGCCGAGAAGATGGTTGGCGATGCCGTGCGCCCCGAGCAGATCGCCGAGGTAGTCGAGCGCTGGACAGGCATCCCCACCACGCGGATGCTGGAAGGCGAGCGCGAGAAGCTTCTGCGTATGGAGGACGGGCTGCACAAGCGCGTCATCGGCCAGCACCACGCCGTGCGTGCGGTGGCCAATGCCGTGCGCCGGGCGCGTGCCGGGCTCAATGACGAGGGCCGCCCGCTGGGTTCGTTCCTGTTTCTGGGCCCCACCGGCGTGGGCAAGACCGAACTGACCAAGGCGGTGGCCGAATTCCTGTTCGACGACGAGAACGCGATGGTGCGTATCGACATGTCGGAATTCATGGAAAAGCACGCCGTGGCGCGGCTGATCGGCGCGCCGCCGGGCTATGTGGGCTATGAAGAGGGCGGCGTGCTGACCGAGGCGGTGCGTCGCCGGCCCTATCAGGTGGTGCTGTTCGACGAGGTGGAAAAGGCGCATCCGGACGTGTTCAACGTTCTGTTGCAGGTGCTCGATGACGGGCGTCTGACCGACAGCCACGGTCGCACCGTGGATTTCCGCCAGACGCTGGTGGTGCTGACCTCGAATCTGGGTTCCCAGGCGCTGAGCCAGATGCCCGACGGGGCCGACCCGGCAGGGGCGCGAGCGCAGGTGATGGATGCGGTGCGCGCGCATTTCCGGCCGGAATTCCTTAACCGGCTGGACGAGACGGTGATCTTCGATCGGCTGGCGCGCGGTGATATGGCCGGCATCGTCGATATCCAGCTTGAGCGGTTGCTCAAGCGTCTGGCGGGGCGCCGGATCACGCTGGAACTGGATCAGCCCGCGCGCGACTGGCTGGCCGACAAGGGCTATGACCCGGTCTACGGGGCGCGGCCGCTGAAGCGGGTGATCCAGCGCCATCTGCAGGACCCGCTGGCGCAGATGCTGCTGGCCGGCGAGGTGCTGGACGGCGAGACGGTGCCGGTAAGTGCCGGGCCCGAGGGGCTGATCATCGCCGGGCGCGCGCCCGGTGAGGGTGGCGACGAGGGCGAGCCGCGCATGAAGCTGGTGCACTGATCGCGGCGCTGCAGGGTGGGCAGATTGCCCACCCTACGGGGCGCAAGGGTTTCGAGATCAGCCTGGCCGCGGCGACTCGATTTCGAAATCGCGTCGCAAGCGCCTTCGAAGGTGCTTTTTCGCGCAAGCGATGCCTGTCGTACCGTCAGTCGCCGCCCCGGCGCTCGGCGGCCTTGGCTTCGTTCCACAGCACGTCCATCTCTTCGAGCGTGCTGTCCTCGGGCCGGCTCCCGCGCGCGGCCAGCGAGGCCTCGATGGCGCGAAAACGGCGGATGAACTTGTCGTTGGCCGCGCGCAGCGCCACTTCCGGGTCGACCTTCAGATGCCGCGACAGATTGGCCATGACGAAGAGCAGATCGCCCATCTCCTCGGCGATGGCCGCTTCTGGCAGGTTGTCGCGCGCCTCGGCCAGTTCGCGCGCCTCTTCGGTGATCTTGTCCACCACCTGCCCGGCATCGGGCCAATCGAAACCCACCCGCGCGGCGCGCTTTTGCAGCTTCACCGCTCTCATCAGCGCCGGCAGCGCCAGCGGCACGTCGTCGAGCACCCCGGTCTGCGCCCGCGCAGCGCGCTCAAACGCCTTTTGCTCTTCCCAGGCGGCGGTCTGCGCCTCGGCCGTGCGCGCTTCGGCATCGCCGAAAACATGCGGGTGGCGCGCCACCATCTTGTCGGCGGCATCGCGGAGCACGTCATCTAGCGTGAAATGACCTTCCTCGGCGGCCATCTGCGCGTGATAGACCACCTGAAAGAGCAGATCGCCCAGCTCGCTGCGCAGCCCTGGCCAGTCGCGCCGGGCAATGGCATCGGCCACCTCATGCGCCTCTTCGATGGCATAGGGCGCGATCGTGTCGAAATCCTGCTCGATATCCCAGGCGCAGCCGCCCTCGGGCGCGCGCAGCCTGCGCATGATTTCCACCAGCCGCGGCAATCCGCCCTTTGGGTCATGGATCAACGGATCTTCGGGCATGGCGCTCTCCAACTCAAAGGGGCGGGAATGACCCCGCCCCGAACCCCGCTGCCGCCCAGCCGCGCTCAGCGGTCCTCAAGCTCGACATATCCGCGCCAGGACGCGCCGGTGTAAAGCTGGCGCGGGCGGCCGATCTTCTGCTGCGGGTCGGCGATCATTTCCTTCCACTGCGAGATCCAGCCGACGGTGCGCGAAAGTGCGAAGATCGGCGTGAACATCGAGGTGGGAAAGCCCATCGCCTCGAGGATGATGCCCGAATAGAAATCGACATTGGGGTAGAGCTTCTTCTCGACGAAATACTCGTCCTCAAGCGCGATGCGCTCCAGTTCCTTGGCCACCCGCAGGGTTTCGTTGTCCTGAATGCCCAGAAGCCCCAGCACCTCGTCAGCCGATTGCTTCATGACCTTGGCGCGCGGGTCGAAATTCTTGTACACGCGATGCCCGAAACCCATCAGGCGGAACGGGTCGTCTTTGTCCTTCGCGCGCCTGATGTATTCGGGGATGCGATCGACGGTGCCGATCTCGCGCAGCATTTCCAGACAGGCCTGATTGGCGCCGCCATGCGCGGGCCCCCACAGGCAGGCGATGCCGGCGGCGATGCAGGCAAAGGGGTTGGCCCCCGACGAACCCGCCAGCCGCACCGTCGAGGTCGAGGCGTTCTGCTCGTGATCGGCATGCAGCATCATGATGCGATCCATGGCGCGCGCCAGGATCGGATCGACGACATAATCCTCGGCGGGCACGGCAAAGCACATATGCAGAAAGTTGCCGGCGTAATCGAGGCTGTTCTTGGGGTAAACGAAGGGCTGGCCGATGGAATACTTGTAGGCCATGGCGGCAATGGTGGGCAGCTTGGCGATCATGCGGATCGCGGCCACCTCGCGCTGCCAGGAATCGTTGATATCGGTCGAATCGTGGTAAAACGCCGACATCGCACCCACCACCGCCACCATGGTGGCCATCGGATGGGCATCGCGGCGGAAACCGCGGAAGAAATTGTGCATCTGCTCATGCACCATCGTGTGGCGGGTCACACGGGTTTCGAAATCGAGCATCTGCTCGGCGGTGGGCAACTCGCCATAGAGCAGCAGATAGCAGACCTCCAGGTGGTGCGATTTCTCGGCCAGCTGCTCGATCGGGTAGCCGCGATAGAGCAGCTCGCCCTTGTCGCCGTCGATATAGGTGATCGCCGATTCACAGGCCGCGGTCGAGGTAAAGCCGGGGTCGAAGGTGAACACGTCGCCCTGGGCATAAAGCTTGCGGATATCGATGACATCGGGCCCGACGCTGGGCGCGTAGACCGGCAGTTCCAGTGTCTTGTCGCCGATGAGCAGCTTCGCAGTTCCTTTGGATTCAGCCATGGCTTTCCCTCGCTTTGCTATTGCGGCCCGTCGCATTGCTGCGTTTGGCGGGCTCTCATTCGGCATTCAGGCCGCCTGCATCGGCCAGTCGCGCCAGGGTTTCCTCTCGTCCAAGGACAAGCATCATGTCGAAGACGCTGGGCGAGACGCTACGTCCCGCAAGGGCCGCCCGCAAGGGCTGCGCCAGCTTGCCCAGGCCAAGCCCGTGCGCCGCAGCCGTTTCGCTCACGACAGCTTCAAGACTTTCGCGGGTCCAGCTAGCATCTCGCAACTGCGGCGTCAATTCTTCCAGTATACCACGGGATACACCGTCCAGCGCGGCTTTCGCCTTTTCATCCGGTTCCAATGGTCGGCTGGTCAGAGCAAAGTGAGCCTTTTCAAGAATTTGAGAAAAAGAGCGCGCCCGCTCCCTGACCAGCGGCAGCACCCGCGCAAGCGCCTCTTCGCGCGCCTGGTCCAGTGCCGGGGCGCCGGTGGCAGCCAGATACTGGCGCAGCCCTTGCAGCAGTGCAGCATCGCCCATGGCACTGAAATGCAGCCCCGTCAGATGGTCGAGCTTCTTCAGGTCCAAACGCGCCGGGGCGCGGTTGATGCCGGCCAGATCGAACCATTCCAGCGCCTGGGCGTCGGTGAAGAACTCGTCGTCGCCATGGCTCCAGCCCAGCCGCGCCAGATAGTTGCGCAGCGCAGTTGCCGGGTAGCCCATGCGGCGGTACTCATCGAGCCCCAGCGCACCGTGGCGCTTGGACAGTTTCTTGCCGTCGGGGCCGTGAATGAGCGGGATATGCGCCCAGACCGGCTCGGCCCAGCCCATGGCCCGCCAGATCTGCGTCTGGCGGGCGGCGTTGTTGAGATGGTCATCGCCGCGAATCACATGCGTCACGCCCATGTCGTGGTCATCGACGGCCACCGCCAGCATGTAGGTGGGCGTGCCATCGGAGCGCAGCAGCACCATGTCGTCGAGTTGGTCGTTGCGAAACACCACCCGCCCCTGCACCGCATCCTCGATCACCGTCTCACCCTCGCGCGGGGCCTTCAAGCGGATGACATGCGGCGCGTTGGGGTGGCTGGCCGGGTCGGCATCGCGCCAGGGGCTTTGAAACAGCGTCGAGCGGCCCTCGGCACGGGCGGCCGCGCGAAAGGCGTCGATCTCTTCGGGCGTGGCGAAACATCTGTAGGCATGGCCCGCCGCCAGCATCTGCTGCGCTACCTCGGCGTGGCGGTCGGCGCGGGCGAACTGGCTGACCGCCTCGCCATCCCAGTCGAGGCCCAGCCATTCGAGTCCGTCGAGAATCGCCGCCGTTGCTTCCTCGGTGGAGCGGGCGCGGTCGGTGTCCTCGATCCTGAGCAGGAAACGCCCGCCCCGGCCGCGCGAGTAAAGCCAGTTGAACAGCGCCGTGCGCGCCCCCCCGATATGCAGAAAACCGGTGGGCGAGGGGGCAAAGCGGGTGATAACCGGTCTGTCGGTCGGCTGCTGGGACATCGGGCATTAACCTTTCGGAAACCATCCTCGACCTAGGACTGGGCAAGCTCTAGGCAATCCAGCGGTCGAGAACAAGTGTGCCAGGCCCTGCTCTGACCCGGCTGTTGCCGCCCCTGCGGCGCGTGCCGCTGGCGGCGGTCGCGGCGATGCCGCTGCAGGCGCTGGCGGCGGCACGCGGGCGGCTGTTTCCCTTCGTGCCGGTTTTCATGGCGCTCGGCATCGGGCTTTACTTCACCATGCCGCAAGAGCCGGGCATGGCCGGCTTCGTGACCCTCGCCACGGCGGCGGCGCTGTTGGTGCCGGCGGCGATGGCCGGTCCGCAGGCGGTGCGGCCCCTCTTTGCGGCGCTGGCGCTGGTGCTGGCCGGCTTGCTGCTGGCGGCGTGGCGGGCGCATTCGGTGGCCGCGCCGGTGCTGGAATGGCGTTATTACGGCCCCATCGAGGGGCGCATCGTGGCCATCGACCGCTCGGTTTCCGATGCGCTGCGCCTGACGCTTGACCGCGTGGTGCTGCATGACGTGGCAACCGAGCGCCTGCCCGCGCGGGTGCGGGTGTCGCTGCATGGCGGCGCGCCCGATATCGAGCCGGTGCCGGGCCTGCGCGTGGTGCTGACCGGCCATCTGGGCCCACCCGGCGGCCCGGTCGAGCCCGGTGGCTTCGATTTTAGGCGTCTGGCCTGGTTCGACCGGCTGGGCGCGGTGGGGTATACGCGCACACCGGTGCTGGCCATCGCCCCGCCCCAGCCGGGGCCGGCGCTGGCGGTCACAAGGCTGCGCATGCGTATGTCTGCTGCCCTGCGCGCGCGGCTGCCGGGCGAGACTGGCGGCTTTGTCGCTGCCATCCTCACCGGCGACCGCTCGGGGGTGGGCCAGGGAACGACCGAGGCGCTGCGGCGCGCCAATCTGGCGCATCTGCTGGCCATTTCGGGGCTGCATATGGGCCTCTTGACGGCAGCGGTCTATGGCGCGCTGCGTCTGGCGCTGGCAATGGTGCCCTATCTGGCGCTGCGCCTGCCCATCCACAAGCTGGCAGCGCTGGGGGCGCTGGCGGCGGCGGGGTTCTATCTGCTGCTGTCGGGCGGCAATGTTGCCACGCAGCGCGCCTTCGTCATGGCGGCGGTGATGCTGGGCGCCATCCTGCTCGACCGAAGGGCGATCTCGCTGAACTCGGTGGCGCTGGCGGCGGTGCTGATCCTCGCCTGGCGGCCCGAAACGCTGCTCTCGCCGGGTTTCCAGATGTCCTTCGCGGCGACGGTGGCGCTGGTCGCCGTCTTCGGCCTGCTGCGCGAGCGCCGCCAAAGGCTGGCCGAGGCGCAGCCGCGCCGCTACCGCCGCCAGGCGCTGTGGCACCGCCTGGCACAGGGGCTGGGGGGCGTGGTGCTGTGCTCGCTTGTGGCCGGGCTTGCAACCGCGCCGGTTGCGGCGGCGCATTTCAACCGCATCGTCGAGTACGGGCTGCTGGCCAATGTGTTGTCGGTGCCGCTGATGGGTGCACTGGTGATGCCGGCGGCGGTGCTTTCGGCGGCGCTGTGGCCGCTGGGGCTGGAAGGGGCCGGGCTTTGGCTGATGGCCCAGGGCACGCGCTGGATTCTGGGGGTGGCGCATTGGGTGGCGGGATTCGAGGGGGCGGTGCGCCATGTGCCCTCGCCGCCCTTCTGGGTGCTGCCGGCGATGGCGCTGGGCTTTTTGTGGATGATCCTCTGGCCGGGCCCGGGGCGCAGCCGCCTGGCCCCCGGGGCGCTGGCGGCGGGGCTGGCGCTGGCGGGCTGGTGGCAGGTAGAGCGCCCGGCGCTGCTGATTGCCGAGAGCGGCGCGCTGGTGGGGGTGATGGGCCCCGAGGGCCGCGCCCTGTCGCGCCCGCGCGGCGAGGGCTTCACGGCGCGCAACTGGCTGGCCGCCGATGGCGACAGCGCCGGCCAGGAGGCCGCCGCCGCGCGAGCGGGGCCGAATGGCGCGCCGGATGCGGGCGAATTCACCGTCGCCGGGCAGCAATTCGTTCATCTTTTCGGGCGCAACGCGGCCGAGCGGCTGGCGGCGAATTGTGCTCAGGGGGTGACCGTGATTCTGGGCACTTCGCTTGAAGTGCCGCCAGAGGGAGGCTGCACTGTCATCGACCGCAGGGCGCTTGCGCAAAGCGGGGCGCTGGCGCTGGCGCTGCGCGGTGGCCGGCCGCGCTGGCTTGAAGCCCATGCGCTGGCCGGCGCGCGCCCCTGGACAGGACGGTAGGATGGGAAAAACTGCCCATCCTGCGCCTCGCCGGGCGCTTATACCGTCGGCAGAACGTGATCCTTGAACTGCTCGCGCAGCTTGTTCTTCTGCATCTTGCCGGTGGCGCCCAGCGGGATGTCGTCGGCAAAGACAACGTCATCGGGTATCCACCACTTCGCCACCTTGCCCTCGTAAAAGGCCAGCAGCTCCTCGCGTGTCACCTCGCGACCCGGCTTTTTCATCACCACCAGCAGCGGGCGCTCATCCCATTTCGGATGCGGCGCGGCGATGCAGGCGGCCATCGCCACCGCCGGGTGGCCCATGGCGATGTTTTCCAGATCGATCGAGCCGATCCATTCGCCGCCCGACTTGATCACATCCTTCGCCCGGTCGGTGATGCGGATGAAGCCATCAGGCATGATCGCGCAGACATCGCCGGTGGGGAACCAGCCCAGCCCGGCCTCGTCATAAACCAGCGGGTCTTCCGCGCGGTTGAAATAGCGCCCGATGATCCAGGGCCCACGCACCATCAACTCACCCGTGCTCTCGTTGTTCCAGGGCAGCTCTTTCCCGTCGGCATCCACAATCTTCGTATCAACGCCGAAAATCGCGCGCCCCTGCGTGGCCTTGACGGCCAGTTGCTCATCCCATGGCAAGGCATCCTGCCCGGCCTTGAGCGAACAGACGGTGCCCAGCGGGCTCATCTCGGTCATGCCCCAGCCATGCAGCACGGTGATGTTGTACTTCTTCTCGAAGGTCTCGATCATCGCCGCCGGGCAGGCCGAGCCGCCAATGACCGTGCGGTTCATGGTGGAAAAGCGCAGGCCGTTTTCTTCGACATGCGCCAGCAGCCCTTGCCAGACGGTGGGCACGCCCGCCGAGAAAGTGACGCCCTCGGCCTCGAACAGATCATAAAGCGATTTGCCATCCAGCGCTGGGCCGGGCAGCACCAGCTTGGCGCCGACCATCGGCGCGGCATAGGCCATGCCCCATGAATTGACATGGAACATCGGCACCACCGGCAGCACCGCATCGCGCGCCGACAGGCCGGTGGAATCGGGCAGCGCGCAGCCATAGCAGTGCAGCACCGTCGAGCGATGCGAATAGAGCACGCCCTTGGGGTTGCCCGTGGTGCCCGAGGTGTAGCAAAGGCTCGAGGCCGTGTTCTCGTCGAAGACCGGCCAGTCATAGGCATCCGACGCGCCCTCGATCAGATCCTCGTAGCAGATCAGGCCCTCGATCTTCGTGTCGGCGGGCATGTGGCTGCGATCGGCCATCAGCACGAAATGCTCGACGCTGGCAAAGCGCGCTGCCGTGGCCTCGATCAGCGGCAGGAAGCTGAGCTCAATAAACATCACCTTGTCCTGCGCGTCATCGGCGATCCAGACCAGCTGATCGGGGTGCAGGCGCGGGTTGAGCGTGTGCAGTACCACGCCCGAACCCGAGGCGCCGTAATACAGCTCGACATGGCGATAGCCGTTCCAGGCCAGCGTGCCCACCCGGTCGCCAAAGCCTACGCCCAGCCCGGCCAGCGCATTGGCTATCTGCCGCGCGCGTTTTGCCATGTCGCAATAGGTGTAGCGGTGTATGTCGCCCTCGGTGCGCCGCGAGACGATCTCGCGCGCGCCGTGATGGCGTTCGGCATGCACCAGCAGGCTGGAAATCAGCAGCGGTTGGCTCATCATCTGGCCCAGCAAGGTATCCTCCCTCATTTTCTTACATGCGTAGCCTATTGGCCGGTCTGGTCAAGCGCCGGAGGGGACGGGCAGGGGACGCGCGCGCGCGTGGTGACCCTGCGTCAGGGTGTGCAGCCCTTGATTGCCGCGCGGGCTTGCGCGACCAATGGGGCACGCAATTTGCATAATGGGGGCGCGAGCGCGATGAATGACCGACCGATCCTGTGGACGCCTTCGTCTGAGCGCGCCGAGGCCACATCGATGGCGCGCTTCATCGGCTGGCTCAAGGCCGAGCGGGGGCTGGAATTTGCCGATTACAACGCGCTGTGGGAATGGTCGGTGAGCGACCTCGAGGGTTTCTGGCAGGCAATCGTCGATTACTTCGCGCTCGATATCGAGGGGGGCGAGGGCGTGCTGGCCAGCCGCGCCATGCCCGGCGCCGAGTGGTTTCCCGGCGCGCGCGTCAACTTTGCCGCCCATGTGCTGCGCCATGCCGCCACGCGCGGGCAGGCGCAGGCGCTGGTCAGCTGGTCGGAAACCTTCGGCCGGCGCGAGGCAAGCTGGAACGATCTGGCCGGGCAGGTGGCGCGCGCCGCGGCGGGGCTGCGCCGGCTGGGCGTCGGGCATGGCGACCGGGTGGTGGCGATCCTGCCCAACACGCAGGAATCGGTGGTGGCCTTTCTGGCAACCGCCAGCATCGGTGCCATCTGGTCGCTGGCGGCGCCCGATATGGGGCCGGTAGCGGTGCTCGACCGCTTTCGCCAGATCGAGCCCAAGGTCCTGATCGCGCAGGACAGCTATATCCTGGCCGGCAAGCGCATCGACAAGCGCGCGGTTGTGGCGGGCATTGCCGACGGCCTGCCGGGGCTGGCGCATTGCGTGCATGTTCCCGCCACAGGCACCCCCGCCCCCGATGGATGGGTGCTGTGGGATGATCTGCTCGCCGGCGAGGCACCGGCCGGTTTCGCGCCCGCGCTCGTGCCCTTCGATCATCCGCTCTGGATCGTCTATTCCTCGGGCACCACCGGCAATCCCAAGCCCATCGTGCACGGTCATGGCGGGCTGGTGCTCGAATGCGCGAAAGCTTCGCTGCACATGGATCTGGGGCCCGATGAGCGTTTTTCATGGCTTACCTCGTCGGGCTGGATCATGTGGAACGCGCAATTCTTCGGGCTGATGCAGGGCGCGATGGTGGCGCTGTTCGACGGTGCGCCCAACCACCCCGATCTGTTGCAGGTCTGGCGCATGGTAGCCGAGGAGCGGCTCACCAGCTTCGGCGCCGGCGCGGCTTTCTTCATGGGCTGCCAGAAGGCGGGGCTGCAGCCCGGCGCGGCGCTCGATCTCTCGGCGCTGCGGGCCATCGGCTCCACCGGTTCGCCGCTCAGCCCGGAAGCATACGCATGGATCTATCGCGAGGTGAAAGAGGATGTCTGGCTGGCGCCGCTTTCCGGCGGCACCGATCTGGCCGGGGCCTTTGTCGGCGGCAACCCCATGCTGCCAGTGCGCGCGGGCGAGATGCAGTGCCGCTTTCTGGGCAATGCCGCGCGCGCCTTTGACGAGAGCGGGCGGGAAGTGATCGGCGAGGTGGGCGAACTGGTCTGCACCGAGCCCTTGCCCTCGATGCCGCTGTTCTTCTGGGGCGACAAGGACGGCGCGCGCCTGCGCGAGGCCTATTTCGACACCTTTCCCGGTGTCTGGCGCCATGGCGACTGGATCGAGATCACACCCGAGGGCGGCGCGGTGATCTATGGCCGCTCGGATGCCACCATCAACCGCCACGGGCTGCGCATCGGCTCGTCCGAGATCTATCGCGCCGTCGAGGCGATGGACGAGGTGCTGGATTCGCTGGTTGTCGATCTGGAGTATCTGGGCCGCGACAGCTTCATGCCGCTTTTCGTGGTGCCGGCGCCGGGGGTAGAGTTGAACGAGGCGCTGCGCGAGGCAATCCGCGCACGCATCCGCGCCGATATATCACCGCGTTTCCTGCCCAATGCGATCGAGGCCATTGCCGAGGTGCCGCGCACGCTTTCGGGGAAAAAGCTGGAAGTGCCGGTCAAGAAGCTGCTGATGGGGGGTGACCCGGCAATTGTGGTCAACCGCGATTCAATGGCCAATCCCGAAAGCTTCGACTGGTTCGTGGCCTATGCGCAAAGGCGCGCATCGGGCGGCGAAAAGGCTTGAGCAGGGCCGGGCGGCTGCTATGAAGGCGGCGGCGGCCGCTTGCTGGAACCGGTAGACAGACCGGACTTAAAATCCGTTGCCCGTATGGGCGTGTGGGTTCGAGTCCCACAGCGGCCACCAATCGGCCCGGTGATATCATGCGCCGCGATCCGATTCTTTTTGATTCGCCCACTTCTTTTTTTATTGATTGGCTGTCAGGCGCTCACTAGTCTGTGAGCACAGGCAGAAAATCAGGCACTTGTCGGGCGCCACCAGTTCTTTCCAAGGAGAAAATCAAGATGTTTGCAAGTCTTTCGCGGTGGCTGCCGCGTGGTCTGTGCGTGGCTGTGCTTGTCGCAGCCCCGGCTGTACTTTCCGCCCCTGCGGCACTGGCCCAGCCCGTAGAGTTCCTGGGTGGCGGCTATGTCTCCGATCTCGTGAATTGCGAGGGTGTCAACTTCGGTGGCGGCGTTATGTTGATAACGGCGCGGTACCGGCCGGGCGAGCTTGACGGCAATGCCGAATCCAGCCTGATCGCAGTCAACGGCTTTTCGGCTTATGCCTTCAATCTTCGGCGGTTGAACGGCGTGTTCGAGGACAACTGGGTGCGGGTGCAGGGTGCCCAACTTGCTCCCTCGTTCGAGGGCTGGGACGCGCGCCCGCGTTTGCGCGTGTTGCGCCAGCGGCCGACGGAGATCACCGAAGCAACCGAAAGCATGCGACTGAGGGTGCGGGTTCGGCACATGTTCAACATTCAGGGGTGCAGAGCCGATATCGATCTCGAATTGCAGCGTCAGTGATGCGGCGCGCCTGGCTTGTCCCGATCGGGCCGAGCTGGCGCAAGGAACGATGCACCGACCGGCTGGCAATGACCGTTGCCGGCGCGAAGGCACCCATGAAACAGGAGTAAATGTGATGTTCACCAAATCTTCCACCATGATCGCTGCCGCAGCCGCGCTATTGGCGCCGCTGGCCCTGGCGACGCCTCTTTCGGCACAGGCTACCCAGTTTCGGGGTGGCGGACATATCAGCAACTTCCAGAACTGCCAGGGCTGGGGTCCGAACAGCAACTCGATTACCGCGCGGGCGGGAATATTCGAGGAAGGCAGTACATATTCCATCTTCTCGCCCAGCTTTGCGGCATCGTGGCGCAATTTCGGCGAGCCGGATGGCGATGGCTGGCAATCGGCGGAAGCGGCCTATGCGTTTGCCAGTTTCTTCACGACCGAAAACCAGATACGGATCATCTCCATGTTCCCCCCCGAGCCCGACGAGGGCACGGATATCATAAATGTACACGCTGAAGTGAACGGATTTTCCGGGCAACCAGATTGCACGGCGGAAATCCGGTTGTTGTTGCGCCAGCAGTCAAACTGAGCCGGCACGCAGCAAGACACACGCTTGCCTTTCGGGCCGGGCCGGTTGGCGATCAACTGGCCCGGCCCTCGTCTTTCAGCGCCAATGCCAATGCGCGCTCGACAAGTGCCTCGGGCGTCAACGCGCCGCCGGGGCGGTACCAGAAGCTGGTCCAGGCCAGCGCGCCATGCAGAAGCTGACGCAGGATTTCGGGCTCTATAGGCGTCAGGCCGGCCGCGCGCGCTTCGGCCAGGACCGTCTGCCAGAGGTCGAAATAGGCCGCGCGCCCGTTCATCAGTACCGAACGCCGCGCTTTCGGCAGGGCGCGCCATTCATGGAACAACACCGAGGTGGCATCGCTGGCCGGCCCGTGCAGATAATGCAATTCGACAGCGATCAGCGCGCGCACCCGGCCAGCGGTATCGGGCGCTGCGGCCACCGCCTCGGCCAGGTCGCGGTTGATGGCCTCGACCACCATTTCCATCACCGCGAAGAGGATGTCCTCCTTCGAACGGAAATGATGAAACAGGCTGCCCGATTGAATGCCCAGCCCGGCGGCGATGTCGCGCACAGTGGTGCCGGCAAAGCCCTTCTCGCCAAACAGTCTTGCGGCGATGCGCAGAAGCCGGCCGCGCGGCGTGGCCATGTCGAACAGCCCCGGCGCGGCGCCGGCGAGGTCAGGGGCGGTTCGGGTTGATTCTGGCATCCATGCTTCACTGCTGATGCCCGAAATGACGGGCGGGTTCTCGGGCCGGCGATGGTGGCGCAGGCTAATCGGTGACGCAAGGAAACTCAACCAAGCGCTTGCTTGGTTATCCTGCCATTGCTAGCCTTGTCGCGGTCGTTTGGGGGGAGCGAGATGAGCGACAAGGCAATAATTACTTGCGCGCTTACCGGGGTGCTGACCGACCCGCGCCAGCATCCGGTGCCGGTAACCCCGCAAGAGCTGGCCGGCGCCGCGCGCGAGGCATGGGATGCCGGCGCGGTGTGCATGCATGTGCATTTTCGCGATCAGGGCGCCGGGCGCGGGCACCTGCCCAGCTGGGAGCCGGCGCTGGCCGCCGAGGTGGCGCAGGCGATCCGTGATGCCTGCCCCGGCGTGATCCTCAATTTCACCACCGGGGTGATGGAGCGCGACCAGTCGGGCCCCATCGCCTGCATCCGTGCCGGCAAGCCCGAGATCGCGGCCTGCAATGCCGGCTCGCTGAATTATCTCAAGACGCGCTCGGGCGCGCGCTGGGCCTGGCCGCCGATGCTGTTTGCCAACCCGGTGGAGAAGATCGAGAAAGTCCTGACGGCCATGGCAGAGGCCGGCGTGAAGCCTGAATTCGAGTGTTTCGATCTGGGCATTTTGCGCTCGGTGTCGATGTTTGCCGAGGTCGGCATGGTGGGTGATCCGCAAGTCAATCTGGTGATGGGCGTGGCGTCGGGCATGCCGGCGGATGCCGATTTGTTGCCGCTGGCGTTGAAATACCGCCCCGAAGGCGCGCCCTGGCAGGTCACCGCCATCGGCCGCGCCGAGGTCTGGCCGCTGCACCGCCGCGCCGCCGAGCTGGGCGGGCATCTGCGCACGGGGCTGGAGGATTGCTTCTATCTGCCCGACGGCTCGCGCGCTTCGGGCAATGGCGCGCTGATCGAGGCGCTGGCGGGTGTAGCACGGCAGGCGGGGCGCGAGCCGGCCTCGGCCGAAGAGGCGCGGCTGCTGTGGGGGCTGGCGTGAGACGGGTTGGGGGGGGGGGGGGGGCCCCCGGGGGGGGGGGCCCCCCCCCCCGGGGGGGTGGGGGGAATATGAAGGGGGGGGGGGGGGGGGGGGTGTGGGGGGGGGGGGGGGGGGGGTGTGGGGGGGGGGGGGGGGGGGGGGGGGGCGCTGCCCCCCGTCGGCTGCGCCGACTCCCCCCGGCGTATTT
>JAFIEG010000155.1 GCA_020832665.1 Pararhodobacter sp. | reverse complement strand
CATAGGGCTCATCCTTTGAGTGTTTTACTCTCCGGTAAACCCGGGGCGGTTCAGGAAAATGGAGGCGCGTCAGTTGGTTGGGTGTACTCAACGATTCGCCATCGCTGGCCGAGCATCATCATGGACGGCGTGTCGGGCCGCTCAGAGCCATCCGAGGGCTGTAATAGCCTGAACATCGCCTGCCACCCTTTCGACCGACTGTACCACGAGGCAGGCTACCGATGATCACGAACGCTGCAAAGGTCCTCGAGGCCTTACCTCGAAGTGTCCTTAGGGAGGCTAGTCTTGCTTACATCCTATCTCTTCGGAGGCGGTCACTGCACGTTCAGCGTAGAGCAGTTGTGCAGAATGTGAAGTCGGCTGAGCTTGCTATGGTTATGTCTATGCTTAGGAGGGTGATCGAACTCCGCTCGGCAAGTTTCTTGCATACAAACAGAGAACATTGTGTCTTGAAATGCCCACCCTTCACGCCCATTCTGGTCTTAGCGACCTGTGAGTTAGGGGATTCTATGTCGACGCAGAAGAACGTTTTCATCAGTCACCACCATGGCGATGACAGCCATGTGGACAGTTTCCAAAGTATGCTTGGGCGTGGCGACTATCATGTGCGCAACTCTTCGGTGCGCATGAAGCCGGCCAACGAACGACGTGTGAAGGAAGGTAGAGTGAGCGACAGTACCATAAAGCGGCTCCTGCGCATGAAGATGCGTTGGGCCTCAACGGTGGTTGTACTGATCGGTCCGAAGACCCACACCCGGCCGTGGGTCAATTGGGAGATCGAACAGGCTCACAAGCTCGGCAAACGCATCGTTGGAGTTTATCTCCGCGGCGGAACGGAAGCAAACGTGCCAAAGGCGCTGGATGACTATGGTCAAGCCATTGTGAGGTGGAGCGCGAAAGGTGTCGTTGATGCGATAGAGGGGAACAATACCCGTTTCGAGACCCCCTCCGGACAGCTGCGTGACTCTGTTCATGCTATGTCGACTTCGCGCTGCTGATGGCAAGGCATTTTCGCGAGAGTGTCTTCGTCTATGTCGTTGCGCGCGACTTCGGGTTCGCGCCCAACCCTTTCCATGGCTTTTGCACGCTTGCTTGCTGTAAGCCGAGAATTCGATCCGTCGCTGACATCGGCGATTGGATTTTCGGTGTGGCGGGTGGAGATTTGGCCGAAGCTGGTCACTGTGTTTTTGGAATGCGCGTCACCGAAACACTTAGCTTTGACGAATACTGGCTGGATCCTCGATTCGAAGTGAAGAAGCCCCTACGGAACGGCAGTCGGGTGATGATGCTAGGTGACAATATTTATCATCGAGAGAGCGTTAATGCGGAATGGCAGCAAGAGGATTCGCACCATAGCCGGCCAGATGGATCTCCAGATGCATCTAATATTGCGACCGATACTCAGACTAATCGTGTGCTCGTTTCCGAGCACTTCACATATTTTGGTGCTTCGGCCCCAGCTATTCCTGCGTACGTTCTGGATGCAATAGGTTACAGAAATGGAAGGAACCACAGGAGATTTTCAGCACTCGCAGCTCAACCCTTATTGTCCTGGTTTCAAGAAGAAGCCTACCGCGCACGCAGTCAGATCGTAGATGATCCGTTCCAATTCCGTCGAAGCGCTGCGAGATTTTCGAGCGAGTCCAACAAGATCACAGATGAATTTGTCGAGCCACTGATGCCCTAATGGCTGATGTTTCTTCGGACGTCTGCCTCGCGCAGGTGCAGCAGGCCACTCTTTCCGCCTTAGCCATCGTGAGGATAATGTGGACCCTATTCTGAACTACTGCCGAAATCACTAGTTTTCGCTTACACTAGCAGGCGTGGCTCGGACGGATCGATATCGAGGAGCCGATAGAGCCAGTAAGTGAAGTCTGTCCGCGTACGCATGTCACCAGGCAAATTCTTGATTTGCTCGAAGAGTTCGCGCGAGACCCCGCCAGGGGCGGGTAGCGGGATTAGCTGAGCCCCGGGGGCATTCTCGCGCAGAGCGTCAAACTCATCGAGTACGCCTTCCATACCGCCGATGAAGACGGCTGCTTCGTAGGGACGGTCTCTGAACATGCGTGTGCGCATTCTCCCAAGACTCGCCTTCATGTTACCTTCCACCGCTGGGACCTCTACCCAGTTGCCAAACCGGAGGTTCACCTCTGGATACTGGTCGCGGAAGAACGAGCTTTGATAGAGCAACACGCTGCTCTCGTAAGGAACGCCGAGCCGCCTCGCTGCCTCCCAAATGATCGGAGTGATTGCCGGCTGCCCGCCCCACACAAGAAGTCGTCGACCGAGCACGACCTCCACAAAGGCGTGAACAGCCGAACTTATGAGCACGGGATCGAAGCTCTCGAAGCCGCGTCGGCCCGGCAGCGGCACGCTTGCCGAAAGAAACACCGCACCCCGCTCGATCATTGTTTTAGGTCCTCGAGCATCGGGCCCGGGTTTTCAGCGCGAATCCAACGGAACCGTTCGATGCCGCCAGCAAACCAGTCTAGATGATCGATCCAGCTTTGAAGGAGGCTCTGGCCGTCGTAGAGTAGCGCGCAGTCGGCATCAGCATGCTTGGCAATGTGCTCCACTACGTCCGAAGTAGGAACGCCGACAGCGGGATACACGACAAGTTCGGCGCTCCCGCCAGCCGGTGAGCACGGGAGGCTAATCGAGACCCGCTTTAGGGGGCCAGGGTTGCTGACCGTTCCGCCGCGTTTCTCAACCGCAAGCCGAAGTGTACCGAGCATGTTGTCGAGCCGCGCTGCAACACTGCGAGCTCGGAACCTTTCCAAAGCGTCGCCGATGCGATCAACTGCCTCGTCACTCAAGCGACCATCAGAGCCAAGATCCACATCAGAGAGCGCGACTGTGGTCGTCAGTGTCGTCGCGGGTGCTGGGGCCACGCCCGGAAATCCAACACGCAGTATACCAAGGCGCATGTTTCCGGCCCGACCAAACTCCTCTTCTGTCCACCTGCTTGCGAAATAGCCCTTCGTGTCGAGCATCAACAGTACATCGCAGTCGCTAAGTTGATGCCACAGGGCGTCTTGGAAGCGGCCTCCGTAGCGGATCTCGTGTGTGTCAAGGAAGACGTTAAACTGGCGAGTGCGTAGCGAGTCGTGGAGCTGCAGCGCCACCTCGCGCGCCTCCGCACGACGGTAGCTCAGAAAGACACGTCGTTTGGTGGGCATCAGGCCCAAGGTCTCAAGCACGGCTGAGGCGAGCGCCTCTGCCTGCTTCTCCGACGAGCTTACGTACGGGAGTGCATTGAAGGCGGACACCTCTGGCGGCAGCTCAGAACTGCATACGGACAGATCGGAGACTATAGGAATCACGAGATCATTGGGGGAAACGATCGCGTGGGAGGTTGTCCGGACCGCGGGGCTGCCGAAATAGAGTACGACCTTCGCCTCACCGGGTACAACTGCCACCTGTCTCGGCGCAAGATCCAGGGCTACTTCGTCGTCGAGCTTCAAGCCGTAAGGTGCGAACGCGTCCCCAAGAGCCCGACGAAGCACGCTATCGAAGCGCGACACTTCACCTTCAATCACCAGCCTGTACGCGGGCGCACCTGTCATCAATTTTGTCCTCCTCATCTCAGCATAGTCATCGAGGCATCACACGCCAAGCACTGATCCTAGTCCGCTCCATCGGGCTGCGCCTGCGACCGGGGCCAGCACTAAGAGATACAGCCGGCCGATCACACGAAGAATGAGCTACTCCCCGCTCTTTGGACAGATTTCCGGGTGATTTAAGCTACTGCCTGCACCTGCTGATCGGTTTCGGTTGCGTTGAAGTAGACCACGGCGGGCGGTTGTCCGCCATGGGCGGCATGAGGCCGTTGGTGGTTGTAGAAGGTGATCCAGCGCCCGACGCCTGCCTTGGCTTGCGATCCGGTTTCCCAGGCGTGCAGGTAGACGCATTCATACTTCAGGGATCGCCAGAGGCGCTCGATGAATATGTTGTCGAGGCAGCGCCCCTTTCCGTCCATCGAGATCCGGGTGCCGACCCGCTTCAGACGGTCGGTCCAGGCGAAGGACGTGAACTGGCTACCCTGATCCGTGTTCATGATCTCGGGCGGGCCGAA
>JAFIEG010000143.1 GCA_020832665.1 Pararhodobacter sp. | reverse complement strand
CACCAAGCGGGTTCCGGCGCGTTGGCGGTGGGGTATCAAGTAAGGGGCGGCCTTAAACTTCAAGCCGATGGAGTTTGCATGGGTGGGGGCATTCTGCCCCCAGACCCCCTGAGAGTATTTCGGGCAAGATGAAGGGGCGGCGTCTTCCGGGCGGCGTTTGGGCAAGGGGAGTGCCATGGATTTTGCGCTGAGCGAGGAGCAGGAAGCCATCTTCGACATGGCCCATGCTTTCGGACAGGAGCACATCGCGCCTTTCGCGCGCGAATGGGAGGCGGCGGGCACGATCCCGCGCGAATTGTGGGGCAAGCTGGCCGAGCTGGGCTTTGGCGGGCTTTATGTCAGCGAAGAGGCCGGCGGCGCCGGGCTGAGCCGGCTGGATGCGGCTCTGGTCTTCGAGGCGCTGAGCATGGCCTGCCCCTCGGTGGCGTCGTTTCTGTCGATTCACAACATGTGCGCGGCGATGCTGGACAAGTTCGGCAGCGATGATCTCAAGGCACGGGTGCTCGAGCCGGCGGTGCGGCTGGAAAAGGTGCTCAGCTATTGCCTGACCGAGCCCGGCGCGGGCTCGGATGCCGCCGCGCTACGCACGCGGGCCGTCAAGACGAATGCCGGCTATGTGCTGGGCGGCACCAAGGCCTTCATCTCGGGCGGGGGCTATTCGGATGCCTATGTGGTTATGTGCCGAACCCGCGGCGAGGGCGCCAAGGGCATTTCCACGCTGGTGGTCGAGAATGGTGCCGAGGGGCTGAGCTATGGCGGGCTGGAAGACAAGATGGGCTGGCGCGCGCAGCCCACGCGGCAGGTGCAGTTCGACGATTGCTTCGTGCCCGCCGAGAACCTTGTCGGCGCCGAGGGCGACGGGTTCAAATATGCCATGATCGGGCTCGATGGCGGGCGACTGAACATTTCCGCCTGCTCGCTTGGTGGCGCGCAGGCCGCACTGGATGCGACGCTGGCCTATATGGGCGAGCGCAAGGCCTTCGGGCAGCGGCTGGACGAGTTCCAGGCATTGCAGTTTCGCCTGGCGGATATGGAGATCGAGTTGCAGGCGGCACGCACATTCCTGCGTCAGGCGGCGTGGAAGCTCGATCAGGGCGCGCCGGATGCGACGCGGTTTTGCGCCATGGCCAAGAAATTCGTCACCGAGGCCGGCAGCCGCGTGGCCGATCAGTGCCTGCAGCTGCATGGCGGTTATGGCTACCTGGCCGATTATGGGATCGAGAAGATCGTGCGCGATCTGCGTGTGCATCAGATTCTGGAAGGCACCAACGAGATCATGCGCCTGATCGTGGCGCGGTCGATGCTGGCGGAGCGGGGCTGATGGCCGAGGTCGATATTCGCATCGAGGGCGCGGCGGGGCGGATCACGCTGAACCGGCCCAGGGCGCTGAATGCGCTGACGCATGAGATCTGTCTGGCGGTGGAAGCGGCGCTCGATGGCTGGGCCGGTGACGACGCGGTGAAGCTGGTCATCATCGATGGCGCCAGTGATCGGGCATTCTGCGCCGGCGGCGATATCGCGCAGGTCTATCATGCCGGCAAGGCGGGCGATTTCTCGCTGGGCCGCGATTTCTGGCGCGATGAATACCGCATGAATGTCAAGCTGGCGCGCTGGGCCAAGCCGATCGTCTCGTTCCTGCATGGTTTCGTGATGGGCGGCGGTGTGGGGCTGGGCTGCCATGTGCGCCACCGCGTGGTGGGCGAGAGCACGCAGATGGCAATGCCCGAATGCGGCATCGGGCTGATCCCCGATGTGGGCGGCACGCTGTTGCTGTCGCGCGCGCCGGGGCAGCTGGGGCCGTATCTGGGCCTGACCGGCGCGCGCATGGGGCCGGGCGATGCGATCCATGCCGGCTTTGCCGATGCTTTCATCCCCGAGGCCGAGTGGGAGGGCGTGAAGGCGCGCTTGTGCGAGAGCGGTGATATCGCCGCCCTGCCCCGTCATGCCGCCCCCGAAAGCGCCCTTGCCGGCGCACAGGGGCAGATCGACGCGCTGTTTTCCGGCGCCACGATCCCCGATATGCTGGCCGCGCTGAAGGCTGATGGCTGCGAGCTGGCGGCGGGCACGCTCAAGGCGATCGGGCGCAATTCGCCGCTGTCGATGGCCTCGACCCTGGCCATGCTGCGCCCCGGGCCGGGCGATATCGTAGCCGCCGTGCGCCAGGAATTCCGCTGGACCTGGCGATCGATGGACAAGGGTGATTTTCTGGAAGGGGTGCGCGCGCAGATCATCGACAAGGACCGCAACCCGCGCTGGCGCCATGACGGCCCCGCGGCGGTGAGCGCAGCCGAGCTGGCCGCCATGCTGGCCCCGCTGGGCAAGGATGAATGGGAGGAGATGGCATGAAGATCGGTTTCATCGGTCTGGGCAATATGGGCGCGCCGATGGCGGCCAATCTGGTGAAGGCAGGCCATGAGGTGACGGGCTTCGATCTGGCCGCGCCCATGCCAGAGGGGGTGGCCAGGGCCGCCAACGCGGCGCAGGCGGCGGCGGGCGCCGAGGTGGTCATCACCATGCTGCCCAATGGCAATATCCTGCGCGCGGTGGCGGGCGAGGTGATCCCGGCCATGGCGCCCGGCGCGGCGCTGTGCGACTGCTCGACCGTCGATGTGGAAAGTGCGCGCGCCGTAGCCGAACAGGCCCAGGGCGCCGGGCTGGGCGCGCTCGATGCGCCGGTTTCGGGGGGCGTGGGCGGTGCCGCTGCGGGCTCGCTGACCTTCATGGTGGGCGGTGGCGAAGAAGCCTTTGCCAAGGTCAAGCCGCTCTTCGAGATCATGGGCCAGAAGGCGGTGCATTGCGGCGGCCCCGGCGCCGGGCAGGCGGCGAAGATCTGCAACAACATGATCCTGGGTGTGACCATGATCGCCACCTGCGAGGCCTTCGCGCTGGCCGACAAGCTGGGGCTGGACCGGGCGCGGATGTTCGATGTGGTGTCAACCTCCTCGGGCTATTCCTGGTCGATGAACGCCTATTGCCCGGCGCCCGGTGTCGGCCCCAAATCGCCGGCCGACAATGATTACACGCCCGGCTTCGCGGCGGAACTGATGCTCAAGGATCTGCGGCTGAGCCAGCAGGCGGCCGAGGCCGCCGATGCCGACACACCAATGGGGCAACTGGCGGCGGCGCTCTATGCGCGCTTCGTCGAGGAAGAGGGCGGCGAGGGGCGCGATTTCTCGGCCATGCTGCCGCGTTTCGAGAAGCGCGGGCGGGGCTGAGTCGGGCTGCGCGGCGCGCAGGTCGGGGCGCCCCTTCCGACAAAGGAATGGGCCAGGCACGCGAAAGCGGCTTGCCCGGTGGCTGCGCAGCGGTTTCATTCAGAATCCCATTTGATCGGCTCGGATGCCCTGGCAGGTATGCCCGCCCGTGCGCCAGAACGGGCAGCGCCCGCCCGCCCCCGTCACACCGAAGGCGCGCCTGCGGCACGGCGCGGGCGCTTTCTGCGCCCACCCCGGGCGGTCGCTGCCCGTTCTTCAACCGATGCACTCAACGGGACCTGGCTTCACCTATGGACATTCTTATTTTTCTATGTATAGATTTTTCGTTGCGTAAATTCGCGCACCGCCCTGCCCTCGAAAGGAATTTTTCATGCTGGTCAGGAATGTCGGCACAATCGACCGCGCCATTCGCATCATTGTTGGCGCGGCACTGATCCTGAGCTTCTTCCTTTTCCCCGATGCCGGCTGGCGCTGGCTTCTGCTCATCGGCATAGTGCCGCTTGTCACCGGCATCATGCAAAGCTGCCCCGCCTATCGGCTTTTCGGCATCTCCACCTGCCCCGCCCAGCGCGGCTGAGCCCGGCCTCTGGCGCCGCCAGGCAGCCAGAGGCCGCGCCCCGGGCGGGGCCGCCGGGAAAGCCTCCGCCCGCCCACGTGAGCCGCAGGCGCCAAGAGCTGCCCATGGATGCGCGGCGGACGTTCCGCCTCGACCGATTCCGCGGCTCTTGTCATGGCATTCTGGAGACAGGAACACAGACTTTCCTCCTCCTCGTGGCGATCCGCGTCTTCGAGGCCGGCCCCACCGCCGGGGTTTTCGGGGGCCGGGGGGGACGCGGCGGGGGGATCGGTTGCGGCCGGGGCCGCTCCATCTCGGTGGT
>JAFIEG010000142.1 GCA_020832665.1 Pararhodobacter sp. | reverse complement strand
CCATAAGGGTCATCCTCTGAGAGTTTTACCCTCTCGGAAACCCGGGGCGGTTCAGACAGCACCTTGTTGTCACGCAGGCGCTCGATGAAAGGAGCGCCGAGGAAGATCCACAGAAAGCAGGGCGTGAAGGTTACCCATGTCGTCAGCAGCCCGCCCAATGTTCCTGCCGTCAAGGGAGACAGCCCGCCCGCGTCGCGGAAAGCTCCCATGAAGCCCACGAATTGCGTAACCATGATAAGCGGACCCGGCGTGGTTTCGGCCATGCCGAGCCCGTCCAGCATCTCGCCCGGCGCCAGCCAGCTGTAGTTCTGCACTGCCTCTTGCGCGACATAGGCCAGAACCGCATAGGCGCCGCCAAAGGTCACAACAGCCATGATGCTGAAGAAACCCGCGATATGGGCGAAGACACTGGCCGGGCCCAGCACGGCAAACATAAGGCCGACCGGAACCAGCCAGAGAGCGAGGAACACTGCCGAAATCCGAAAGGCGTGGCTCCGGCTCACCTCGGTGTGCTCGGGTGACTCATCACCCAACAGCGTGTCAGTGTCGTCGATTTGCAACTTGCCCACCTTTCCGTGCCCCTCCTCGCCCTGGAACGCGGGCATGCTTGCACGGGAGCCGAAAAAGCCGATCAGTCCCGCAACAAGGATGATCAGCGGGAACGGCACGGCGAAACCGAAGATCGCGACGAAGGAGGCTGCGGCAATGGCCAGCATCGCTGCATTCTTCAACGCGCGCGAACCAATGCGAATGACGGCCTGCACGACGATAGCCAGAACCGCCGCCTTGAGCCCGAAGAACAGCGCTTCGACCGCGCCGACATTGCCATAGAGCGCATAAATCCAGCTGAGCGCCATGATCGCCACGACGCCGGGCAGCACGAACAGAAGGCCCGCGATGATCCCACCCAGCGTGCGGTGCATCAGCCAGCCGATGTAAACGGCCAGCTGCATCGCCTCGGGGCCCGGTAGCAGCATGCAATAGTTGAGCGCATGCAGAAACCGCTTCTCGCCCAGCCAGCGGTGCTCTTCGACGAGGATGCGGTGCATAAGAGCGATTTGCCCGGCAGGCCCGCCGAAGCTCAGCAGGCCGATACGCGCCCAGATGCGTGTGGCTTGGGCAAGTGTCGGGTAGCGGCGGCTGGGCATGGGCATCAATCCGGAGTATTTTGGGGTCGTGGTTGCGCCGCTTCATTTAGGGTCAGGACCCATTGATTTGCTTGATACCACCGCCCCTGCGTGATTCAAGACTCGGCGCTGACGGGGGTGATGATGAGCAACTTATTCTGGCTGACAGACCAGCAGATGGAGCGGCTGAAGCCGTTATTTTTTTCAGGAATATCCGAAGGACAGAAAGCAGTCCGGGGACTGTTTTCCCGAGGATGGGCAAGCCGCGGGTCGATGATCGGCGCGTGTTAAGCGGGATAATATTCAGTACCCGTAAAGGCTTGCGGTGGTGCGATGCGCCGAGGGAATATGGTTCGCCGAAGACGCTATACAACCGATGGAAGCGGTGGGGCGACATGGGGGTCTTTGCCAGGATGATGGAGAGGCTGGCCTCCGAAGGCGGCGAGGAGAAGGTCGTGATGATCGACGCGACCTACCTGAAAGCGCATCCCACGTCCTCCGCCGCAAGCGCGTCGGCCATGTGCTCCGGGTGGCCATGAAGCCAATTTGCCCGCTGTAGACGACCGCGGTGCTGGCAGTGCTCGGTCAGACGCATGGGCGGCAGAGCAGGTCAGCGGCGCTTCGGTCATGCAGATTGCGAAAGCAGGAACGCCGTAGATGCGGTGCCGGACCCGACCCCGAGTGTAATCGCCGCCGTTCACGTTAGGGGCGACCAACGGCTCGTCGCCATGGTGCCGGATGACGCGAGGAGCCCTGAGTGGACGGATGCATCGCCACGGATGCTGCAGGCGCAGCCGACCGGTTGCGGCCTTTTGCGGATAGTTGTCTTGCTGCCTGGATTCGTTGGATCGTGTAAGATATCGCTGATCATTGCCTGATCTACTTTATTCCCGGCCCGCTTTTCTCCACCGCAGGGTGTCAAATCGCATCAACAGGGGCGGAAGCCGGCGGGGAGACACAACTATTTGCGGGGGTGCCGGCTTCGGCCTCTCGTGTGACTATGGACACAGAACTCAGGAGGCCCCATGTCATAGGCATCAATAGTGTTCGCGTGGCTTCGCGCTTAAGCTATCCTTTCACGAGAACGCCCCGATGAAGTGCGCGAAAACTATCAGCAAGCGTCAGACCCGAAACAGGCCATTCGGTTAGGGGGACGCGTGTGAGCACTTGGCCACATGGCGAACTATTTCGGTGTTGCCGGATACGCTTTCGCCCCGGTTTCCAGCGCAGTGCGGGCCCGCCCGGCTTCCGCATGCTCAACGGCTCGATGATCAAGCGGGTATGAGGAGAGTCGCCTGCCAGTGGAATACATGCAATCCGACAAAGGGCGGCTTGGCCCCTTCTCAGATGCTCGCTTGGGAAGTTCAGGCAGACGATGGTCTGTTCTGATCCTGCTGATTATTGTCCTGGCCCTGTTCGCCATGGCCCCGTCGCTGCTCAAGATGGGCCCGTCCGGCACCGAACTCTGGTATATTGTCGGCTGGATCGCATTGCCCTTGGCGGCTGGCCTGATTGCGTTGCGCGTCGCTGCGAGATGCGACGGGTCAGCACGCAAAGCCTGGCGCTGCTTTGGTCTGGCCAGCCTTCTGTGGATGGCCGGCACCGTGACCTGGGCGGGATACGGCTGGGCTGGCGCGTTGCTGCCGTTCCCGAGCCTGGCTGACGCTTTCTACCTTGCCTTCACCGTTCTGATCATGGTTGGCATGCTCCACTACTCCCTGGCGGGTTCGCCCGGAAGCCGGATCCAGGTAACCAACTTCGCCCTCGCGTTCTGCGCAACGGTGGCCGTTGGCTTCATTCTTTACGGGCCGCTTTTAATCGGCTCCGGCCTTGGGTGGCTGGGCGCTGCCGTCGTATTTTCTTACCCCGCTTTGAGTCTCAGCGCCTGTGCATTCGGCCTCGTATGCTTCGTGCTGTATGTCCGGAATGATCGCCGATTTCCCTTCCTGCTAATACTTGTCGCAACCGGTGCCAGTGCTGTCGCCGATTTCTTCTATGGTTTCGATATTCTGAACGAAACCTATGCCGCCGGCACCTTCTATGACGTGTTGTGGATTGCCGCATTCGCGTTCATAGGCTGGGCTGCGCTGGAGCACAGGGACGCAAGCGACGTCGCCGCTGAGCCGACAGCCCGATCCAGGCAGGCACCCCGGCTGGCAGAAGCCCTGATTCCAGCCCTGGCGATCGCAGCAATCCTGGTAGCGGCCGTGGTAGCCAGATGGGATGATCTGCGCCCTGAGCATATCTTTGTCGTGCCAGTCATGTTCGGCTTTGCGGCATTGCTGGCCCTGCGCGAATACGCGCTGATTGGCTCTGAGCGGGCGTTGCGGCACGAGGCAGAAGAAAGCGCCAGGCAGCTTGCCGAAAGCGAGGCGGAACTCTCGACCGTGCTGGCCAGCACGACAGACGGCGTGCTTTCCATGGATACGGATTGGCGGGTCACATATGCAAACCAGAACGCCATAGATTTCTTTTTCGCAGACCGCGCGTTCCTGGGCGTTTCCCTCTGGAAACTGCTTCCGGACCTGGTGGGCAGCAAATTTGACAACCTCTATCGCAGAGCGATGGAGCGACAGGCCCCGGAGAAAATCGAGCTATACTACGCAAGACTGGGCAGCTGGTTTGAAGTGCATGCTCATCCAGCGCCCGAAAAGCTGACGATCTTCTTTCGGGATGTGACCGAGCAGCGCCGCATCGAGGAACGATTCCGTCATGTGGCGCTTGCTTCGAGCGACTGCATCTTCGATCGCGACCTCACCAGCGACCGAACGTGGGTCAACGACGTCGCTTCCTGGCTCCCCGACTACACTCCAGGCGCCCACGAAATTTCGCGCACCGCATGGGTCGATTGCGTCCATCCCGACGATGGCGAAGTAATCCTGATGCAGGTCGAGACTGCGATCGGAAGCGGTCAGGATTTCTGGGAAGGCGAGTATCGCCTGCGGCGGAGCGATGGCGAGTATGTCCC
>JAFIEG010000141.1 GCA_020832665.1 Pararhodobacter sp. | reverse complement strand
TTGCGGCGCATCAGCGTCAGCTTGCGGTTCATCACCTCGACCAGCGGATCGGCGGTGTCCGAGACGCCCAGCGCGGGCATCCCCTGGATATCGGCGGGCAGGATCACATCGTCATGCGGGATCCACGGCAGGGCGAAGCTGCGCATCGAGCGGGCCTCGCGGTTGCCGACGGTGGCGGGCGCGCCCAGCGGCACCGAGGGCAGGAGGCTCAGCACCCCTTCGCGCTGCTCGATGACGATCGAGCGCTGGGTCACGCCTTGATACTGGAAGAGGCCGATCTGGCCCAGGCGGGTGTAGAGATTGGGCAGGATGTTGATGGCCTGCGTCATCTCGGCGAGCGAATAGCCGCCCGCGTCAAACGGGTTGCGGGTGATGGTCATGGGGAACTCCGGGGAAAGAGGGGCAGGGAGGGATGGTTGCGCGGGCGGCCGGATCAGGCGGTGTCGCGCGTGATGATGCCAAGCGCTGTCAGCTGGTCGAGCTTTGCCGCGATCTTGGTGCTGTCATCGACCGAGCCGTCATGGGCGAGGGCTTCGCGCGAGACGATCGCGGGGCCACGGGCCAGGATGATGCCGACCGCATCGGCCAGCCTTGCATCGACGGCGTAAAGCAGAACGCCGGCGGCGGTTTCCGACCCGTCAGAGCCGGTGTCGGGCGACAGGGTGTACTTGTCGTTCGCGGTGATGCGGCCCAGCACGGCGCCGACCGGATAGTCGGTGCCTTCGAGTAGCGTGACGCTCTCGCGGGTGTAGTTGGGATTGACCTCGTATTTGAGGGCATCGCCCTGCGTGGCGGGCTGGTGAAGAACGGTCATGGCGGGGGTCCTGTGTCACGGGGCAAGGGACATCCCCCGCCGGGGCGGTGCGGCGGGGGATCGGTCGGTCAGAGGATCGTCGGGTATTGCTTGCGCTGTCAGCTACGTGCGCCTGGTGCCGCGGCACGCTTCGCGGCCGCGACGATCGGGCTTTCCTTCGCCCGCGGCAGCACCGGCGAGGGCGGCGCGGCGACGATGTCGCGGGCATCCGCGGCGGCGCTGGCGCGCTCGAGAACGAGGCGTCGCAGGGCCTCGGGCGTGGTGCCCTCGCGCAGCGCCTGCGCCGCATCGATGGCGATCCCGAGCCGCGAGGCCTGCGCCGCGATCTCGGCGATCTCCGCCGCCGCCTCGCGAAGCTGCAAAGGCAGATCGGCCAGATTGTCGGGCGATGCCGCGGCAGGAGCAGGCGTTGCAGCTGCCGCGGGGGGCGCGGCCGGGGCCTCATCCGGCGCGGGTGCTGCGTCGCCTCCGGTATCGCGCTGCTCGTCCTCATCTTCGGCCTCGTGGCTGGTCTCGTCGTGGTCATGGTCGGTGGCCATGCGTGCCTCCTGTCTGGGTTGGGGAAGGGATGCGCGCCGAATGGGCGCAAGCGCGGGGGGCGGGGTGCGTGCGACCAGCTGCTGGAAGGCGGCGAAGCCGCGCGCAAGGTCCGTGACCTCATCGGCGAGACCCGCCGCGACGGCATCCACGCCGCGATAGGTGGCGGCGTCGGTGGCGAGCGCGGCCTCCTGGCTCAGCCGCCCGGCGCGCCCGGCGGCGACGGTCTCGGTGAAGAGGAACCGCAGCACGTCGATCTCGCGCTGGATGTCGTCCCGGACATCCGCGGGCAGCGGCTCGTAGGGATTGCCATCGACCTTGTGGGATCCTGCATGGATCAGCGTCACGCGCACACCCTCCTGGTCGAGATGGCCGCTGAGATCGGCATGCATGACGACGACACCGATGCTGCCCAGCGCGCCGGTGCGCGGCAGCAGGATGCGATCGGCCTGGGAGGCCAGCGCATAGCCGGCCGAGAAGGCGTGCTCGGCGACAAAAGCCCAGACCGGCTTGTCGCGTCGAATTGCCCGAATGCGATCCGCGAGGTCAAAGACCCCCGCGACTTCACCGCCGAAGCTGTCGATTTCCAGCGCAACGCCGCGCACCGCCGGGTCGCTCGCCGCGGCCTCGATCTGCGCCGTGATCCCCTCATAGCTGGTCTGGCCCGAGGACTTGCCGATCCACCCACCGCGATGGATCAGCACCCCCGCGATCTCGATCACGGCAATGCCGTCGACCACCGGGTAGGGCGCGTCGCCGTGCTGGCGATATGACTCGGCCAGGCCGCCGGCGAGGATGCTGGCGCGGGCGGGCGGATGGGCAGTGCCGAGCACATCGACCCCGCCATCGAGGTCCGTCATCTCGACCCGGCGCCCGAGGATGCGCGGCCCGAGGCCGGAGAGGAACGCCATGGCCTTGGTGGGCTCGACCAGCAGCGGCGTGTTGAAGGCGCGCGCGGCAATCCGGGCGTGAAGCATCAGGGCTGGTCCTCGTCTGTGCGCGGACGATCCTCCGCGTCGTCGGGTTCGTCTGTCTGTGACGTGTCATGATCATCGCCCTCGCCCGGTCCCGCCCGCACGCCCTGCGCGGGCGAGCCGGGGCGGCGGAAGTCGAGGCCGAGCGCGCGTTCGCGGGCATGTTCCGCGGCGATCTCGCGATCGACCTGTTCGGCGTCATGGCCGCGCTCGGCGATGGCCTGGGTGCGGGACTTCAGCCCCGCCTCGATCTGGGCGATCTCGGCATTGGCGTCCTTGAGCGGATCGACCCAGTCCCACTTTGTCGGCAGCCAGTCGGCGGCGATGAGCCGGTCGCGATTGGCCTCGAAGTCCGGCAGGGCGAGGGCACCCGACAGCACCGCCACATCCATCCAGCGTGCCCAGACGGGGCGGCAGAGCTGCCAGACCATGACCGCGTGCTGCCAGGCCGAGACGCGGCGGCGAAATTCGATAAGTGCAAGGCGCGAGTTCGAGAAGTTGCCCTTCACCATGTCATTGGTCAGATATGGATAAGGGATGCCCAGCGCGGCGGCGATCTGCAGGAGCGTGCGGTACTGGAAGGGCTCGTAGGTGGCGCCGCTGTCGGCGGGCTGTCCCACGGTCACATCCTCGCCCGGATCAAGCCGGATGACCTGACCCGGGCTGATCTCGGCGTCGCGCGCGCCGTCTTCGTCCTCGGCCGGCGCGAGCGGGTTCTCCGGTGCCGGCGAGGTGACGAACATCGCATACATCGCCGCGACCTTCTTGCGGTCGAGCTCGGCATCATCATACTGATCGAGCAGGAACAGCTTGACGATGGCCGGCGCCAGTTTCGAGACCCCGCGCAGCTGACCGCCCTCGACGGGATCGATGACATGGATGACCTCGGACGCGGGCACGCGCACGGTCTCACCGGCCAGCCCCGGATCGGTGCTGTCGCCCGGGTGGCGGCGCAGGAAGTGATAGGCGACGCGCCGACCGATGCGGTCGAACTCGATCCCCTGCCGGATGGCGTTGCCATTGGCAGCTGTGCCGGTTTTTTCCAGCGGCAGCATCTCGGCGGGCAGCATCTGCTGCTGCATCGGCACGGTGAGCCCGTCGCTTGCGCGGCGGGGCCGGATGCGAAAGAACACCTCGCCTGCGATGAAGACCTCGCGCGCCGCGCGGCGCTGCAACCCGTATAAATCCGTGAGCCCTTCGGCGTCGGCCTCATCGGTCCAGGCGAGCCAGAGGCGCTGCAGCTCCTCCTTGCGCGCGGGCTCGCCGATCTTCGAGATCGGCTTGATCCCGTCGCCGACGGTATTGGCGGCCCAGCTTTCGACGGCATTGGCGGCATAGCCATTATTGCGCACCAGCCAGCGGGCGCGGGCGGTGATGTCGGGCCCGGCGGCCGCGATCAGCGCGTTGACATGCGCGCGGGTCGCGCGGAACCCGCGCAACCGGCGATGGTGCTGACCGGCATCGAACCCTCCGATGAACGCGCCGAGGCGCTGCCGCCAGTTCATCACAGATCCTTCACGGCATAGGGGCGCAAGACGCGCCCAGCGCCGCGCTCAGCTTTGGCGATCCGGCGCTCGACATCGGCGATGGCGGCGGCCAGTTCCGCGTCCGAGCCATAGTTCACTGTCTTGCCGTCATAGCTGACCGAGCGCGTTCCGCTGTAGCGCGCGGCCAGCAGCGCGCTGTGGCGGGCCTTGAGATCATCGAGGGTCATCGGTGCTCCGGTCATTCCATGTATCGGGGCGTGCTGATCTTCCAGCCGCGCCGCCTTGGCGTTGTCACTTGCCCGGCTTGCGGGGCTGTCGGTTT
>JAFIEG010000001.1 GCA_020832665.1 Pararhodobacter sp. | reverse complement strand
GGGGCGGGGGGCGCCCCCCACCGGCCCCCCGCGCCGGCCCCCGCAAACGCGGCGGGGCGGCGCCCCCTCGCCGGCCACCGCCACCGGCTCGGGCGCAAACAGCAGCAGCGGCCGCAGCCGCCCCGCCGGCGGCCAGCCCTCGCCCGGTGCCGGCGCATCGGCCCAGATCGCCGAAACGCGCTGGAAGGCGCGCTCGGGGATATGGCTGTCGGCGGGGCGAAAGCGTATCAGCGCCGCCTCGCCCAGCCGGTTGCCCAGCCGCGTCAGAAGATCGGCCAGCGCCCCCGCCGGGCCACCCGCAACCGCCGCGCCCGCCGCTTCACCCGTCGCCGCACCAGACGCCGGGCGCAAGGCCGGGTTTGGGCCGGCGGATAGCTGCTCGGGCGCCATCGGCTCGACCAGCGGCGCGCTGAGCCTGAGCGTATCGAAGCCGAAACCCGCCTCCAGCGCCTCGATGCCGCGCTCGAAGAGCGGCGCCATCGCTGCCGCATCGCGCATCGCGCGGGCGAACAGCACCTCGGTCTCGGCGCGCCCGCCCTCGGCGCGGCGCAATTCCAGCCGCAGCCGGCGTGCGCCCTCGCCCCTGGCTTCGAGCCGCGCACAAAGCCGCGCCAGCAGCCGTTCGAGCCCGGCCATGACATCGGCCTTCAGCCCGATCGGCTCGGGCAGGGTCAGCCGCACCGCAGCCGGTGCGGGCGGCGGCAGCGGGGCGACGGGCTCGGCCAGCGCGCCCAGCGCCTGATCGAGCCGCAGCCAGGGCGCGGGGCCGAAGCGCCGCCCCAGCGAGGCGCGCGAGGCGCGGTGCAGATCGCCCACCTGCCGCAGGCCCAGCCGCGCCAGCGCCGCGCAGGTCTCTTCCTCCAGCCGCAGCGCCGCCAGCGGCAGCGGCTCGAGCGCGGCGCGCAGTTCCTCGGGCGTAACCAGCCGCACCGGCTGCCCTCCGTAACGCGCCAGCGCCCAGGCCGCGCCGCGCGTCGGCGCCACCGCCAGGCGCGCATTGAAACCCGCCGCCGCCAGCGCCGCGTGCATCTGCGCGGCCAGCGCCGCCTCGCCGCCGGCCAGATGCGCCGCGCCGGTGATGTCCAGCACCAGCCCGTCCTCGCCCTCATGTCCCACCCAGGGCGCGTGGCGCCAGGCCCAGCGCGCCAGCGCCGCCAGAAACCGCGCCCGCTCGGCCGGGGCGTCGGGCCGGGTGATCAGCCCGGCCACCAGCGCGCGCGCCTCGGCAAGCGGCTGGCCGGGGCGCAGCCCGGCGGCGGCGGCAGCCGGGTTCAGGCAAAGCAGCCGGTCGGCCCCGCCCTGCCGGGCGATGACCGCAAAGGGCACATCGGCGGCCCCGCCAAAGGCCCCGCCGGCGCCGCCAAGCCGCCTGAGCGCGTGCTCGCTGGCCAGCCGCGGCAGCCATAGCGACAGGATGTGCCGCGTCCTGCCGCCCGTCATGCCGCCCGTCATGCCATTCGCCATGCCACCCCCGGATTCCGGCATATGTTCTTTATATGTTCCATCTAGGCCAGAGCGCTGCGCGAGTCGAGTCCGACCTGCCCCCGGAGGGGCTCTGTCGATGGCGCCGGTTGCCCGCGCATGGGCTTGAGCATTGGGGGGGCAGGCAAAATTCTCCTTGTATCGTCGATAAACGATAGATATGCCGTCGAGCAACGAATGCGAAAGGATTCCTCATGTCGGGTGACGTCATGGAAGAAACCTCGGTGACACCGGATGCCAAGCAGATCGCCTCGGTTGCCAGGGCGCTGGCGCATCCGGCGCGGGTGCGGATCATCGCGCTGCTGCTGTCGCGGCCGGGATGCATTGGCGGCGATATCGTCGACGAGATCGGGCTGGCGCAGTCCACGGTTTCCGAGCATCTGCGCATTCTCAAGGCCTCGGGGCTGGTTGTCGGCACCATCGAGCGGCCGCGGATCTGCTATTCGCTCGACCCGGCGGCGCTGGCGCCCCTGCACGCGCTGATCGGACGGATCGAGGCGCGGGAAACGCCGCAAGGCGAGCCCCCCGCCTGCTACATTCCGCAACGCGGCGGTTCCGCACAGGCCGCTACTTGATGCGGCAGCCGATGCACCCCCGCAACCGCCCCGGCTTCATCAGGGGCGCCCGCGCCTGACACAGGCCGCAAAGCAAGGATACCGCAAAACCAATGTCCGCATTTGAACGCTATCTCTCGGTCTGGGTGGCGCTGGCGATCATCGCCGGCCTCGCGATCGGCCAGATCGCGCCGGGGCTTGTCGGCTTTCTTGCCGCGCTGGAATACGGCTCGATCAATTTCGTCGTCGCCATCCTGATCTGGTTCATGGTCTATCCGATGATGGTGGGGGTCGATTTCTCCTCGCTCGCGCGGGTGCATGAACGGCCCAAGGGGCTGATCATCACGCTGACGGTGAACTGGCTGATCAAGCCCTTCACCATGGCCGCGCTTGGCGTGCTGTTTTTCGAATACGTCTTCGCGCCCTTCATCGAGCCGGGCACGGCGGGGCAATACATCGCCGGGATGATCCTGCTGGGGGCCGCACCCTGCACGGCGATGGTGTTTGTGTGGTCGCAGCTCACCAAGGGCGATCCGAACTACACGCTGGTGCAGGTGTCGCTCAATGACGTGATCATGATCTTTGCCTTCGCCCCCATCGTGGCGCTGCTTCTGGGCGTGACCGACATCACCGTGCCTTGGGAAACACTGGTGCTGTCGGTGGTGCTTTACATCGTGGTGCCGCTGATTGCCGGCGTCATCACAAGGCTGCGGCTGACCCGCAATGCCGCCAACCCGGCCGAGGGCGAGGCCACGGTGGCCGCCTTCACGGCGCGGGTGAAGCCGTTCTCGGTGGTGGGGCTTCTGGCCACGGTGGTGCTGCTTTTCGGCTTTCAGGGCGAGGTGATCCTGGATCGGCCGCTGGTGATCGTGATGATCGCGATTCCGCTGCTGATCCAGTCCTACGGGATCTTCGCCATGGCCTATTGGGCGGCCAGGGCATGGCGCGTGCCGCACAAGGTGGCCGCGCCCTGCGCGATGATCGGGACCTCGAACTTTTTCGAGCTGGCGGTGGCGGTGGCCATCGGTCTGTTCGGGCTGAACTCGATCGCCGCGCTGGTCACCGTGGTGGGCGTGCTGGTCGAGGTGCCGGTGATGCTGTCGCTGGTGTGGTTTGCCAACCGCACGCGCCACTGGTTCCCGGCCGAGGAAACCCCGATCCGCGCCCCGCGCAGGAAGGAACAGAGCTGATGTTTCGCACGGCATTGATTGCGCTTGACCATTCCGCCGCGCAGGGCCCGCTCATCGACTGCCTGTCCGATCTGCGCAACATGGGCGTGGCCCGCGTGATTCTGGCGCATGTCGTCAGGCTGGGTTACGGCCAGGGCGCGGAATACGCCAACCGCGAGGCGCTGGAAGCGTGGCTCGCCGCGCGCGCCGCGCCCTTGCGCGAGGCCGGGCTCGATGTCGAGATCGACATTCGCGCCGCCGGCGATGTGGCGGCGGATATCCTGCAAGCCGCCGCCGATCATGGCGCCGATCTGATCGTGATCGGCTCGCGCGGGCAGACCATGCTGCGCGGGTTGTTCCTGGGCTCGGTGGCGCGCGAGGTGATCCGCAAAAGCACGCTGCCGGTGCGGCTGGAATGGATCGAGGTCAATGGCGCGGAGGCGTGCGAGCGCGCCTGCCATGCCGGGCTGCGCCGGATGCTTCTGGCCAGCGATTTCTCGCCCCATGCGCGCGCGGCCGAGGCGGCAGCAACCATGCTGGCCCCGCGCGCCGGCGTCGTCGATATCGTCCATGTCATCAGCCCCGCCGAGGCCGGGCGCTACACGCGCTGGCAAGTGATGGCGCGCGCCGCGCTCGACAACCTCGCGCATGAGATCGAAGCTGCCGGGGGCAAGGCCGAACGGCATCTGGCCGAGGGCAAACCCTCCGAGCAGATCGCCCGGCTGGCCGCCGAGCGCGATGCTGATCTCATTGTCGTGGGCAAGCATGGCGCGAACTGGGTGGAAAGCATGGTGATCGGCTCCACCGCCGCCGCCCTGTGTGAAATCGCGCGCCGGCCGGTGCTGATGGTGCCGCTGCGAAAGACTGATGGCTGAAGCCATGCGCATCCTGTTCCTTTGCGTTGCCAATTCCTCGCGCAGCCAGATGGCCGAGGGGTTGGCGCGCACGATCCTGCCAGCCGGGGTCGCGGTAGCCAGCGCGGGCTCGGCCCCGGGCCGCCTGCACCCGCTGGCTGTCGAGGCGATGGCCGAGGCAGGCATCGACATATTGGGGCAACGCGCCAAGTCGCTTTCCGAGGTGGCGCCGGAATCGGCCGACGTGATCGTGACGCTTTGCGCCGAAGAGGTCTGCCCCTATATCCCCGGCCCCGTGAAACGCCTGCACTGGCCGATCCCCGACCCCGCCGCCGAGGGCACCATCGCCGCCTTCCGCAGCGCGCGCGAGAGGATCAGGGCGCTGATCGAAGACATGGCGCGGACAGCTTGACGCAGGTCAAGGCACAAGAATTTGCGCGCCGGTATATCCTGCCCAAGGCAAATGCGATGGAAGGCATGCGATGGTGCGCGAATACCCCTCCGGCCGGGCCGGGCCGGCGCGTCTTGCCGCCATGCGGTTGAAAAGGCGAATGTTCATGGCCGGCTTCACGGCCTCGATGCTGGGCGCGCCGGCGGTGCTGCGCGCGCAGCCGGCTGCGTTCCGCTTTGGCCTGACCCCGGTCTTTCTCGATAATGACTGGCAACTCTTGGAACATCTGCGCAGCCATTTGCGCGCCGAGATGGGCCGGCCAATCGAATTCGTGCAGCGACGCACCTATCAGGAAGTCACCGCCCTGTTGCTGATGGGCGATCTCGATGCCGCCTGGCTGTGCGGCTTTCCCCTGCTGCAAAACCGCGAGCGGCTGGCCGCGCTGGCCCTGCCGCTGTGGCAGGGCGCGCCGCTCTACCGCTCGCGGGTCATCACCTCGGCGGGGCGCGCGGCGCAGGATCTGGGCGATCTGCGCGGCGATATCCACGCCTATTCCGACCCCGATTCCAATTCCGGCCATCTGGTCACCCTGTCCGAACTGCTGCGGCGCCAGCACCGCCCCGAGGAGTTCTTCGCGCGCAGCTTCTTCACCTATGGCCATCGCAACGTGGTGCGCGCCGTGGCGCGCGGGCTCGCGCAATCGGGCAGCGTGGATGGCTATGTCTGGGATGTCATGCGCCGCCACGAGCCCGAGCTGGTCGATCAGACCCGCATCGTCTGGGAATCCGAGGATTTCGGCTTCCCGCCGATCGTCGTTTCCCGCGACGCCCTGGAAACCGCGCAAAGCCAGCGCTTTCTGGCCGCGCTCGAAGCCATGCCGCGAACCGATGCCGGGCAGCAGGCGCTGGCAATGCTGCAGCTCGACGGTTTCGTCCTTCCCGAGGCGCACAGCTTCGAGCGGATCGCGGCGCGCATGCGGATCGTCGCGGAACGGGGCTGAACCGGTGCGCGCGCTCTACCTACCGATCATGGTGAAAGGCCCGCTTCTGGCGGCGGGCCTTCTGGTTCTTGTCGGGCTGCTGGCCTCGCAACTGGTGCTGCGAACGCTGGTGGCCACGCAGGAACGCCATCTGCGCGAGATGGCGCTGCTGGAATTCGCCGGGATCGAGGCCACGGTCGGCCCCTTCGTCGTGCGCGACGACATCTGGGAAATGTTCGACCTGCTGGATCGCGTGACGCGCCGCGAGGGCTCGCTGCGCCCGCTTCGCGCCACGCTGATCGATCCGCTGGGGCGGGTCATCGTGTCATCCGATCCCCGGCTGCACCCGATTGGCGCCCAGCGCACCGAGATGATCGCGGCGGCAACATCGGTCACCGCCGAGCATTACGATCTCGCCGATGGCGAAGTCGCGCTGTCACAGGTGCTGCATTATCAGGAGCGTGCACTCGGCAAGCTGATCATCGATTTCGACACCACCGGTTTTGTCGCCGAACGCGAGCGAACGGTCACCTTCCTGGTGATCGGCAATGCCCTGGCCTCGCTCTTTGCCGCGCTGGTCGGGTTCATGGTGATGCGCCGCGTCCTGCGCCCGATCGCGCGCCTGACAAACGCGATGGGGCAAGGCACCGACGGGCTGCAACCCATCCCCGAGCAATCCATTCCCCGGCGCAATCCGGAAATCGCGCAGCTTTACGACAACTACAACCGCCTTGTTCATGCCGTGGAAGAGCGCAACGCAACGGTAAAGCGGCTGGCCGAGCGCGAGCGTTTCGTCAGCCTGGGGCGGCTGGCGGGCACGTTGGCGCATGAGGTCAACAATCCGCTGGGCGGGCTGTTGAATACGGTGGACACCCTGCGCACCTATCCGGAACGCGCCGATGTGGTGAAAAGCTCGGCCGATCTGCTGGATCGCGGCCTGCGGCACATGCGCGACGTGGTGCGCGCAACGCTCGACACGCACCGCGCCGCGCCCGAGGCCACGGCGCTGTCGCGCGCCGATTTCGACGATCTGAGCCTGCTTATCCGCCCCGAGGCCGAACGGCGCGGGCAGGATCTGCACTGGCAGGTTTCCCTGCCCGAGGGCGCCATCGACGGCTTGCCTTCAGGCCCGGTGCGCCAGATCGCGCTCAATCTGCTGCTCAACGCCAGTGCGGCGGCCGGATATGGCGGCAAGATCGGCCTGCGCCTTGCGCGCGAGGACGATGCGATCATGCTGGGCATACAGGATAGCGGCCCCGGCCTGCCCGATCACCTGCGCGCAAGGCTTCTGTCGGATGCCCCGGTCGAGCCGGGTGGCGGCGTCGGCCTGCGACTGGTGCGCGAGCTGGTGCAGGGCATGGGCGGGCAGATCAGCCTGGGGCGCTCGCCCGAAGGGTTGAACGAGATCCGCGTGCAACTGCCGCTCGCAGCCGAAGGGGGGCGCGATGCTTGAAGGGCGCCACATCGCGCTCGTCGAGGATGACGAGATCATGGGCGGCTCGCTCGAACAGCGGCTGCGGCTGGAAGGGGCGCGCGTGGTCTGGTTCAAGAGCTTTCACCGCGCGCTGGGGGGGCTGCGCACCCCGCACCGCCCCTTCGATGCGGTGATCTGCGATATCCGGCTGGGCGATGGCTCGGGCGAGGATCTGTTTCTGAAGCTGTGCGAAACCTCGGTGCCGCCGCCTTTCATGTTCATGACCGGGCAGGCCAGCGCCGACCAGGCGGTGCGGCTCTTGCGCTCAGGCGCGGCTGATTACCTGACCAAGCCCTTTGACATGGGCCAGATGCTTGAGCGGCTGTCGCTGTTGATCGCGCCGGGGTTCGAAAGCGACGGGCCGCTGTTCGGCCCCTCGAAACAGGCGCGCCAGATCGAGGAGATGATCGCCCGCCTTGCCGCGCAGGAAGGGCCGGTGCTGATTGTCGGGGAAAGCGGCACCGGCAAGCGCGCCGCCGCCGAGCGGCTGCATGCGCGCTCGGATCGCTCGGCCGCGCCACTCGTCGCGCTCGATCTGTCGCGGATCGAGGCCGGCGAGCACGAAGCACGGCTCTTCGGCCCCGGCGCGGCCTGGCGGCAGGCCGGCGACGGTGTCGTGCTGATCGAGCGCATTGGCGAGGCGCGCGAGTCGGTGCAGGCAAGACTGCTCGCCGCGATCTGGGAGGCGGGCAGCGATGGCCCGCGGCTGATCGCCACCGATGGCGATGACGCGCAGGCAAAGCTGCGCCCGGACCTTTTCTTTCACCTCAGCCCGCTGACACTGGCCATCCCGCCCCTGCGCGCGCGGCCCGAGGATGCGCTATGGATGCTTGCGCGCATGTTCGACGGCATGAACCGGCGCCGGGCAACGCCGCTCAAGGGCATCTCGGCCCAGGCCGAGGCGCTGGCCCTGCGCCACGACTGGCGCGGCAACGGCCGCGAGATCCGCGCCCGGCTGGCGCAGGCGATGGCGCTGGCCCAGGGCGAGATGATCATGCCGACCGATCTCTTCCCCGAGGCGCAGGTTACCCCGGACACGAGTTTTCTTACCCTCACCGAGGCGCGCGAACGGGCCGAGCGCCTGCAGATCCGGCGCGCGCTCGACCGCAGCGAGGGCAGCACGAGCGGCGCGGCACGGCTGCTTGGCGTCGGCCGCACCACGCTTTGGGAGAAGATGCAGAAGCTGGGCATGCAGCGCCCCGACGCGGATGTCCGGAAATCCGAACAGGACCCGGAGTAGTCTGTCTGGAAATCCGAACGCCGTAAAAATCTACGCTTAATCAGTATCTTACTTCGAGTCCGCTGATGTCTCGTCGGCATGCCTTGGCATGCGACCTGCCCTATCCTGTCATGGAAAGCCAGAATCCGGCCGGGGAAACTCGCAAAAGCGGGCAGCGCCGGATTCCAGCCAGGGGGGAAACATGCGCGAGCATGGAGATCAGGACCTGCCGGCGAGGCTGTCGCTGGATGCGGCGGCCTGCCTGACGATCCGCCGCCCCGATGCGGGCTGCGAGGCCTGCGCGGCGATTTGTCCGGCGCAGGCCATCGGCATCGACACGCGCGCGGTCGAGATCGATCACGACCTGTGCACCGGCTGCGCGCGCTGCGTCGCGTCCTGCCCGACCGGCGCGCTGGACCTGCCGGGCGTGCGCCCGTCGCATGATGCCCTATCCGCCACGCTGGAATGCAGCCGCGTCGCCAAGGCCGACCGGGCAGAGGGTGCGCAGATCGTGCCCTGCCTGGGCGGGGTCAGCGCGGCGCGGCTTCTGGGCCTGCTCGCAGCCGGTGCGAGCGTCACTCTGGTTGATCGCGGCTGGTGCGCCGATTGCTCCTCGGGCGGGTGCGCGCAGCCCTGGGCAGATACCGTGCAGTCGGTGGCAAGCGATCTGGCGCATCTTGGCCGTGCCGCAGGGCACCTTCTGGTCATCGATGCGCCGCTGCCGTTCGATCGCGCGCAGCCGGCACCGCCACCCAGCCGCCCCCGCCAGCAGGGTTATTCGCGCCGCCAGCTTTTCCGCCGACTGACCACGCCCCCGCCGGCGCCCGATCGCAGCCGTGTCACCACCGCCCAGCCTTTTGCAGGCAAGGTCGATGCGCCGGCGCTGCTGGCGAGGCGCGAAAATCTGCGCACCCTGCACGGCGCCGGCGACCTGCCCGCCGAGTTCTTCCCGGCACTGGCGGTGACCGGCGAGCCCGATCTGCGCCTCGCCGCCAGCCTGTGCCCGACCCGGGCGCTGACCCTGTATGAGGAAGCCAGCGCCGATCGGCTGGTCTTCGATGCCGCGCAATGCCTGGACTGCGGCGATTGCGAGGTGGCCGGCGGGCTGGCGCTGCACAGGCGCGGCCAAGGCAGCCATACCGGGCCGGAAACGCTGATCAGCCGGGCGATGGCCGAATGCCCGCAATGCCTGCGCCGCTACGCGCCGAGCGAAGGCCAGCGCATCTGCGACGGCTGCCACAAGGACAACGATCTTGCCGCCGCGGCCTTCGGGCTGATGCGGCGCAAGCAAGTGCCCTACGGGGCCTGAATTTGCGCCCGGCGGGGCGCCTGACCGACCACCTCACGAAGGGAGGAAGACGATGGACAAGGCAAATACCGGCATCAGCCGCAGGCGGTTCCTGGCGACCACCGGGACAACCGGCGCGCTGACCGCCGCGGCGGTCACCGTTGGGCTGAACGGCCCGCGCGGCGAGCCCGCCCCGGCGCAGGCGCAGGCGCGCCGGCCCAATACGCGGATCACCAAGAACATCTGCGCCCAGTGCCCGGCGCGCTGCGGCATTGATGTCTACACCACCGACGGGCGGGTGCACGCGATCTATGGCGATGTCGGCAACCCGATCTCGAACGGCAAGCTGTGCCCCAAGGGCCATCTGGGCACCTATTTCCTGTATGACCCAGACCGCTTTCGCGGCCCCATGCGGCGCACCAACCCCAACAAGGGCCGCGACGAGGACCCCGGCTTCGTGCCGATCAGCTGGGACGAGGCGCTGGATATCGTCGCCGAGCGGCTGAATGATCTGCGCGCGCGCGGCGAAAGCCACCGCTTCGCGCATTTCTACGGCCGCGGCTGGGGGCCCACCGATGCCGGGCTCTATGGCGACTGGGGCAAGCTGTACGGCACGCCGAATTCGGCCATCGGCCATGCCTCGATGTGCGCGGAAGGCTCGAAGCGCGCCAAGCGCGCCACCGATGGCAACGATTCCTACAATTCCTATGACTACGCCAACACCAACTACATCCTGAATTTCGGCGCCAGCTTTCTGGAGGCCTTCCGCCCCTACAACTATCTGATGCAGATGTGGGGCAAGATGCGCTCGAAAAGCCCGCAGACGCGCATCACCACCATCGATGTGCGCATGAACCCCACCATGGCGGCCTCGGACCGCGCGGTCTATATCAAGCCCGCCACCGATGGCGCGATGGCGCTGGCCATTGCGCATGTAATCCTTACCGAGGGGCTGTGGGACCGCGAATTTGTCGGCGACTTCGCCGATGGCCGCAACCATTTTGCCACCGGCGAGACCATCAGCGCCGCCGCGCAGATGGCCGTGACCGACCCCGAGACCGGCGAGGTCACCACGCAGCCGGCCGAGGGCAGCGGCTTTGTCGAGCTGTGGACCCACGGTCTGGTGGACTGGTGGAACGAGGAGCTGAAGGACCGTACCCCGGAATGGGCCGAAAGCATTACCGAGGTGCCCGCCTCGACCATCCGCGCCGTTGCGCGCGAATTCGGCACCACCCGCCCGGCAATGGCAATCATGGAGCGCGGGCCCACCTCGCACACCAATGGCACCTATAACGGCATGGCCATTCACGCGCTCAACGCGCTGGTGGGCAGCCTGTTCGCCGAACGTGGCGGGATGTTCTACCAGATGGGCGTGCCCTATGGCGGGCTGCCGGTGAATGCCGATGACTACCTGGACGACTGGGCGCGCGACGGCGCCTGGAAGGAACAACCGCGCATCGACATGGCGCGCACCGAGCGCTGGCCGATGACCGCCCACATGATGCAGGAGGCCGGTCCGAACCATCTGGCGGGCGATCCCTACAAGCTCGACACCGCCATGTTCTACTACACCAACCCGATCTGGACGGCGCCCAACCCGCAGGTCTGGGAAGAGGCGCTCAAGGATGTGTTCATCATCGAAACCTCGCCCTTCCCCGGCGAGACGGCGATGTACGCCGACATCATCCTGCCCGATCACACCTATCTGGAACGCTGGCAGGACAGCCCGACCTATCCGTTCGAAGGCTGGCCGATGACCGCCCTGCGCGTCCCGGCAGTGGACCCGATCTATGACACCAAGCATTTCGGCGATACGCTGATCGAGATCGGCAAGCGCATCGACGGGCCGATGGGCGAGTATTATCGCGAGATCGACAATGTCGAGAACGTGCTGCGCCACCGCGCCCGCGGCTTCGAGGACAACCCCGGCGACAATGGCGTGAACAGCTTTGAAAGCTGGGCCGAAAAGGGCGTGTGGTACCGCAAGCCCTATCACTGGCACCACCGCCGCGGGAAGTTCTACGAATGGGACGGCGAGGGCTACAATATCGAGATGACCGAGGAGGAGGTGAAGCAGAAGCTTCTGCGCACGCCCTCGGGCAAGTTCGAGTTTCGCTCGGGCTTTCTGGAGCAGCACGCCGACTACATCGAGCGCGAAATGGGCATCCCGGCTGATCGCGTGGGGCTGATCCAGTGGGTGGAGCCGGTGCATACCGGCGGCGCGGGCGATCTCTACTTCGTCTCGCCGAAAACACCGATGCATGCCGAGGGCCGCTCGGGCAACATCCCGCACGGCATCGCCATTCACCAGCCCATGGTGGGCGGCAAGAACACCGTTTACCTGGAAGTTCACCCCGACACCGCGCGCGCTCGCGGCATCCGTGATGGCGACCGCGTGCGCATCCGCTCGGATATCGGCTCGATCGAGGCCTATTGCCGCCTGGTGCCGGCGCACCGGCGCGACACAATCGTGCTGCCGATGGAGCACGGCCACTGGGCGCAGGGCCGCTGGGCCAAGGGGCGCCTGCCGGGCCATTCCGGCGATGTCACCGCAAACGTATCCGACCCAATCTCGGGGCTGGCCAGCTATTACACCGGCAAGGTCACCCTGGAGCGGGCCTGATCCCAGGCGCATGAGAGGATATTGAGACAATGACGAAATGGGGAATGGTCATCGACCTGGACAAGTGCACCGGCTGTCAGGCCTGCACGACCGCCTGCGCGATGGAAAACAACACCCTGCCCGGCGAGAACTGGCAGGACGTGCTGTTTTATCACGAGGGCACCTATCCGACCGCCAAGCTGACATGGCTGCCAAGGCCATGCATGCAGTGCGAGAACCCGTCTTGCGTGACGGTCTGCCCGACACGCGCCACCTACAAGGACATGGATGCCGGCGGCATCGTCTTTGTTGACTGGAACAAATGTATCGGCTGCAAGTACTGCATGATCGCCTGCCCCTATGGCGTGCGCTTCTATGCCGACGAGCAGCCAGTGGTGGAACCCGATGTGCGCGACGTGTTCCCGGGCGAGGGGCAACTCTGGGCGCCGCCCTATCAAAGCCCCGAAAGCGACGCGCGGCGCGGCATCGGCATCCAGCCCAAGGGCGTGGTGTCGAAATGCACCTTTTGCTACCACAAGGTCAGCCAGGCGCCCGAAGGCGTGGCCGACCTGGACGAGGACAACCCGGAAACCAAGGAATACGTGCCCGCCTGCGTGCGCACCTGCCCGCCCAAGGCGCGTTATTTCGGCGATCTGGACAACCCCGAATCCGAGGTCAACCGGCTGATCGCCGATCAGCGCGGCGTGCGCCTGCGCGATCACACCGGCAACCGCCCACAGGTCTATTACCTGGGCTCGGGCGCCGATGTGCCCGCCTACAATCCCCCGTCCGACAGCTGAAGGAGGGCTGAGAGATGAACAACGGAAACATCCTCAAGGGGCCGCTCGGCATCCTTTTGCTCATCGTGTCGGCGGGTGTGGCCATCGCCGCCTTCGCCTATGCGATGATGGACCTGATGGCGGTGGGCCATCGCAGCTTCAACACCTCGTCGCAGATGCCCTGGGGCCAGCCGATCGCGACCTATCTCTACTTCGCGCTGGCTTCTTCGGGGCTGGGCATGATAGCCGCGCTGCCGCTGGTATTCGGCTTCAAGCAGTTCTACCCGCTCGCCAAGCGCTCGATCTACCTGGCCTTCATCATCCTGATCTCGGGGATGGCGGTGCTGGCGATGGAGCTGGGCCATGTCTTCCGCATGCTCTGGGTGATGCCGCTGAACATGCAGATCCAGTCGGCGATGTTCTGGATGGGCGTGTTCTATATCGCCGATCTGCTGTTCCTGCTGTGGAAATTCCAGAAGATGGAAGGCAAGGAATGGGATAGCAAGACCAGCCGCCAGATCGGTATCGCGTCCTTCCTGGCGGTGCTGCTGGCCAGCGGCAACCTGGCGCTCATCTTCGGCATGATGAGCATGCGGCCCTTCTGGTTCGACGGGCTGATGCCGATCTACTTCTACCTCACGGCGGTGGCCAGCGGGCTGGCGGCGGTGGTGTTCTTCACCTACCTCGCCTATGGCTTCAACCGCTCCGCCATGCCCGCGCCGATGCGCGCCATGTTCGCGGGCTCGCTGCCGCGGCTGTTCGCGGCGGTGCTGGGCGGCACAGTGCTGTTCATCGCAGTGCGCGCTATCACCGGGCTCTACACCAATAATCCCGAGATCTATCTGGTGTGGCGTGATTACCTGTTCGCCTCGCCCGTCTATCAGGCCTCGCTCTGGCTGGGGATCGTGGTGCCCTTCGTGATCATGCTCATCGCCGGGCTGCGCGCCAATGCGGGCATCCAGGTGCTGGTATCGATGGCGGTCTTTGCCGGGCTCTTCGCCGAGCGCTACTTCTTCGTTGTCGGCGGGCAGGTAGTGCCGCTCTTTCGCGGCACCTGGGAATGGGGGCTTATCGAATACACGCCCTCGCTCACTGAATGGGCACTGACAATCATGGGCTCGGCGATGCTGTTCGCGCTCTACGCAGCGGGCGAGCGGTTCCTCAACCTCTCGGCCATGCCCGACGATCTGCCGGCAGCCAGCGGCCGCGAAGCAACCGCCTGAGCGGTGCATTGACAGACCGACGCGCAGGGCGGCTTCATGCCGCCCTGTCGCATCCCGGGCGCTTTCCCCCGGCCACACAAGCAGGAGCGACAGGCCAATGACCGACAACCTCGCGGCGACAAGCCATTCCCGGCGCGATTTCTGGCTGTGCCTGGCGCGCGCCTTCGGCCAACCGCAAGGCGACGAGTTCCACCAGGCCTTTACCGCCAGCCTCGCCGACGATCTGGAAGCAATCAGCGACGAGATCGGCCTCATGGCGGGCGAAGACATATCCGCGCTGCGCCGCGACGCCGCCGCCATCGGCGCGCCGGTCGATCTACTGCGGCTCTATTCCAGGCTGTTCCTGGCGCCGCCCACGCCGGTGATGCTGAATGCCGGCTTCTACATGGAGGGCGGCAAGACCGGCCAGATCGAGCAGGAGTTGCGCGCCTTTATCGCCCGCCACGGGCTGCAAAAAAGCGAAACCCTTCGCGATTTCCACGACACCGTGCCGCTGCAACTGGAAATGCTGGCCTTCCTCTATGCCCGCGCCGGCGATCACGCCATGGCGGGCAAGGATATCGAGGCGCGCGCCTATCTGTCCGAGGCCGAAGCCTTCATCGCCCGCTACCCGGCGCGCTGGATCACGCCCTTCCTGCGCGATCTGGAAAAGGCCTGCAGCGAACATGGCCTCAATCGCGCCTATGAGCATCTTGGCCGCATAATGTGGCTGGGGGTCGAGCAGGCGCGCGGCGGTGCCAAGGTTCAGGAATTGCCCGCCGGTGCCGGCCTGCCGCCCGGTTCGGCACGCGGCATCGGCAAGCCTTCGGCCGAGGATCTGGCCGAAATCGCCTATAAGCTGGAACAGGCCGGGCTGGCATGGGATCACGTCGCCGCCAATGAGGGCTGGAGCGATGCCGCATTCGCCGCCCGGCGCGCGCGCGGCGATACCGATGAGGTTGCCGGGCAGGCGGCGAAGGCATGACGCGCGATCGCTGCGACGATACGGCCGCCATTGCCGCCCGGGCGCGGCCCTTGCTGCGGCACCCAGGCGCGGCGTGAAACCGGTGTCGGCGCGACCTTGCATGCCCCTGCTTCTTGTCGTTGCTGCCCTGGCGCTGCATGTCGCGGCGCCGCCGGCGCAGGCCGAGATGAGTTTCGAAGATTACGAAACCCCGCCCAGCGATCTGAGCCCGCAAGAGGCCGACGCCTTGCGCGCGCGCATCGCCGACGAGATCGCTGCCGAGCGCGCCCGCGCCGAGGCCGAGCGCATCGAGGCTGAACGCCTGGCCGCGCGCCCCCTTGGCGAAAGGCTGGTCGAGGCGCGCTGCGCCGCCTGCCACGGGCCCGAAAGCTACCGCGAGGCCGATCTCGGCTGGCTGGGCTGGCAGGCCACCGTCTGGCGGATGGATATGTTCAGCGGCGCCGGCCTGCAGCGCGGCCAGCATGCGGTGATCGTTGACTGGCTGCATGCGCAATACCCGCCCAGCGGTGCGCGCAGGGCAATGGAATGGCTGGCGCTTCTGGCCGGGTTGGTGGCGCTGGCGCTGGCGCTGCTATGGTTGCGGCGCAGGCGCAAGCGCGCGAAATGACGATACAGCAACACAGGAAATCCCGAATGCCGGTTACCAAGGAAGCGATCCTCGAACGGCTGAATGCCGTGCCCCTTCCCGATGGCGGCACCCTGGCCAGCGCCGACATGGTGCGCGCCTTGCAGGTCGATGGCGGGCAGGTGCGCTTCGTGATCGAGGCCCCCGATACCGCCACCGCCCGCCGCCTGCCCCCGGTGCAAAAGGCCGCCGAAGCGGCGCTGCGCGCCATGGATGGCGTCGACGACGTGCAGATCGTGCTGACCGCGCATGAGGCGAAAGCACCGCCGCCGCAGCAGCCGGCCAGCGGTGCCGGGCAGGGCGAGCCGCCACAGCTGGAAGTTGGCCGCCACCCCACCGGCCGGCCCGAGCCGAAATCCATCCCCGGCGTCAAGCGCATTCTTGCCATCGGATCGGGCAAGGGCGGGGTGGGCAAATCCACCGTCTCGTCCAACCTGGCGGTGGCGATGGCGCGGCAGGGCTGGAGCGTGGGGCTGCTGGATGCCGATATCTACGGCCCCAGCCAGCCGCGCATGATGGGGCTCGACCAGCCGCCCATGTCGCCCGACGGCAAGGCCATCATCCCGCTGCAATCGCATGGGGTGAAATTCATGTCCATCGGCCTGCTGCTGCCCAAGGACGAGGCGGTGATCTGGCGCGGCCCGATGCTGATGGGCGCGCTGCAGCAGCTTCTGAATGATGTGCGCTGGGGCGAGCTTGACGTGCTGATCGTCGACATGCCCCCGGGCACCGGCGACATACAACTGACGCTGTGCAGCTATTTCGATGTCACCGGCGCGCTGGTCGTATCCACCCCGCAGGATGTGGCGCTTCTCGATGCGAAGAAGGCGCTTGTGGCTTTTACCAAGCTGGGCACCGAGGTGATCGGGCTGATCGAGAACATGTCCACCTATATCTGCCCCAATTGCGGGCATGAGGCGCATATCTTCGGCCATGGCGGCGTGCGCGCCGAGGCCGACAGGCTGGGCCTGCCGCTACTGGCGGAGATTCCGCTCAGCCTCGATGTGCGGGTGGCCGGCGATACCGGAAAGCCCGTCGCCCTGGGCCACGATGCCATTGCCGAGACCTATGGCAAGCTCGCCGCGCGGCTGATCGAGGCCGCCGAGCGCAAGGCAGCCCGCGTCTGATCCTCAAGTCACCCTTGCCGGATCGAACAATCACGGCCGGGTGAACCCCGCCCTACGGGCGCACGCCGGGTTGTAGGGCGAGGTTCACTCCGCCATCCCCGTTGCACACTCGCCGGCGGCGAGGGGCGCTGCCCCGTCATGGCAAAATGTTCAACCAAAGCCGGCATCACACCTCGCGGTCCAGTTCGGCGCGCAGGGCGCGCAGCACCGGCAGCGCGGCGCGCAGGCGCTCGGTGCCCAGCTTCTCGGCCAGCCCGGTGATCACCGGCGCGATGGACTGCAATGCGGCATCGCGCGCCGCGCGCCCGGCGGGGCTGATGGAAACGAATTTTCGGCGCGCATCGTCCCAGTCGGGCCTGATATGGACATAGCCGGCCCATTGCAGCCGGTTGAGTGTGTTGGTCATCGCCCCGCGCGTGACATGCAGGCTTCTGGCAAGCTGCGCCGGGCTTCGCTCGTCCTGGCTGCGCGCCAGCAGGTTGAGCACGCTGAAATGCGACAGCTCCATGCCCTTTGGCAGCGCCTTTGACAGCCGCGCGCGCGACAGTTGCTCGGCCATGAACAGCTCGGCAAACAGCGCCACCGCAAGATCTTCGGCCGGTTGTTTCACGCGCCTTCCTCCGGCGGGGCAAAGGGGCGGTCATGCTCCAGCGAGGGCACGCGGGCGCGGGCGCCGGCCACCGCCGCCATGTCGAGATCGACATGGATGATACCGGGCTCGGTGCCGGCATCACCCAGCACCTCGCCCCAGGGATCAACGGCCAGCGCATGGCCCCAACTGCGCCGCTGGCGCCCGCGGCCGGCCTTGTGCAGGCCGGTCTGCGCCGGAGCCAGAACATAGCAGCCGGTCTCTATGGCCCGCGCGCGCAAGAGCACCTCCCAATGCGCCGCGCCGGTGATCGGGCTGAAGGCCGAAGGCACGCACAACACCTGCGCCCCGGCCTGCGCCAGCGCCCTGTAGAGATGCGCGAAACGCACATCATAGCAAACCGTCAACCCCAGCGTGGCGAAGGGCGTGCGCGCCAGCACCGCGCGCTCGCCGGGGCGGATGGCGGCCGATTCGCGATAGGTCTCCTCGGCCGAGATCTGCACGTCAAAGAGGTGAATCTTGTCATAGCGCGCGGCGATGGCGCCATCGGGGCCAATCAGCAGCGAGCGGTTGGCCAGCCTGCCCTCGGCGTCATCGGTCTTGAACAGCATCGAACCGGCCAGCAGCCAGATGCCGGCGCGCGCGGCCTCGTCGCGCAGCATGGCCAGCACCGGATCGCCCGCCTCAGGGCTAAGCACGCGCGCCTGATGGCTGCGGCTGGCGGAAACGCAGTTCGTCACCTCGGGGGTGAGCACGAAGCCGGCGCCGCCGGCCACCGCCTGCCGGACCGCTTCGCGCACGGGGGCAACGTTTTCCGCCGGCTCATCGCCGACGCTCAGCTGCAACAACCCCGCGCGCATCGGCCTCAGCCCTCCTGCCCGGCGGCCAGCATCGAATCCAGCCGGCCGGCACGCTCTAGCGCGTGCAACTCGTCGCAGCCGCCCACATGCACCCCGTCGATGAAGATCTGCGGCACGGTGCGCCGCCCCCCGGCGCGCTCGATCATCTCGGGCTTGCGGCCGGGATCGGCCCAGACATTGATCTCGGTGAATTCGGCACCCTTGGCCTTCAGCAGCCGCTTGGCCATGTGGCAGTAGCCGCACAGGGGCGATGTGTAGATCTCGATTTGTGTCATACGCGTTCCTCGGGGGCGGGTTCGGGACCAGGAAAGGGGCCAATGCATCGGCTCGCCCCCGATGTAATGTTCTTTTCCCCGGCTGTGAACCTCCGGCTTGCTGCGGCGGCGGCAAGATACCCTCGCAACGCGGAAGGCGGGCTGGCGCCCGCCCGCTGCGCTAGCCATCCTCGAAACGCATCACCCGCGCCAGCACCGCGACATCGACATCATCGGCACCGGCGGCAAAACAGGCTTCGGCGCAGGCCGCCAGCGTGGCGCCCGAGGTCATCACGTCATCAACCAGCAGCACATGCCGCCCATCAAGCAGGCCGGCACGGCGCCGGTGCGGGGCGATCGCGCCTTCGAGGTTGCGCATGCGGCCCGCGCGCGTGCGCCCGTCCTGCGTGCCGGTGAAGCGCCGGCGCAGCAACAGGTCGGGGCAGTGCGGACGGCCGATCTCGCGCGCCAGCGCCGCGGCCAGCAGCGCCGACTGGTTGTAGCGCCGGCGCAGCAGCCGCCACCAGTGCAGCGGCACCGGCGCGACCAGCGTATCGGGGCGCACCAGCGGCGCCACGCGCTGCGCCAGCCAGCGCCCGGCGGGGCGGGCCAGATCGTGGCGGTCATGGTATTTCAGCCCCAGCACCATGCGCCGCGCCGCTTCATCATAAACCATTACCGCACGGCCGCGGCTCCAGGGGCGGGCGATGCGCAGGCAATCATCGCACAAGAGCCGTTCGTTGCCGGCCTCGCCACCCCCGTCGCCCGGCAGCGGCGAGGCGCATTTGTCGCAAGCCAGGCCGTGGATGAAGGGGGTATCGCGCCAGCATCGGGCGCAGAGCGCGCCCGGTTCCGCCACCGGCTCGGCGCAGCTAAGGCAGGCGGGCGGATAGATCACGCGCATCAGCGCCGAACCCGCCGCCGCCCCGGCAGCGGCAAGGCGCCTGTGCGCGCCCGCCGGCTTGACATCGCGCCGCCCTGCGCCGAATTCTCCGCCATGTCTGCCGCCATGCCCGCCCCCCTGACCGACCGCGCCGCCCTCGCGCGCTTTCGCGCCCGCGCCGCGCGCGCGCCGGCGCTTTTCCTGCTTGAGGCTACCGCTGCCGAGATCAAGGAAAGACTCAGCGAGGTTAACAGAAGCTTTACGGCCCCCGCGGTAGTGACGGCACAGCCCACGCCCGCCCCCTGGGCCGATCTGCTGCCCGGCGCGCGCATCGTCCCCGACGAGGCGGTGCTGGCGCTTGAGCCGGGCGCGCATGATCTGGTGGTGCATGCGCTGTGCCTGCACTGGTCTGATGATCCGCTGGGCCAGATCATCCAGTGCCGCCGCGCGCTCAGGCCCGACGGGCTGTTCATCGCCGCATTCTTCGGCGGGCGCAGCCTGCATGAGCTGCGCGCGGTGCTGGCCCAGGCCGAGAGCGACCTTTATGGCACGCTGTCGCCGCGGGTGCTGCCGATGGCCGATATCCGCGATGCTGGCGGTTTGCTGCAGCGCGCCGGGCTGGCGCTGCCCGTGGCCGACCGCCAGTTGACGCAGGTGCTTTATCGCGACCTCGGCGCGCTGGTCGCCGATCTGCGCGCCATGGGCGAAAGCAACACCCTTGCCGCGCGCCGCCGCGCGCCAATGCCGCGCGCGCTATGGGCGCGCGCGCAAGCACTTTATCGCGAGCACTTCGCCGATGCCGAGGGGCGCCTGCCGGCTACGGTGGAAACGCTCTTCCTCACCGGCTGGGCCCCGGCCGAGAGCCAGCCGCAACCGCTGCGCCCCGGTTCGGCCACCGCGCGGCTGGCCGAGGCGCTGGGCACCACCGAAACCCCGCTCGAACCCGTGCCCGGAAAGCCCCGGGGCACCGGAAGTGATTGACCCCGCTTGCCGGGCCGCTAAGTGAGGGCCGAACCCGCCGCAAAGGACGCAAGCCATGCATGATGCAAAGCCCGCAAGCCGCCCGGTTGCCCAGGACAGGCCCGGCGAGGGCCGCCTGGCCCATGCCCCGGCCGACCACCCGCCGGTGGCGCGGGCGAAAACCGGCATCCTGCTGGCCAATCTGGGCACGCCCGACAATTACGATTACTGGTCGATGCGGCGCTATCTGAACGAATTCCTTTCGGACAAGCGGGTGATCGACTACCCGGCCTGGAAATGGCAGCCGCTGTTGCAGCTCATCATCCTGTCCAAGCGCCCCTTCACCTCTGGCGCGAACTACAAATCCATCTGGAACCACGACAAGGGCGAAAGCCCGCTGATGACCATCACCAAGGAACAGACCGCCGCCATTGCCGCGCGCATGCAGGCGCGTTTCGGCGATCAGGTGATGGTGGATTTCTGCATGCGCTACGGCAATCCATCAACGCCCGACCGGGTGGGCGAGATGGTCGCCGCCGGGTGCGAGCGCATCCTGTTCTTTCCGCTTTATCCGCAATATGCCAGCGCCACCACGGCCACGGCGAACGACCAGTTCTTCCGCGCGCTGATGGCGCAGAACCGGCAACCTGCGGCGCGCACCGTGCCGGCCTATTTCGATCATCCGCTTTATGTCGAGGCGCTGGCGCAATCGGTCAGTCGCGCCTGGGAGGCGGCCGAGGAAAAGCCCGAGATGCTGGTGGCCAGCTATCACGGCATGCCCAAACGCTACCTGATGGAGGGCGACCCCTATCACTGCCAATGCGCGAAAACCACGCGGCTTCTGCGCGAGCGGCTGGGCTGGGAGGAAGGGCGCATCCAGACCGCATTTCAGTCGGTCTTCGGCACCGAGGAATGGCTGCGCCCCTATACCGTCGATCACGTCGCCGATCTGGCGCGGCAGGGTGTGAAGCGGCTGGCGGTAGTGGCGCCGGCCTTTTCCGCCGACTGCATCGAGACGCTGGAAGAGATCAACGAGGAAATCCGTGAAAGTTTCGAGGCGGCGGGCGGTGAGAGATTCACCTATGTTCCGTGCCTGAACGCCGAAGAGGCGCATGTCACGGCGCTGTGCGCGGTGATCGAGGAAAACCTGGCCGGCTGGCTGCGCTGAACGCCGGCGACATTATTTTCTAACGACAAAACGGAAAAAGAAAAACGGGATGGGCAAGCCCATCCCGTTTTCCATTTCCAGTCGTTGGTTGCGCAATCAGCGCAGAACCAGACCAACCGCCAGCAACAGAAGCAGCGGCACGACGATGCCGCCGACCGACGACGACGAATGCGCCACAACCACTTCCGGCTCCACGATCGGTTCAATGATGGTGCCGGACATGGCAGCGGTACCGGCAACCACGAACAGCGCGGCGAGTGCAAGTTTCTTCATGTTTCCCTCCAGTAATCGCGCAACCCCCGATTCGTTTGCCCGGGGACGCACATCCAAGACGATGCCTCGTATCGAGTCTGAAAGCATCTTGTTCGTTCAATTGCAACGGGTGAGCTTTCTTTTCGGGGTCAGTTCGCGTGCAATGTCGTCAAATCAGCAACACCGTGGCGATTTGGCAGCACCGAATCGCGGTAAGGCGAACAATCGCGCGGTGGAGCGCCAACCGCGCCGCCGGGTATTCTGTTCGGCAACGCAGGTTGATTCGCAGCATGGCAGGCGCTATGGCAGGAAAACCGCGATGCAGGCCGAACTTGACCGTTCACGATCAGTTGGGTTTGTATTCCTGCTACCGAACCGCTAAAGCGCTGGGAAACCTTGCAGGACAGTCATGAGCAGACATCTTATTCCCGCCCTCGCCGCACTTGCCGCTCTTTCGGCCTGCGCCACCGCGAACACGGCCACCCGCATCGGCCCCGATGGCCGCCCCATGCCAGTGGTCTATCGCATCAGCGCCAGCGATGAGCCGCGTGTACGTGCGCGCATGCGCGACGGCATCAATGCCGTTCGCGAACAGCGCGGGCTGTCCCCGGTCGAGCTGAACACCGAGCTGACCTCGGCGGCGGCGACGCACTCGCGCGACATGTCGCGCCAGTCGCGGCCATGGCATTTCGGCTCGGATGGTTCCACCCCTCTCGAAAGGGTCAACCGTGTCGGCTATTCGGGGCGCTTTCTGGGTGAGCTGGTCTCGGAAACCTACGAGACCGAGCTGGAAACCCTGACCGCCTGGATGGAGAACCGCGAAACCCGTTCCATCCTGCTGGACCCGAACATGCGCGAGATCGGCTTTGCCTGGCATCAGGATCCGAACGGCAAGCTTTGGTGGACACTGACCACCGGCGCGCCGCGCGCCGGAAGCGGCGCCACCAGCTGAGATTCCAGCCGCCGGGCTCGAACCCGGCAGGCGCCGCCCCTTGGACCTTTGGCCAGGCTTCCCATATACAGGGGCCAAGGCCGGGTGCCCGATCGCCGGGACCGATGAGCAAAGGCACAGCATGACCCTGAGCGCGCAGATCGCGTGGGACGATACCGTCCTGCCCTTTCAGCTTGACCGTAGCGACATTCGCGGGCGGGTTGCCCGGCTCGACAGCACGCTCGAGCGCCTGCTTGCGCAGCACGACTATCCCGCGCCGATCGAGGCGCTGGTCGCCGAGGCCGCGCTCCTGACCGCGATGATCGGCCAGACGCTGAAGCTGCGCTGGCGGCTGTCGCTGCAAATCAGGGGCAACGGGCCTGCGCGGCTGATCGCCACCGATTACTTCGCCCCGGCCAGCGAGGGCGCGCCGGCGCAGCTGCGCGCCTATGCCAGTTTCGATTCAGAGCGCATGGACGAAAGCGCCGAGCCCTTTTCGCTGATCGGCGAGGGCTATTTCGCCATCATCATCCATCAGGGGCGCGACATGCAGCCCTATCAGGGCATCACCCCCATCGCCGGGGGCTCGCTTTGCGCCTGTGCCGAGACCTATTTCGCGCAATCCGAGCAGTTGCCGACCCGCTTTGCCGTCAGCTTCGGCCCCGAAGCCCTGAAGGGCGAGCGGCGCAAATGGCGCGGCGGCGGGGTGATGCTGCAACATCTGCCCAAGGCCTCGCCACATGCGCAGGGCGATGCCACCGGCGAGGGCGGGCTTCTGGCCGCCACCGACATGCTGGAAGGCGACGAGGCCGAGAACTGGAACCGCGCCAATCTGCTGCTCGACACGGTGGAACCGGACGAGCTGCTGGGCCCGGCGGTGCAACCCACCGACCTGCTGCTCAGGCTCTTTCACGAAGAGGCGCCGCGCGTCTTCGATGCCCAGCCGCTGGCCTTTGGCTGCACCTGCTCGGAAGCCAGGGTGCGCCAGAGCCTGTCGATCTATTCGGCGCGCGATATCGCCAGCATGACCACAGCCGAGGGCACGGTCACCGCCGATTGCCAGTTCTGCGGCGCGCATTATGTGCTCGATCCGGCAACCGTGGGCTTCGAGGCCCAGGGCGGAAGCGGCGATGAGCAGCGCGGCTGAGGCGCTGGCGCGCGCCTGCGCGCGGCTCAATGCGCGTCCCAAACCCTCGTCGGATTTCGATCTGAACCCAGGCTACCGCCCGCCCGCAGGTCGCGCGTTGCGCCCCGCGGCGGTGCTGGTGGCCCTGGCCGAGCGGCCCGCGGGCGGGCTGTCGGTGCTCTTGACCAAGCGCGCCTCGGGGCTGCGCCACCATGCCGGGCAGATCGCCCTGCCCGGCGGCAAGATCGACGCCGATGATGCCGACGCCACCGCCGCGGCGCTGCGCGAGGCGAATGAGGAAGTGGCGCTCGACCCGGCGCTGGTGCGGGTGATCGGCCATCTGCCGCCGCATGAAACCGTCACCGGCTATGATGTGACCCCGGTTCTGGGCCTTCTGGGCGCCCCCTTCCGCCCCGTGCCCGAGCGCGGCGAGGTCGAGGAAGCCTTTTTCGTACCGCTGGCGCATCTGGCCGATCCGGCGAATTACCGGGTGGAACGGCGGCGCTGGCTGGGGCAGTGGCGGGCCTATTACACCGTGCCCTGGGGGCCGTATTACATCTGGGGCGCCACCGCGCGGATGCTGCGCGCGCTCGCCGAGGGGTTGCGCGATGCCGGGGCGGGGGAAAGGCGATGAACGCGCCCCGGGTCAGCGGCGACTGGCTGCACAGCGAGGACACGCAGGCGGTTCTTGCCATGCTGGCCAGGGCCGGTTTTCACGCCTTTTGCGTGGGCGGCTGCGTGCGCAACGCGCTTCTGGGCGTGCCGGTGAGCGATGTCGATATCGCCACCGATGCGCTGCCCGAAACCGTTTCCGCGCTGGCCGATCTGGCCGGGCTGCGCGCCGTGCCCACCGGCATCGAGCATGGCACCGTCACTGTGGTGTCGGGCGGCACCGGATACGAGGTCACCACCTTTCGCCACGATATCGAAACCTTTGGCCGCCACGCGCGGGTGGCCTTCAGCATCGATCTGCGCGCCGATGCTGCGCGGCGCGATTTCACCATGAACGCGCTCTATGCGCGCGCTGACGGGCATGTGATCGACCCGCTGGGCAAGGGGCTGGCCGATCTGCGCGCGCGCCGGGTGCGCTTTGTCGGCACCGCCGAGAACCGCATCGAAGAAGATTACCTGCGCATCCTGCGCTTCTTTCGCTTCTGCGCGCAATATGGCGACCCGGCGCAGGGCTTCGATCCGCAAGCGGTGGCGGCCTGCGCGGCGCATGCGGCGCAGCTGGAAAACCTTTCGCGCGAGCGCGTGGGCGCCGAGATGCGCCGGCTTCTGGGCGCGCCCGATCCGGCGCCCTCGGTGGCGGCGATGGAAGAAACCGGGGTGCTGGCGCATGTGCTGCCCGGCGCCGCGCCCGACGCGCTGGCGCGGCTGGTGGCGCTGGAAGCGGCAGCGGGTGGCGCGGGGGTTGGCGCGGGCGGCTGGATCAGACGGCTGGCGGCGCTGGGCGGCGAAGGCGCGGCCGAGCGCCTGCGCCTGTCACGCACGGCGGCGCAGGATCTGCAGCGACTGCGCGCGGCGATGACGGGCAAGGCCGGGCCGGCCGAGCTGGGCTACCGGCTGGGCGCGGCGCTGGGGCGCGATGCGGCGCTGGCGCGCGCGGCACAGGCGGGCACGGCGCTGGCCGATGGATGGGAAACGGCAATCGAGCGTGGCGCGGCGGCGGAATTTCCGCTGCGCCCGGTCGACCTGATGCCGCAATTGCAGGGCGCGGCGCTGGGCGCGGCACTCAAGCGTGCCAAGGAGCACTGGATCGCGCAGGATTTCGCGCCGGGGCGGGATGAGTTGGTGCAACTTGCATTGTCCAGCCCATCCACCGAACGGCCAGCATAGTTTCGGGTTCGCTGCCACAGCCGATTGATTGTGACAGCTTAAGCACGGGCAGCGCCCGACCCGAGGGGTGAGCGAGAAGCGCCTGCCCCTGGGGGGCGGGTCGGGCGCTGCCCGTGCCTGGCGGCACGGGCGGGACATATCGCTTCACCGGTTTCGCCCGAACTGACCGCATTAAAAAGCAGCGGCCCGGCCATCGTAGGATGGGCTATAGTGCCCATCATGCGTCGCCAAATGCAGGCCCCCTTCACCCCTTCTTCAGGCAGCGCTTGCCCAGCACCTCGGCGATCTGCACCGCATTGAGCGCCGCGCCCTTGCGCAGATTGTCGGAAACGCACCACAGGTTGAGCCCGTTCTCGATGGTCGAATCCTGCCTGATGCGGCTGATGAAGGTGGCGAAATCGCCCACGCAATCGACCGGCGTGATGTAGCCGCCCGGCTCGCGCTTGTCGACGACCATGATCCCCGGCGCCTCGCGCAGGATGTCGCGCGCCTCTTCCTCGTCGAGGTGATCCTCGAATTCGATATTGATCGCCTCGGCATGGCCCACGAAGACCGGCACGCGCACGCAGGTCGCGGTCAGCTTGATCGACTTGTCGAGGATCTTCTTGGTCTCAACGACCATCTTCCACTCCTCGCGCGTCGAGCCGTCTTCCATGAAGCTGTCGATATGCGGGATGACATTGAAGGCGATCTGCTTGGGATAGACCGAGGCCGCCACCTCCTGACCCGGCACATACATGCCCTTGGTCTGGTTCCACAGCTCGTCCATCGCATCCTTGCCGGTGCCCGAAACCGACTGGTAGGTGCTCACCACAACCCGCTTGATGCGCGCGCGGTCATGCAGCGGCTTGAGCGCCACCACCATCTGCGCGGTCGAGCAGTTGGGGTTGGCGATGATGTTCTTCTTGGCGTAGCCATCGACGGCCTCGGCATTCACCTCGGGCACCACCAGCGGCACATCGCGGTCGTAGCGGTAGAGCGAGGAATTGTCGATCACCACGCAGCCCTGCTTTGCCGCGCGCGGGGCGTGGATCTTCGTCGCCTCCGAACCGATGGCGAAAAAGGCAATATCCCAGCCGGTGAAATCGAAATGTTCGAGATCCTGGCATTTGAGGGTCTTGTCGCCAAAGCTGCATTCGGTGCCAAGGCTGCGGCGCGAGGCCAGCGCGGCGATCTCTGCGACCGGGAACTCCCGCTCGGCAAGAATGCTCAGCATTTCGCGGCCCACATTGCCCGTGGCGCCAACAACGACGACTCGATAGCCCATGCTTCACTCCTTCAAAGGCATGTGGGGCGGGCCATACATCAGCCGCGCGCCGGGGGAAAGGGCGGGATTCGATTCGCTCCCTGCCTGCGGGCCGGTTGCGCGCCTCGCGCCCGGCTCAGCGCGGCGCGGCGCCGGGCAAGGCGATATCGGCCCAGACCAGTGCATGGCGCGCCGGTTCGGGCGGCCAGATCAGCCCGCTGTCCAGCACATGCAGCCCGGCATCGGGCAGGATGTAGCTGCCGCGCAGCACCCCGGGGCCGCGCGGGAAATGGGCGGTGGCGGTGTCGGGTTCTGCCGGGCCGCCGGGGCGGCGACCGGTGGGGCTGGGGTCTTGCAGCGCCGGATGGGCAAGCAGGCGGCGCATGGCCCGGTGCATGCCCTCACCGCGCTCGGGGCCCAGATTGGCGTTGCCCATCAGCACGAAGGGCGGCGCGGGCGGCGCCATCGGCAAGCGGTCGTCGAGCAGATGCACCCAGAAGGTGTTTTCGTCATGGTTGCGCAGCCGGTTGCGGCCATGGGGGCCGCCAAAGGCGGGCGGGCCGGCATGCCAGCTCATCAGCGTTATCTCGCCCCCACCGGGCAGCGCCACGGGAACCAGCCAGTAGCCGGTGCTGGCCAGGCGCTGGATGTCGAAAACCTCTGCCGAGGGGAAGGGGCGCCCGTCATGGCTTGGCAGCATGGCGCCTGGCAGGTCGCGCCAAAGGAAATCCGAGTGATCGCGCACGCCACCGTGGCGGATGGGCAGCTGCGACAGGATCGCCATGCCGCCGGCGCCGGTAAAACGGCCCCAGCCCTGGGCGTCATCGGGCGTGCCGGTGCGCCCATCGCCGTCAAGGTCGATCCCGGTTGCCATGCCGCGATTGGGGCGCAGCGCGAAGCGGTGTGGCATGAGGTGGCCGGCCTCGGCCAGAAGCGCGGCAAAGGCGGCCAGCGCCAACCCGTCGAGATCGTAATCAAACCCCAGAAGCAACACCACATCGGGGCGCGCGGCCGCCAGCGTGTCGCGCACCGCCAGCACATCGGGCGCCTGCCGGCGGATGTCGCGCAGCAAAAGGCCGGGTCCGTCGCGCCGCAATTCGGTGTGATGAACGGCCAGGCGCAGGGATTGCGCCGCCTGCTGTGCCGTTTGCGCCCTTGGGGCTGCGGCTTGCAGGGCAAGCATTGCCACCGCCAGCACGGCAAGCACGATCAGCGCGCCGGGCCGGAAAGGGAATGGCGGAAACAGCGGGCGGCGTTTCAGACGGTGACGAAGGCGTTGCCCTCGGAATCGGCGAAGCGGCGGCGGTTGGCGCGGATCATCCGTGCCACGCGGATCATGGCCACGCCGCGCATCACCAGGCTGACCGGCACGAAGGCCCAAAGCACGATCCCCCAGACGAAGCCCATGGGCGATTCCAGCGTCAGCGGCTGCACCAGTACCGCCGAGGCGATGATCACCCCCGGCAACAGGAATGGCAGGACGAGCCCTAACAGAATGTTAATGCGGGCTGTGCGCAGCAGCCTTTCCACCACGTCATTGCCCGCCGTGGGGTCGAAGGTAGGCAGGTTTATCCAGACATTGAACGGGCCATGCCCCATCGGCCAGTAGTTCAGCCTGATTGCGGTGACGAAGCCCAGCACCGTGGTCACGCCCAGCACCATGGCAAGCGCGGCGCCATCATGCACGGCCGCCAGATGCGCCGCGCCCAACCCCTCGGGCAGCGCGGCAACCAGCAACCGCACCGGGGAGAGCGCGAAATCCAGCATCTGGCCGCAGCCGGCGGCCAGCGCCGCCGCCATCGCCCCGGCCGGGCCCGGCATTGCATCATGGCGCAACATGAGCGCCAGCATCAGCACCATCATCGCCACCAGCAGAAAACGGGTTCGGTTGAAGGGTGCTGCAAAGCGGAATTCGATGATGCCGGGGTAATCCGACGAGTATTCGGCAAGGATGACCCCGCCGGCGAAGATCGCCAGCAGCACTGAAAGTTGCGCCACCTCGGGAGCGACGCTTGGCACCACCAGCGCCGGCAGCATGACCAGCCCGGCCACGCACACAGCGCGGAGCACCGCGCCGGGAAGATTGGCATTCGCCCCGGTTTTGCCCATATACCTGCTCTTGGCCCGCCAGTTCTCGCCGGGGGCTTCGTTGTTCTTGTGCCCGTGCCGGCCGCGAAAGATGACGGCCTGCCTCAGTTTTGCCACAATTCTGCCCATTTCCGACGCATCCCGCAATAGCTGAGGGAAGTGTCTTCAAGCCGCGGTGCTTTTTCGAGGAAAAACTGTCGCCGCTTTGCATCAACTTTGCGGAAAAAAAATGGCGCCCCGGCGGGGCGCCACAACATGTTGTGTAACGCTGCCTGTCAGACCCAAGGATAGAGCGTTTTCGTCCGCGTCTCGAAAGTGTCAATTGCAGAGACTTTCTCGAGCGTCAGCGCGATATCGTCGAGCCCGTTGAGCAGGCAGTGCTTCTTGAACGCGTCGATCTCGAAGTGAAAGGCGGTGCCGTCCGAGGCGGTGACGGTCTGCGCCTCGAGATCGACGGCGATGCGGGCATTGGCGCCCCTGCGCGCATCTTCCATCAGGTAGTCCACTGCATCTTGCGGCAGCACCACCGGCAGGATGCCGTTCTTGAAGCAGTTGTTGTAGAAGATATCGGCAAAGCTGGTAGAGATCACGCAGCGGATGCCGAAATCCATCAGCGCCCAGGGCGCGTGCTCGCGCGAAGAGCCGCAGCCGAAATTGTCACCGGCGACCAGGATTTCCGCCTGCCTGTAGGCCGGCTGGTTGAGCACGAAATCGGCGATCTCGTTGCCCTTGTCGTCATAGCGCATCTCGTCGAACAGCCCCTTGCCCAGCCCTGTGCGCTGGATGGTCTTCAGATACTGCTTGGGGATGATCATGTCGGTGTCGATATTGACCAGCGGCAGCGGCGCGGCGATGCCGGTCAGGGTGGTGAATTTTTCCATCGATTTCCCTTTCGGAGAGGCCGGGTAGGGGCGCTGCCCGCGCCGGCTGGTGCTTGAACCAGTGGCGCACCAGCCGGCGCCCCGGCGTATTTCTGGCAAGATGAAGCTCAGACCGTTTCGCCCATCAGCTCGCGCACATCGGTCAGCTGGCCGGTGACGCCGGCGGCAGCGGCCATGGCGGGCGACATCAGATGCGTACGCCCGCCGCGGCCCTGGCGGCCCTCGAAATTGCGGTTCGAGGTGGCCGCGCAGCGCTCGCCCGGGGCAAGCTGATCAGGGTTCATGGCCAGACACATGGAGCAACCAGCGAGGCGCCACTCAAACCCGGCATCGATGAAGATCTGCGCCAGCCCTTCTTCCTCGGCCTGGGCGCGCACCAGCCCCGAACCGGGCACCACCATGCCGCGCACGCCCGGCGCCAGCTTGCGGCCCTTGAGCACGGCGGCCGCGGCGCGCAGATCCTCGATGCGGCCATTGGTGCACGAGCCGATGAACACAGCGTCGATGGGGATTTCGGTGAGTTTCGTGCCCGGCTGAAGCCCCATATATTCGAGCGAGCGCTTCGCCGCGCCAACCTTGCCGCCGGAGAAGCTTTCCGGGGCCGGCACCTCGCCGGTGATGGGCAGCACATCCTCGGGCGAGGTGCCCCAGGTGACCACGGGCTCGATATCCTCGGCGCGCAGGGTGACGACCTTGTCCCAATGCGCGCCCTCGTCGGATTTCAGCGTCTGCCAGTATGCCAGCGCCGCCTCCCAGGCCGCGCCCTTGGGCGCGTGCGGCCGGCCCTTGACGTATTCAAAGGTCTTTTCATCGGGCGCGATCAGCCCAGCGCGGGCGCCGCCCTCGATGGCCATGTTGCACACCGTCATGCGCCCTTCCATCGACAGCTCGCGGATCGCCTCGCCGCAATACTCGATGACATGGCCGGTGCCGCCGGCAGTGCCGGTGGCACCGATGACCGAAAGCGTGATGTCCTTGGCCGTGACCCAGGGCGGCAGCTTGCCAGTGATTTCCACCTTCATGTTCTTGCCCTTGCGCTGGATCAGCGTCTGCGTGGCAAGCACATGCTCGACTTCCGAAGTGCCGATGCCGTGCGCCAGCGCGCCAAAGGCACCATGCGTGGCGGTGTGGCTGTCTCCGCAGACGATGGTCATGCCCGGCAATGTCCAGCCCTGTTCGGGGCCAATAATATGCACGATCCCCTGGCGAACATCGCTGACCGGGTAGTAGTGGATGCCGAATTCGCGGGCATTGCGATCCAGCGCCTCGACCTGGATGCGGCTTTCCTCGTTTTCGATATGCTCGTCGCGGCCTTCCGTGGTGGGCACGTTGTGATCGGGCACGGCGATGGTCTTTTCGGGCGCGCGCGGCCTGCGCCCCGACATGCGCAGCCCCTCGAAGGCCTGCGGGCTGGTGACCTCGTGCACCAGGTGGCGGTCGATATAGATGAGGCTGGTGCCATCGGGCTGTTCATCAACCAGATGAGCATTCCAGATCTTGTCATAGAGGGTTTTCGGAGCGGTCATGGCTCGTTCTCTCGGCTAATTGGAAACTGTCAGGAAGTGGGCGGGCGCCTGTCGGTGCGGGCCGGCGCGTTATGCGGGCGTTAACGCGCGCTCAGCGAAGTCGCGCGAGGATCGACCGGGTTTCGCGGTCGAAGCGCTGCGGCAGGCGAGCGTGGTCGGTCATGTCGAAATAACGCGGCATGGCCTGCTAGATACGCGCGAATCGGCGCCGTGGCAATGGCGATGGCGCCATTGCCGCTGGACAGTCGCCACGCTGAAGGTAGGCTGGCCACGGGCACAAGAGCGCTCAGGCGCCGCAACGGAGACCGGCCTTGGAGCAGATCGACCCCGACCTGCTGGATGCAGGTCAGCAGCTTTTCGAGCAGGCGCAGACCTTTCTGCGCGACATGGCGCAGCCCTGGCAGTTCTACCAGGCGGCCATCCTGCTGGCGCTTTTTGGCGCCGCGCATCTGATCCGCCGTTGGCTGGGCCCGCGTCTGCTGGAGCGCGTGCGCGCCAGGGAGGGCTGGCCACGCTGGCGCTTGCGGCTGGCCATCATTGTCGAGAATCGGCTGCGCGGCGTGATTTTCGTGGTACTGGCGTGGAGCCTTTACCTGGTGCTGGAGGATCTGGCCCCCGAGGCGAGAAATTACGTCATCGAGGTCTGGGCGGTCATCGCCAGCGCATGGGTTCTGGTCAGCTTTGCCGGTCAGCTTATCCGCAACCGCCCGCTGCGCCGGATTCTGACCTGGGCGGCATGGATCTATATCGCGCTGCATTTTCTGGGTTTTCTGGAACAAGCTGCCAACTTTCTGGACAGCATCGCCATCACCGTCGAGGATTTCCGACTTTCCCTGCTGACGGTGATCGTGGCGCTGCTGCTCACCGGGCTGCTGATCTTCCTGGCCAGATTGCTGACCCGTATCGCCGTCAACCGTATCGAGGCATACGAGGATCTTTCGCCCTCCAGCCGCGTGCTGGCGGGAAAGGCGGTGCAGCTGGTGCTGTTCTCGCTGGCCATCGTCATCGGGCTCAGGGCGCTGGGTTTCGACCTGACGGCGCTGGCGGTAATCTCGGGCGCCATCGGGCTGGGCATCGGCTTTGGCCTGCAAAAGGTCGTGTCGAACCTTTTCTCGGGTATCGTCATCCTGCTCGACAAGTCGATCAAGCCGGGTGACGTGATCAGCCTGGGCAGCACCTTCGGGTGGGTCAACCAGCTGGGTGCGCGCTATGTCTCGGTGGTCACCCGCGACGGGCGCGAATATCTGATCCCCAACGAGGATCTGGTCACCGGGCAGATGGTGAACTGGTCGCATTCGGACGAATTCGTGCGGCTGGATCTGGCCTTCGCCACCTCCTATGGCGATGACCCGCATCTGGTCCGGCGGATTGCGGTGGAGGCCGCGCGCACGGTGCCCCGCGTTCTGGCCGATCGGCAGGTTCGCTGCCACATCACCGGGTTTGGCGATTATTCGGTGAATTATCTGCTGCGCTTCTGGATCGCTGATGCCACGCGCGGCCTGGCCAGCGTGCGCGGCGAGATCTATCTGGCGCTGTGGGATGCGTTCAAAGAACACGGCATTACCATCCCCTTCCCGCAGCGCGAGGTAAAGCTGCTGGACACGCCGCCGCATGGCCCCGCAGGCGAAACCGGGCCGGGCGATCCGGCGCGCGGGCCGCAAGCGCACAATCCCGCCAACACCGGCCCGGAAACTGGCGCGGCACGTTGAGATATGTCCTGGCCGATGCTACATTTGACGACAGTACCGTCACGCAGGAGGACAGCATTCTGTCTTACATAGACCAGGCCACCGCCGTGGCCCCCGCCCCGAACACCGCGCCCGCAGATTATACGGGCGATGACATTCTGGCGCTGGTCCTGCAATCGCTCGATGACGACAAGGCCGAGGACATCGTGCAGATCGATCTGCGCGGGCGTTCCGCGATGGCCGATCACATGGTGATCTGCTCGGGCCGGTCGTCGCGGCAGGTTGTCGCCATCGCCGAAAAGCTGCTCGACCGGCTGAAGCAGAATTTCCGGCTGAGCGCGCGCGCCGAGGGCAGGGAAACCGGCGACTGGGTGCTGATCGACACCGGCGATGTCGTCGTGCATGTCTTTCGCCCCGAGGTGCGCGAGTTCTACCAGCTTGAAAAGATGTGGCAGATGAGCGGCGCCGGGGGCAGCCCCGCCTGATGCGCGTGCATCTGTGCGCCGTGGGCCGGCTGCGCAAGGGGCCGGAGCGGGCGCTTGTCGATGACTACGCCCAGCGCTTCGACCGCACCGGTCGGGGGCTGGGGCTGGGCCCGCTTTCCGAGCACCAGATCGAGGACAAACGCGGCGGCGGCATCGAGGCCGAGGCGGCGCTGTTGCGCCGCGCCTGCCCCGCCGGCGCGTTGAGCGTGGCGCTGGACGAGCGAGGCGAGGTGCTCAGCTCGCCCGAATTCGCCGACCGTCTGGCGCGCTGGCGCGATGGGGGCGCGAATGATCTGGCCTTCTTCATCGGCGGCGCCGACGGGCTGGCCCCTGCGCTGCGCGACCAGGCGGCGATGGCGCTTTCGTTCGGGGCGATGGTCTGGCCGCACATGCTGGTGCGGGTGATGCTGACCGAGCAGCTTTACCGCGCCGCCTCGATCCTGGCGGGGGGGCCGTATCATCGGGTTTAACGGGGATGCGTGCGCGGGAACGAAAAGGGCAAGGCGGCCTTGAGCCCGGAGCGGACGTTCGAAGCTGTCTCGGATGCCGCAGCCGCAGACGACCGGCCTCGGCCCGAGCGGAAATCCGATCCCCCGCGCTGTTGCGAAGGGGCGTTCGGGTCGGCGATCAACCGCCAACTATCTGAGGGAGCGCGATTGACTGGCCGCCGCCCCCGGCGTGCTCCATAGACAAACCCAAAGTGGCCAATTTGTTCGTCACCCAATGGCCGGATTTTTCTCTGCCGTTGGCACAACCTACTGACTCAACACTCGCTCGCGGAACTATAAGGAGAATCCGGTGGAAGGTTGCCTTTGAGGCGTTGTCTGTGTCGATTACCGCGTCAAATAAGGGCTGTCGCAGCGGGCTCGCACGCCTATTCGCGGAACGTATGTATCCGTCGCCACATCATACGAGCGATAGCGGTCCGAGCACCACTCCACATGAGCTGAAGGTAGCTGTGTTGGCGGCGCCACGCCACTACCGACCCCGGGCCTCAACCACCACGGATTGGAGTAATAGTAGCCTCCGTAGTGATACGTGAATCCTGGCCTTCGGTACTGGTGTCGTTCCCCGTGCCGACGCCGGTCATACTGCAGGATATTACCCCCGTTACCTTGGTTCCGGGCCTCTTTGACCAATCCAGTGGTGCCAAATTCCTTGGCGCTTGGCGTTGCGACTGCAGAAACAGGCAGGGCTGTGGCCGACGCCAAATCCGATCCGAACATAAGCACGGCTCCACCTATCAGGGCCGCAGCCATGGCTGGAAAACCAGTTCTTGTCATCTTGCTCTCCTTGAGTGTGTGCCTCCTGGACGTGTGCAGCGCTGGCATGTTCATACCCGGCGCTGAAAGAGCGTGACCCGATATTCCCCAAATGTTTCGCAGATCCGGTCCCGATGATAGCCGATCAGGCCGTTTTCGCGAAGCGCTGATCGCTGGGATATCCCAAGGTTGGGCTGGGAATCTCGCCATCGAACACCCGGTGCTGTTAGGGATGGTCCGATTAGACGAGGGCCTTCGCTCGAAGCTGCGCAGAACCAGCTATATGGGGATCGCGGCTTTCCGGCCGCCGCCCCCCTGGCGCGTCATGCCCAAGCCCGTAGTGACCAGCTCTTTCAATGGCCAATGGTCGATTTTGACTCCGGCGTTGACAAATTTGGCCCGGAGGTGAGACATTTGCGCCCCAGAAGGTCAACCGCATTTCCGCTGAGTAGCAGAGCCAAACAAAGAACGAGGTACCAAGCACCTAAGCGCGTGCAGTGCGGCATGAACATCAGAAGGCGATCGTAATCCATCGGGGGCAAAGATGAGAGATGAAGGAAATGCCGGAACCGAGGCGGATCAGGTCGATCAGCTGCTCACTGCGCTCTCCGCCATTCTGATTCCGATTCTGGTTGCAGCGTTCGTTCTGCTTTATATCTACCCAGAAACCGCAGGCGCTGACCTTTTTGCCTGGCCGGTCAGGCCGAAAATAACGGCCATGATTCTTGGCGCGACCTATATGAGCGGCGCGTATTTCTTCCTCGTCGTTCTCCTTTTCCGCAGATGGTCTGAAGTGCGGCTGGGGTTCTGGCCCATCACTGCCTTCGCAGCAACGCTGGGCCTTGTCACCATATTGCATTGGGATCGTTTTGCGCATGACCGGATCGGCTTTCAACTGTGGGCATTTCTGTATTTTGCGGTTCCTCTCATTCTTCCGATCCTGTGGTATCGAAACTGGCGCCGAGTAGCGGGGGGAAGTGCCGACCGCCGGGCGTCACTTGGCATATACACTCGAGGGGTCTTCGCGTTGCTGGGCGCGGTTCTTGTTGTCGCAGGTTTCCTTCTGCTGGTGGTTCCTGATTTCATGATCGGGCTCTGGCCCTGGACTTTGACGCCACTTACCGCCCGGTTGATGTCTGCCATCTATGTGCTGCCCGGTCTGGTGAGCCTGGCCATTGCCTATGACGGCCGCTGGGAAGGTGCCCGATATCTGCTTCAGGCGTTGGCATTTGCTGCTGTCCTGATGCTGCTGGCCATATTTGTCGCTCGTGACGATCTCGATTGGGGCCATCCTGGAAGCTGGACCTTCACAGCCAGCCTGATCGCCATACTCGTGTTGGTCGCCTCCACTTACAAGAATCGGGCAGCTGCATATGGCGAATCCGGCGCAAGCCGGTAAGGATTCCGGGACGGGTTTGGCATGGGCTTGAACGAATATCATATCGTCACCCGCTGGCGGGTGCCCGGAACCGTTGAGGAAGCCGCCGAGATTCTGGCGGATGCGACGGATTTACCGCGCTGGTGGCCGTCGGTCTACATTGCCGCCGAAGAACTCCGTCCCGGCGACGATAATGGTATCGGCCGGGAGATCGCGCTCTATACCAAGGGCTGGCTGCCATACACATTGCGCTGGCAGTTTCGCGTCAGTGAATCCGACTATCCGCACGGCTTTGCCCTTGAATCGTGGGGTGATCTGGTGGGACGCGGCGAATGGTCCTTGAAGCAGGATGGCGGCTGTGTCGATATCACCTATGATTGGCGGCTACGGGCAGAAAAGCCGCTCCTGCGTTGGCTCTCCTTGATACTGCATCCGGTATTCGCGGCGAACCATCGATGGGCAATGGCACGGGGGGAAGAAAGCCTTCGCCTGGAACTGGCGCGTCGGTCGGCCGGTGAACCCGAAAGCCTGCCTCCGCCGCCCGGACCAACTGGATGGCGTACTTATATCCTGCATCCGCTGACAGCCACCACTGTCCTCGTTATCGTCGCTTCATTGGTGTCAATCTCGATATTCCTGTGATCGGCGACAAGGAAATGGATGAACACTTCGCTCATCCGCAATATCGCAGCTTTGCTTCAACGGCATTGTTCTGCGCAATGCCGGGTCCACCGGCGAGGGAAGGATGTATGGAATGCGTGTTCTGGTGACCGGGGGAACCGGCTTCGTAGGATCGCACTGCGCGGCTGAACTGGTTCGGCATGGCTTTGAGGTGCGCCTTCTCGTCCGTAATCCGGACCGAATCGCGCCAGCGTTCGAGCCATTGGGTATTGAACCGCCGCCCCATTCCGTCGGAGACGTGACGGATCGGGCCTCGGTGGAACGTGCTGCGCAAGGGTGCGATGCGATACTGCACGCCGCCTCGGTGTATTCGCTTGATGGCCGCGACGCGGAAATCATGCGACGCGTCAATGTGGAAGGCACAGATACGGTCTTGCGAGTCGCGTGCGAGCGCGGATTCGACCCGATTGTCTATGTTTCAAGCTATGTCGTTCTGCTCCCTACAGAAGCGAATCTCCTTTCGGTTTCCGAGGAAGTCAAACATCCGCGCGGCGCCTATTCGGCCTCCAAGGCGGATGCCGAACGAATAGCCCGAGCCCTGCAAGAGGAAGGTGCGCCTGTTGCAATCGGCTATCCGGGCGTTGTCTTCGGCCCGAACGATCCGCATTTCGGCGAAAGCACCAGGCTGGTGCGCGATATCCTCTCCCGGAAATTTCCGATGATCCCGCGCGGCGGTCTCTCGATCGTCGATGTGCGCGACCTCGCCGAAGCCTTCGCCCGGATGTTCTCGATCAAACGCGGGCTGCGGCGCTATCTTCTTGGCGGTACCCGAATTGCCTTTGCCGATCTTATTGACACGATGAGCGAACTTACCGGGCGGAAAATCTTCCGGCTTACCCTGCCGCCGTGGAGCATGCGCCCCGCGGTTCGAGCGGCCGGGCTGCTCCAGCGAGTGCTGCCGCTGCGGCTGCCGGTAAGCCAAGAGGGCTTCGACGCCATCGCGTGGGACGTGCGAACGGATGACAGCGCCTCGGTGGCCGATCTCGGCTTTGCGCCACGCGACTTGCGAGAGACACTCGTTGACACCTGTCAGTGGGCTTTCCGCGCCGGGCACATCACGAAGAAACAGGCGGGGCGTCTGGTTGCCCAAGGATAACGGATATCTGTTCATGCAGCAGCGAACTCACACTTCCCGCCCGCCACGTCGTGATGCCGGATCTGCGCACGCAAATCTCGCCCGCTCAGCGATATGTCCGCCCAGTCCCGCAAGGCGAACATCCGCCCCCCTTCGCGGCTTTCGCAGTGAACCGTCGCGCTGGGAAGCGCAGGAAATCCTTCATGTCAGGCCCGGTTGATTGCACGGGCTAAGGCACGCGAGGGCATACAGGCCAAGGTATCCGAATCGATTGAGCGGATTTCGGATGAGGGGCATGAGAACCAGCCCGTTCGCCCCTTCGCCGGTGCCTGCGTTGGTGCCACAACTCAACCTGCCCTCCAACAAGTCACAGTTATTCCCCCAAACAATCAGCCCTCACGCGCCTGGTCGTCGCCCGGCTCCCCGGCAGGCGATTGCGCGGCGCTTTCGCGGTCGGATTCGGCCAGTTCGGCAGACCAGTTGGCCGCGGCCTCGACAGCAACGGGGGAACTGGTTGGCAGCACCCCCAGATAGCGCTCTGTCTCCTCGGCCGGGGTGCTGGCGCGCTGGGTCATGCGATAGGCCGCATAAAGCGCGATGGCGGCGAAGGTCGCGCCAAGCACCAGCCAGAACGCGAACGGGCCCAGCCCCTGCATCGCCCAGCCGGTAATCAGCGGCCCCACGATGGCGCCCAGCCCGAAGGTGAAGACAAGCCCGCCGGATGCCGCCGGCATGTCTTCGGTTGCAAGCGCATCATTGGTATAGGCCAGAAACAGCGCATAGAGCGGCGTTGTCATCCCGCCGGCAAAGAAGGCCGATACCATCAGAAACCACAGCCCGCCGCCGGTGAACCACCCCAGCGCGCATGAGATCGCCCCCAGAACGGCAGCGGCGAAGATCAGCTTGCGGCGGTCCATCCAGTCTGACAGCCAGCCGATGGGGTATTGAAAGACCAGCGCCCCGGCGAACAGCATCGCCACGAACAGCGCGATCTGCGAAGCCGTCAACCCGATCTGGCTGCCGAAGACCGCGCCCATGCCGGATTGGGTGGCATAGACGCTGCCAAGCAGGAAAATGCCCACGGTGCCAAGCGGCGAGCCCGCAAACAGCTTGCGCAACGACATGGCGCGCGCCACCTCGGTGGCCGGAACCGGGGTTGCCGAAAGCAGGATTGGCCCGAACGAGATCGACACCAGAATCGAGGCGCCGATGAACAGCACCGAGGTCGCCGCGTCGCCCAGCGTCAAGAGCCCCTGCGCGCCGATGATGCCCAGCGTCTGCGCGATCATGTAGGCCGACAGGATCTTGCCGCGCGTGTCGTTGGTGGCGGCGTTGTTCAGCCAGCTCTCGGCCGCAACATAGATGCCCGACATGCAGAACCCGATCAGCAAGCGCAGAATCGTCCAGGCCCAGGGCTCGGTCAGCAGGGGAAAGGCGATCAGCCCCGCGGACATGAAACTGCCAAGTGCCGCAAAGACGCGCACAAGCCCGACCCGGCGGATCATAAGCGGGGTTATGCGGGCCCCCGACAGGAAGCCGAGGAAATAGCCGGAGGTCACGATGGCCAGTTCGGTGGCGGAAAACCCCTCGATGCCACCGCGCAGGCCGATCAGGGTGAAATGCATGCCGTTGCCCAGCATGATAAGGACGATCCCCAGCAACAGGGGCCATACACCGGAGAACACCTTGATCATGGCACGACCTTTCCCGCGCTGCGCATCTCGCTCCCCATGCCGTGGGTCGCACGGGCCCTTCAGCGCTGCCGTCGCTGCAGCGCCGCATTCGGGCGCTTAAGCGACAGCTCTCACGCCACGAAGCGAGTATCTCGGCTGCGAAGTGCGCTTCGTCGCACGATGCGGTTGCCCTGCACTCGCATGCCGGCGGTTAGCCTCTACCGACCCTTGCAAATTCCGCCAGCGGCCTCAATGCCCTTGCCCTTGCGCCAGAAAGCCGCCGCCGGTGCCACCCCGATCTCGGCAACCCCATGCCGCCCGCCGGTGCCCCGGCATTGCCCAGCCGCGCGCCAGCGCATAGATAGGCGCCAGAAGCGGAGGCAGGCATGACGGGCAGCAAGGGCAGGCAGACAACGGGGCCGGTGGTGCTGTGCATTCTTGACGGCTGGGGGCTCAACCCCTCGCCCGAGGGCAATGCCGTGGCGCAGGCCGCCACCCCGAACTATGACCGCGTGATCGAAACCTGCCCGCATGCCACGCTTGTCACTCACGGCCCCGATGTGGGGCTGCCCAGGGGGCAGATGGGCAATTCCGAGGTTGGCCACACCAATATCGGCGCCGGGCGCGTGGTTTCGATGGATCTGGGCCAGATCGATCTGGCGGTCGAGGATGGCAGCTTTGCGCGCAACCCGGTTCTGCGCGAATTCATCAATCGGCTGCGCAAGACCGGCGGCACGGCGCATCTGATGGGGGTGGTCTCGGATGGCGGCGTGCATGGCCATATCACGCATCTCAAGGCGGCAGTGACGGCGCTGGTGGAATCCGGCGTGCCGGTGGCCATCCATGCCATCACCGACGGGCGCGACGTGGCGCCGAAATCGGCGCATGCATTTATCGCCGATATGGCCGGCTGGCTGCCGCGCGGGGCGCACATCGCCACGGTTGTGGGCCGCTACTGGGCGATGGACCGCGATTCGCGCTGGGAGCGGGTCGAGCGCGCCCATGCCGCGATGATCCGCGGGCGCGGCGAGGAAACGGCGCCGGACGCCCCCGCCGCCGTCGCTGCGGCCTATGCCCGCGGCGAGACCGACGAATTCATCACCCCCACCGTGATCGAGGGCCATGCCGGGGCGCAGGGCGGCGACGGCTTCTTCTGCCTGAATTTCCGCGCCGACCGCGCGCGCGAGATCATGGCCGCGATCGGCGCGCCCTCGTTCAACGGCTTCGACACCGGGCGCAAGATCGACTGGGCGATGCTGCTGGGCATGGTGGAATATTCCGATGCCCATAACGGCTTCATGCAGACCGCCTTTCCGCGCCGGGTGATCGACAACACGCTGGGCTGCTGGGTGGCGGCGCAGGGGCTACGCCAGTTCCGCCTGGCCGAGACCGAGAAATACCCGCATGTGACCTTCTTTCTTAATGGCGGAAAGGAAGAGCCCGAGGAGGGCGAGGACCGCTTCATGCCACCCTCGCCCAAAGTGGCCACCTATGATCTTGCCCCCGAGATGGCCGCCGCCGAGGTGACCGAAAGGCTCGTGCAGGCCATCGGCGAGGGCTATGACCTGATCGTGGTCAACTACGCCAACCCCGACATGGTGGGCCATACCGGCGACCTGGGCGCCGCCATCCGCGCCTGCGAGGCGGTGGATGCGGGGCTGGGCCGCGCACTCGAGGCGTTGAAGGCGGCGGGCGGGGCCATGCTGCTGACCGCCGATCATGGCAATTGCGAGCAGATGATCGACCCTGAAACCGGCGGGCCGCATACCGCGCATACCACCAACAAGGTGCCGGTGGCGCTGATCGGCGGCCCAATAGGCGCCTGGCTGGAAAGCGGGCGGCTGGCCGATGTCGCGCCCACCGTACTGGCGCTGATGGGTATCGCGCCGCCGCCCGAGATGACCGGGCACAGCCTGATTCGCACCTGATGGGCGGGCGTGAACAGCCTGGCCCGAACGGCCCTTCACGGCGGTTGCCGGCGGCGCTGGCGCTGGCTGCGGCGCTGGCTGCGGTGCCTTTCTCAGTGGGCGGGATCACCGGCGACTTGCCGGGCGCGGCGCGCGCCGAGACCGGCGCTCATGACGCCGCCCATGACATCGCCGCCGGCGCCCGTACCGCCGCGCTGGCGCTGCTCGACGCCATCGACGGGCTGGCCGGGGCCGAACGCGCCCGCGACAGGGTGGCGGCGCTGACCGAGACGATTCGCGCCCATGAAGAAGGGCTTTCGGCCCTGCGCGCCGGGTTGCGCACTGCGGCGCTGCGCGAGACCGCGATAAGGCGCAGCCTCGACAGTCAGGCGGGCGATCTGGCGCGCGTGCTTGGCGCCATGATGGCGGTCGAGCGCATCGAGCCGCCGGCGCTTATGCTGCACCCCGATGGCCCGCTGGCCACCGCCCGCGCCGGCATGATGCTGGCCGATCTCGCCCCCGCCATGCAGGCCGAGGCCGATGCCCTTGGCGCGCTTCTGGGCGAGTTGCAATTGCTCAGGCGCCTGCAGGAATCCGCCGAGGACACAATCACCGCCGGGCTTGAAAGCCTGCAGGAAGCGCGCATCGCACTCAGCCAGGCCATGGCCGACCGGCGCGAACTGCCGCCGCGCCTGGCCGATGACGAGGCACGCATGCTGACGCTTCTGGGCGCCGCGCAAACGCTCGAGGAGATGGCGCGCGGTATCGAGGGCCTGCCGGGCGCGCTTGAGGTGGCGCAACCGGGCTTCGAGAGTGCGCGCGGCAGCCTGCCGCTGCCGGTGCGCGGCGCGCTGTTGCGCCGCGCCGGCGAGACCGACGCCGCCGGCACCACCCGGCCGGGGCTGTTGCTGGCCACCGAGCCCGGCGCGCTGGTCAGTTCCCCCTGGCCCGGCACGGTGCGCTATCGCGGCCCGCTTCTGGACTACGCAAACGTGATCTTGATCGAACCCGCCGAGGGCTATCTTCTGGTTCTGGCCGGGCTGGGAACGGTCTATGTTGAGCCCGGCGAGGTGGTCGGAACCGACACCGCGCTCGGGCTGATGCCCGGCGCCGCGATCGGGGCCGAGGAGTTTTTACCCGAAAGGAGCGGTTCTGCCGCGCTGGCCGGGCGCGGCGAAACCCTGTATCTCGAGATCAGGGAAAACGGCACGGCCATTGACCCCGAACCCTGGTTCGATTTCACTGGCCCCTGAATCGCACCTGAAGCGCCTTTGCGATGGCTCGCCTCCAGGCGACAGGCGGGGACGCGGGCAAGGCAGATGCAAGACGGGCACCGCAAGGGGCCCGAGAATGGGAAGAGATGATGCGAAAGTATATCCTGGCAGCATTCGCGGGCATTCTCGCCGGCGCATTGGTGAGCACGCAGCTGGCCGGCCCGCTGATTGCCGAAGAGACCAATCGCAACCGCACCGTCTATCAGCAGCTCGACCTGTTTGGCGATGTGCTCGAGCGGATCCGCGCCCAGTATGTCACCGAGGTCGATACCGGCGATCTGATCCGGGCGGCGATCAACGGCATGCTCAGTTCGCTCGATCCGCATTCCAGCTTCCTTGCCCCAGATGATTTCGAGGATCTGCAGGTGCAGACCCGCGGCGCCTTCGGCGGCCTGGGTATCGAGATCACCCAGCAGGACGGCTATGTGCGCGTCATCGCCCCCATCGACGACACCCCCGCCTATCACGCCGGCGTCGAGGCGGGCGATCTGATCACCCATGTCGATGGCGAATCGCTGCTTGGCATGAACCTGCCCGAGGCCGTCGACATGATGCGCGGCCCGGTGGGTTCGGAAATCATCATCACCATCGTGCGCGAGGGGGTGAGCGAACCCTTCGATCTGTCGATCATCCGCGACACCATTCGCATCCAGGCGGTGCGCGCGCGCACCGAGGGCAATATCGTGGTGCTGCGGCTGACCACCTTCAACGAGCAGACCTATCCCAACTTAGTCTCGGGGCTGGAAGAGGCCATCGACGATCTGGGAGGCATCGACAATCTGCGCGGCGTGGTGCTGGACATGCGCAACAATCCCGGCGGGCTGCTCGATCAGGCGATCCGGGTCACCGATGGCTTCCTCGACCGCGGCGAGATCGTCTCGACCCGCGGGCGCGAAGAGGATCAGGGCGAGCGCTACAACGCCTCGCCGGGCGATCTCATCGAGGGCCGCCCGATGGTGGTGCTGATCAATGGCGGTTCGGCCTCGGCTTCGGAAATTGTCGCCGGCGCGCTGCAAGATCACCGCCGCGCCGTGGTGGTGGGCACGCGCAGCTTCGGCAAGGGCTCGGTGCAATCGCTGATCCCGCTTCGCGGCGACGGCGCGATGCGGCTGACCACCTCGCTTTACTACACACCCTCGGGGCGCTCGATCCAGGCGCTGGGCGTGTCACCCGATATCGTGGTGGTGCAGCCACCGCGCGCCGAGAACGCGGGCGAGGAAGAAGGCCCCGCGCGCCCCCCGCGCACCGAATCCAGCCTGCGCGGCGCGCTTGGCGCCGAGACCATCTCGGATGACGAGCGGCGCATGATGGAAGAGGAAGAGCGCGCCGCGCAGGAAGTGGCCCGCCTGCGGCGCGAGGACTACCAACTCGCCTATGCGCTCGACATCCTGCGCGGCCTGGCCACCATGAACGGTCGCTGATGGAAGGGGCGCCAACCGACATCGCCGCCCTGCCCTACCGGCCCTGCGTGGGGGTAATGCTGATCAACCGCGAGGGGCTCGTATTCGTTGGCCAACGCATCGACAGCGGGGCGCCGGCCTGGCAGATGCCGCAAGGCGGTATCGACGAGGGTGAAACCCCACGCGCGGCGGCGCTGCGCGAGTTGGAAGAGGAAACAGGTATCAGCGCCGGGCGCGTCGAAATACTTGCCGAAACGCCCGATTGGCTGCGCTACGACCTGCCCGCCGAAATCGTGCCGCGCATCTGGGGCGGGCGATTTCGCGGACAGAAGCAACTCTGGTTCCTTATGCGCTTTCTCGGCGATGACAGCGAGATCGACATCGAAGGGCGCAAGCACCCCGAGTTCAGCCGCTGGCGCTGGATCGGCGCGGCGCAAATGCTTGCCGAGATCGTGCCATTCAAGCGCGCCGCCTATGAGCAGGTCATGAGAGCCTTTCGCCCCTGGCTTGCCGGCGAGGCGCATGGCACTGTTGGCGATGCAAGCGGCTGCGCCGGTCACTAGCCAAGCCAGCCGCAAGGGTGGAGAGAGGCCGTGCCCGCAAGCAAGATCGACACACGCACCATCGGGCTTGATGTGGCACTTGCCTTCAGCCGTTGGCTGACCGGCGCCGAGAACCTGCATTACGGCGACTGGACCGGGCTCGAGGTCACGGCCGCCAATACCCTCGCCGCGCAGGAAGCCTATACCGCCCGGCTGCTGGGCCACATGAAACCGGGGGCCGGGCAGCGCATTCTCGATATCGGCGGCGGCGCCGGCGAGACCGCGCGCAAGCTCACCCTGATGGGCCACAAAGTCGAGATCGTCGTGCCCTCGGCCTTTCACGCCGAACGCTGCCGGCACAACGCGCCAGAGGCCAACGTGCATGAATGCCGCTTCGAGGAATTCAGCGGCACCGGCCCTTTCGATCTGTGCCTGTTTTCCGAAAGCTTCCAGTATATCGCGCCTGATAACGCACTCGGAAAGGCACGCGCGCTGCTCGCAAGCGGCGGCGAGATCCTGATCGGCGACTGCTTTCGCATCGGCACGGCACATGCCGAGCCCGGCCAGCGACCGCCCGGCGGTGGCCATGACCTGGCGCTGATGCGCGATGAGATTGCGCGGCAGGGGCTGGCCGTGCTGGCCGAGGAAGACATCACCGAGGCCGTGGCCCCCTCGATCGAGCTGGAGCGCGGCTTTTACATGGTCATCGGCCACGCCATCGACCGCATCGATGCCGCGCTGCGCGAGCAAAGACCCCTGCAGCGGCGGGCCATTGCCGGGCTGGTCAGGCTGATGCTGAACCGGCCTCGGCGCGAGCGCCTGCGCGCGCGGCTCGACGGGCGCGACCGCTCTGCGGCGCAGTTCATTGCCGCCAATCGCTACCTCATCTGGCGCCTGGCCCCAACCTGAAGGCGGACTGACAGCAACCTTACCCGCCCCTTCACCTTGCCCCATATTCGCCTGACGGGGGCAGCACCCCCCAGCCCCCTCTGGACCTCACCGAGCATTTGCGCCAAGGTCGCGGCGAAATTTCACTTGTGAGACACATCGCATGAAAATGGGCATCGCCATGCTCGTGCTGGGCTATGTGCTCAGCCAGTTCTACCGCGCCTTCCTCGCCGTGCTGGCACCGGTGCTGGGCCGCGAGGTCGGCGCCGGTCCCGACGATCTGGCGATCTCGTCGGGGCTGTGGTTCCTGGCCTTCGCGGCAATGCAGCTTCCGGTGGGCTGGGCGCTCGATACGCTGGGCCCGCGCCGCACCGCGGCCTGGCTGCTGGCCATTGCCGGCGGTGGTGGGGCGCTGGTCTTCGCGCTGGCCACCGCGCCGTGGCATATACATCTGTCAATGGTGCTGATCGGCATCGGGTGCTCGCCGGTGCTGATGGCTTCGTATTACATTTTCGGCCGGCTCTTTCCGGTGGCGGTCTTCGCAACCCTGGCCGGGGCGATCATCGGCTTTGGCACGCTGGGCAACATCGCCGGCGCCTGGCCACTGGCCTGGGCGGCTGAAACCTTTGGCTGGCGCGAGACGGTCGGGGTGCTGGGGGTGCTGACGCTGATCAACGGGCTGGCCATCCTGCGCCTCGTGCAGGACCCGCCGGCGGCCGAAGGCGATGAAAACGGCGAGCGCGGCTCGCTCATGGATGTGCTGCGCATTCCCGCGATCTGGCTGATCATGCCCTTGCTGTTTGTCAACTACGCTCCGGCGGCGGGGCTGCGCGGGCTTTGGGTGGGGCCGTATTACGAAGCCGTCTATGCCGCCGACTCAATCGCCATCGGGCATGTGACGCTGGTCATGGCCTTTGCAATGGTGGTGGGCTCGTTTGCCTATGGCCCGCTCGACCGGGTGTTCGGCACGCGCAAGGGGGTGGTGCTGGCGGGTAACCTGCTGGGCGGCGCCTGCCTGCTGGCACTGTGGTGGTCGCCTGCCGCCGGCTTCTGGCCCTCGGCGGTGCTGTTGGCTGCCGTGAGCTTGCTGGGGGTTTCGTTTCCGCTCCTGATGGCCCATGGGCGCAGCTTCTTTCCGCCGCATCTGCTGGGCCGCGGCGTGACGCTTCTGAACATGTTCTCGATCGGCGGGGTGGGCGTGTTGCAGGTGGTCTCGCGCCGGGTCTATGAGGTGGCACCCGCCAGCCCGGCCGAGGCGCCCTATGGCGCAATTTTCCTGTTCTTCGGGCTGCTCTTGCTGGCCGGCTGTGCTGTTTATGCCTTCTCCCGCGACCGGATGGACTGAACCGGCCAGAGGCAAGGGAGGCGCCGCCCCCCGTCCGGCCCCCGGGGCAGGACTCCCCCCGGAGTTTTTTAGCAAGATGAAGGGGCGACAGGTTTCCGCCGCCCCCCTTTGGGCCGCCGGCGCCTCAGCCGTGGCGCGAAGCGAGATAGCGCTCCATGAAGGCGGCGCTGTAGGGGATGGCCTGAGCGGTGAAGGCCTCGACGCTTTCACGCACGCGCGCGTAATCGTCGCTGGCGGCGCTTTGCTCGTCATTGACCTCGTCCCATGCGGTACGCATGGCGGCGACCACGTCATCGGGAAAGGCCAGGAACTCAACGCCCCCTTCCGCCAACTGGGTCATGGCGGTGACGTTGTAATAGTCGAACTGGCCCAGCGTCTCCATCGCGCATTGCATCGCCGCGGCTTCGCAGATCGCCTGCAGATCAGCGGGGAGTTCCTCCCACGCATCGCGGTTGAAGACGATGGCGAGCGCCGCCGAGGGTTCGGCATAGGCCGGCGTGTAGCACAGGTTGGTGATGCGCTGCAGCCCGAAGGCCTGATCGAGCATCGGGCCCACCCATTCGGCAGCGTCGAGCGCGCCCGATTGCAGCGCCTGGAAGATTTCGGTGGCCGGCATCAGCACCGCGTTGACGCCGAGCTTGCGCATCATCTCGCCGCCTAGACCGGCGATGCGCATGTTCAGCCCCTGCAGGTCGTCGAGGCTTTCGATACGCTCCTTGAACCAGCCACCCGCCTGCACACCGGAATTGCCGCTGTAGATGGGCTTGAGGTTGCGCTGGGCGTAGATGCCGTCCCACAATTCCTGCCCGCCGCCCCAGCGCAGCCAGGCGTAATGCTCGCCGACGGTGGGCCCGAAGGGCACACCGGTATACCAGTGCAGCGCCGCGTTTCGCGAAGCGGCGTAATAGGGCGTGTTGTGGCCGATGGGCACGGTGCCCTGCTGCACGGCATCCTCGACCGTGAAGGGCGGCACCAGTTCGCCCGCGCCATGCACGGTCAGGCTCATGCGGCCATCGGACATCAGCGCCACCAGTTCGGCAAAACGTGCCGAGTTGGTGCCCACGCCCGGCGCGCGGGCGGGAAATGCCGAGGGCATGTCCCATTCGATGCGGCCCTGGGCCACGGCCGGGGCGGCAAGGGCGGCGGCGCCAAGCCCGGCGCCGGAGGCCAGAAAGGTTCTGCGTTTCATTGGTCGTCTCCTCCTCAGGTTGGATCAGTAGGTTGGTCAGTCGAAAATGCGTGATGGCAGCCATGTCGCCAGCGCCGGGAACTGGATGAGAATCGCCAGCGCCAGAAGCTGAAGCAGAACGAAGGGTATCACCCCGCGATAGACCTGTGTGGTGGCAATGCTGCGCGGCGCCACCGAGCGGTAATAGAAAAGGGCGAAGCCGAAGGGTGGCGTCAGAAAACTGGTCTGCAGGTTCATGGCCAGCAGCACCGCGAACCAGACCGGCGAGACATCGCCCATCAGCACCGCCGGGCCCAGAAGCGGCACCACGATATAGATGATCTCGACCGCCTCGAGGATGAAACCCAGCACGAACACAACCAGCATGACCAGCAAGAGCGCGCCCATCTCGCCGCCCGGCAGGCCGGCCATGAGCGCGTTCACCGTGCGGTCGCCGCCGAAGCCGCGAAACACCAGCGCCAGCATCGAGGCGGCGATGACGATGCCGAAGACCATGCCCGAAATGCGGATGGTTTCCACCAGCGCGCCCTGAAGCAGCCGCCTTTGCCACAGCCTTGCCCCGGCCAGCAGCAGGCCGGCCCCGATCAGCGCGGTGGCCAGTGCCGCCAGCATGCCCGCCGGCGTATCGATGGCCGCGCGCCCCAGCCCGGCCATGCGCAGCGCCACCAGCGCAAAGGCCGACAGCCCCGCCGCGCCGATCACGAACCGCGCTGCGGTGCTGCGCGTGGTGGCAAAGGCCGCCATCAGAAGCGCCCCCACCGCGCCCAGCCCGGCCGCTTCGGTCGCGGTGGCGATGCCGCCAAGGATCGAGCCCAGCACGGCGAGGATCAGCAGCAAGGGCGGCAGGAAGGTGAAGAGGATGTCACCGGGCGCCACCCGCTCGCCGGGCGCAGGCGGCGGCGCGCCGCGTTTCGGGCGCAGGGTCAGCAGCAGCCAGAGCGAATAAAGCCCCACCAGCATCAGCCCCGGGAACAAGGCCCCGGCAAACAGATCGGCAACCGAAACCGGCTGCGGCGCGAAGTTGCCGGCGCGCTGCTGGGCATCAAGATAGGTGTTGCCGATCTGGTCGCCCAGCAGCACCAGCAGGATCGAGGGCGGGATGATCTGCCCCAGCGTGCCCGAGGCGCAGATCAGCCCCGAAGCCTGCGTGGCCGGCACGCCGGCTTCCAGCATCGGCCGAAGACTGATCAGCACCAGCATCACCACCGTGGCGCCGATGATGCCGGTCGAAGCGGCGATGATGGCGCTGAAGGCGAGCACCGACAGCGCCATGCCCAGCGGGCTGCCGCCCATCATCCGTGCCAGGATCTTCAGCATTCTCTCGGCCAGCTGCGAGCGTTCCAGCAGAACCCCCATGAGCACGAAGAGCGGCACCGCCATCAGCAGCGTGTTGGTCATCACCCCCCATACGCGGGCCGGAAAGAATTCAAGGAAATTCAGGTTGAACAGCCCGAACTGCCCGGCGATGAACGCCGTGACCAGCGGCACGCCGGCAATGGCCAGCATGGCGGGAATGCCGCTGAGGATGGCGGTGAACAGCGCGGCAAACATCACCAGCAGGATGATTTCCTGCGCGCTCATGCCGCGCTCTCGCCGTTTTCGTCGCGGTTTTCTTGCGGGCCAAGCACGGCAGCCAGCCCTTGCAGGATCATCAGCCCCGAAGCCGCCGGCAGCACCGTCTTGACCAGATAGAGTCCGCCCAGACCGCCCGGCGTGACCGATCCTTCGCGGATGCCCCAGACATAGACAAGATCATTCCACCCCGCCCAGATGATCAGGCCGAAGACAGGGGTCAGGAAAAGCACCAGCGCCACCGCATCGGCGGCGCGCATGTAGCCCGGCGGCATGCGTTCGGAAAACACCTCGACACGCACATGCCCGCCGCGCGCCAGGCAGACCGGCAGGCTGGTGATGAGAAAGACGGCAAAGGCATAGGCGGCCAGATCCTGCAGCTTGATCGACCCCCAGCCAAAGCTGTAGCGCAGCACGACATTGACCAGCACCATGATCGCCAGCAACAGTGCCGCGGCGGCGCAAGTCACGAGTGTCAGCCTGTCCAGCGCCCGGCAAAACCGCAGAAAAGCCTTCAGCAAATCTTCCTCCCGCCCGAGGGGCGCATGCAAGCTGCATGGCTGCCACCTGTCAAGCGACAATGCCTGCAATGACGGTACCGGGCAAGGCGCGGGTTGCGCGAGGGGAGTGAAGGAACCTGTCGGTTTCAAGCGCGGCACCTGCATGCGGCCAGCGCCGGCGCGGCGGCTGGCGGGGGCGGGCAAACTTTCGATGGCGCCCTGTGGCAGGGCATGGTCTGATCCGGGCGGCCGGGAGGCGGCGGAGGGCACACACCTGGCGATCATCCGCACCGAAGCGCAACTGGTGAAGGATGACCGGTCGGTCTATATTCCGGTCGGTGCCGGTGGTGCTGATCAAGGTGCAAATCGGCACCCAACTGGGCAAGGATGACAACCTCCGCCTTGGTGATGTCCATGCAAGCGGGCAAGTGGCGAAAGGGTAATGGCGCCGGTGACACTGAATTGTTTCAAGACTTATGACATCCGCGGGCGGCTGGGGGCCGAGCTTGACGAGTCCATCGCCTTTCGCATCGGTCGCGGTTTCGCGCGGGCGCTGGGCGCGCGGCGCGTGGTGCTGGGGCGCGATGTGCGCGCCTCGTCCGAGGCGCTGGCCGAGGCGGTGACGCGCGCACTGATCGCCGAGGGCTGCGAGGTGCTCGATCTGGGGCTATCGGGCACAGAGGAGATGTATTTCGCCACCAGCCATTTTGGGGCCGATGGCGGCATCTGCGTGACCGCCTCGCACAACCCGATGGATTACAACGGCATGAAGATGGTGCGCGCGGGCTCGGCGCCGCTGGATGCCGAAACCGGGCTGGCCAGCATCAGGGCGCTTGCCGAGGCCGATGATTTTGGCACCGCCCGCCCGGGCGGAAACCTGCTTGATGTGGCCGGCGAGGCGCGCGCGGCCTATGTGGCGCGGGTACTTTCCTTCGTCGATATCGTGGCGCTGAAGCCCTTGAAGATCGTTGTCAATGCCGGCAATGGCGCCGCCGGGCCGACCTTCGATGCCATTGCCGATGCGCTGTCCGCGCGTGGTGCGCCGCTTCGCTTCGTCCGCATGCACCACCAGCCCGACGGGCGCTTTCCACACGGCATTCCAAACCCGCTTCTGCCCGAGAACCGCCCCCCCACCGCCGAGCGCGTGCGCGCCGAGGGGGCCGATATGGGCGTCGCCTGGGATGGCGATTTCGACCGCTGCTTCCTGTTCGATCACAACGGCGAGTTTGTCGATGGCGAGTATGTGGTGGGGCTGCTTGCGGAATATTTTCTCGAGCGCGAGCCCGGCGGCACCGTGGTGCATGACCCGCGGGTGATCTGGAATACGCTCGATGTGGTGGCCCGCGCCGGTGGGCGCGCGGTGATGGCGCGCACCGGCCATGCCTTCGTCAAGCAGGCGATGCGCGATCATGGCGCCATCTATGGCGGCGAGATGAGCGCGCATCACTATTTCCGCGATTTCTGCCATTGCGACAGTGGCATGATTCCCTGGCTGGTCATCGCCGGGCTGATCAGCCGCAAGGGCATGCTGGCCGATCTGGTGACGGCAAGGCGGGCGGCCTTTCCCTCGTCGGGCGAGATCAATTTCCACCCTGCGGACCCGGCCGCCGCCATTGCCCGCGTGCGCGCCGCCTTCGAACCCGCCGCCCGCGCCGTGGACCAGACCGACGGCATCAGCCTGGACATGGGCGATTGGCGCTTCAACCTGCGCAGCTCGAACACCGAGCCAGTGGTCAGGCTGAACGCCGAAAGCCGCGGCGGAAAGCTGCAGGGCCACATCATCCAGATCGCGAAGCTGATCGAGGGTTGAGCCGGGCAATGGGACGATGCCCCGGCCCGCCGGCGCAATCGCTGTCGGGCGCGTGGCAACAAGCTTGCGCATCCGTCTTGCATCGCGCCGTTTCTGGGCATAGATGGGCGGCGAGAGGTCGGCGCGGGCAGGCACCTTGCCAACCCGGTCAGGTCCGGAAGGAAGCAGCCGCAGCGAGACCCGCTTGGGTCGTGTCCGGCCTCTCACCTCTTTTCCTCGGCTCGATGACCTGCACGCCGTAGGCCTGAAAGGCTCAGCGTTTCGGCTTGCCCCTGGCCTTGCCGTTTCCGCCCTTGCCGCGCCCGCCCGCCTTGCCGGCAGTGGCGGCGGATTCGCGCGCCACACGCGCTGCGCCGAGAATTTCCTCGGCAATCTCCTCGGCCTCGTCTGGGTCGAAATCGAGCGGCAATTGCAGCCCGTCGCCCTCGATATAAATCCGCACCATGCCCAGTGTCGTCGGCCCGATCTGCAGGTTCGCAGCGATGTCGCTTTCCTTGTCGATCCCCATGACGCACTCCCATGCTGGCGGGCGCACAAGCCCGCGCGCAGCGATACGCCAGCGCCGGCACCGTTTCAAGCCCGCTCCGAGCAGGCTTCCCGGCCTGCTTCGTGCAATCGCGGCTCTTGCATTCGTGCGGCGCTGGCGCTAAATCGCCCCCAGTGCCGCCTTAGCTCAGTTGGTTAGAGCACCAGATTGTGGATCTGGGGGTCCCCCGTTCGAGCCGGGGAGGCGGTACCATCCAACCTCTTGATCTCGTTTTGGTTTCGACGGTTCGCCTGATCTTTCCACAAGGGCGGCTGTAACTAGTTGTAACGAAAGTTGTAACGAGGTTTCTTCTTCGTTCACGAGCGGCGGAGTTTCAGCACCTTGCTGCTGCCCACCGATCTGTCTCTGGCGTAGCGATCGGTGGTGGAAAGCTGGCGGTGGCCGACGGCATCGCGCAGGTCGTAGTGTGACGCGCCTTTCGTCCTCGCCTCAATGATCGCGCCCGCCCTGGTGTCCATCATCCTGATGTCATTGGGAACCTTGGCCTCCCTATGGACGCACAGGAAAAACTCCGTGGCTGCCTGCCATCGAACTACCGCCTGTATTGAGGCTAAAAGCGGGGACGGCTGCCAGAACCGGCTATTCTGCCACGCGATGAAATCCCAGCATCCTTTGTACCGGTGCGTCCGACACCTCAAGAACATAGCTGTCGGTCGTGGCCTCGATGCTGAAGGGGGTCCATGTGGGAACGGCGATCACATCCCCGCGCCGCGCATTGGCGCGCAGGGATGGGGTCGTGATGACCACATGACCTTCGGAGACCGCGAAAAGGCGATTTTCGGTCGATTGCAGAGTTCCTGACTTCGCGCTCGCCGGTACCTGGTGATAGCAGAGCGCCATCGTCGGGATGTGCCCTTGCGACGCCAGGGTTACCCGCCGCAAGCCATTTTCGTCGGGCTCCTGCTCTGCCAGACGCAGTCGGGTCTTGTCGAACGGAAACCAGAATTCAGACTGGGTCGGGCTGATCTGGACCGGTTGAATGCCGCCTGGATACTCCTCATAGAACATGGGTTCCAGAAGTTGGACAAGCGGTACATCGAGGATGTCTATCCAGAAAGACTGCGCCCCTTCGGTCGTTGCTGCGTCGCTGAAATGACTGTGCCAGCAGTTCCCAGGGGTCAGCAGGATGTCGCCGGACACCATGGGCAACTGCACGCCGTTCACCACCGTGAACAATCCGGGCGGGGTATCCAGAACCATCCGCAACGCGTTGGGCGCATGGCGATGCGCGCGTGCGTACTCCCCGGGCTTGACCATTTGATAAGCCGCAACCAAGGTCCGAAGCGATGCATAGTCATTGTCGCCCACGGGGTTGAACATCAGCAGATTCCGGCGCTCGGCCAGATCGGTGTCGATCCAGTCGCCCGCCTTGGCCAGCGCGCGCCTTGCATTGGCATAACGCCAGTGCATCGGTGAAAAATCGCTGGCGGGCTGCGGCCAAAGTGAACGGCGTTTCTTGTTCCATCCCGCTGTATAGTGGTTGGCATGCAGGATCGGATAAAGTGCATCCAGATCAAGCGCGGTGTTCAGCCCGGGCATGGCGTCGGCTTGTGGCAACGGGTCAGTCATCAGGAGCTCCTGGAGGCGGAAAGGGCTGTGCGGTACTTCTTCAGCCCGCCACCACGCATTACGGCGCCGGGAAGGGGGTGGCCGACGATGTCCTCGGCCAGTCTGGCGCAGTCGATCAGCGCATCGAGATCGACGCCGGTGGCAATGCCCATCTCTTCGGACATGAAAACCAGATCCTCTGTGCAGACATTGCCCGCCGCGCCTTGATGTCCGGCAAAGGGGCAGCCGCCCAACCCGGCCACCGCGCTGTCGAACATTCGCACGCCCATTTCCAGACCGGCGAAAGCGTTGGCGATACCCATTCCGCGCGTATCATGCAGATGCAGCAACAGGTGCTGGTCTGGATATGCCTCGCGCACGGCGCCGACGACGCGTTTGATACTCCTTGGCGTGGCCCATGCCATAGTATCGCCCAGCCCGATATGGTCGATTGTCTCGCCGTGTTCCGCCGCTATGTGCAGCAATTCGCCCACCAGCCGGACCACATGAGCTGGCGCTATGTCACCTTCGAAGTTGCAACCGAAGGCCGCCGATATGAAACCGCGCTTCACCCGAACGCCAGCCGCCTGATACATGGCGATCAATTCATGCTGGGCGGCGCGCTGTTGGGCGGGGATACGATTCTGATTGCGCATTAGAAACGCATCAGACGCATAGAGGTTCAGTGAGCCATTGATTGCCAGTCGCCCGGAATGGCCGAGTGCGCGCTGAAATCCCTTCTGGTTCAGCCAGAGCGCCGTGAACTCGACCCCCGGAACATGCCGGAAACCCTTCACGACCATGTCGGCATCGGCCATGCCCGGCACCGCCCGGGGGTTCACGAAGGACGCCACCTGGATATGGCGCAACCCGGTCTGCGCGAGTCGGTCGATCAGTTCGATCTTGCGAGCAGTCGGGATTGTTTCCGCTTCGATCTGGAACCCCTCGCGCGGGCCTTCCTCGTTCAGGTAGACGGATTTCGGAAGGTCGGACATGCGCCGCGTCTCCTCAGATGGCGACAGTGTCGGCCTGATAATCATAGAGCCAGTGGTAACGCTCACGGATCGGTGCGCGACCCCATTCGCGTTCCAGATAGGCTTGTGCACCCTCCTCGGTGCCCAACTCGCTGCTGTGGAACCGGTCGGTATTATCGCGGGCGCCAAGAACCATCCGGCTGGTGCGGTCGATCCGCGCGGCCTCGTAGCGTGCGAACCCAGCGGCCATGTCCCCACCAGTGGCTTCCAGACAGCGGGCCAGAACCACCCCATCCTCGATCGACATTACGGCGCCTTGCGCCAGAAAAGGCAACGTCGGGTGACAGGCATCACCCAACAGGGTGACACGGTCTTGTGTCCAGGCCGGCATCGGATCACGGACCATCAGCGCCCATTTCAACAAGGCCGGAGCACAGGCGATGATTGCGTGGATGTCAGGGTGCCAGCCCTTGAAATCGTTAGCGCATTCCTCGGGCGTGCCGGGGATGTTCCAACCTTCTTCCTGCCAGTCCGAGCGGTCGATGGTTGCGACGAAGTTCAGCAGTTTGGCACCGCGCAACGGATAGGTCACCACGTGGCCGCCCGGCCCAATCCATGTGTTGCCAATCATGGCCTGCAAATGATCCGGCAGTGTCTCCATCGGGATCACCGCGCGCCATGTCACCATGCCCGAGAACGCAGGTTTTTCCCCGCCCCACATCTGCTCACGGATTGTGGACCGCACCCCGTCCGCGCCAATCAGCGCCGTGCCTTGCACGGTTGAGCCGTCGTCAAGATATAGTGTCATGCCATCCGGGTCTTGGGTATAACCCGTGGCACGTTTTCCCAGATGCACGGCGTCAGGTTTTATCCTGCGCACACCTTCGACGAGGACATCCAGAAGATCGGGCCGATAAACGGTCAGGTATGGATAGCCATAGCGCGCAAGGGCAGCATCGCCCAGATCGAACATCGGCCAGGCACGGCCTGTGTTCCAAAGTCGGAACTGCTTTTTCTCTGGCTTGCACGACAACTCGCTGAGGTGCTGGAACACGCCCAGGGAATCCAGCGCACGGGCACCGTTGGGGCTGATCTGCACCCCCGCGCCAACTTCGGTCAGCGCGGGGGCCTGTTCATAGACTTCAACATCAAAGCCTCTTTTCAGCAAAGCCAGCGCCGCGGCGGCACCGCCTATTCCGGAGCCGGCGATCAGGACAGGGCGGGGTTGGGACATGGACAGGAAACCCTTTTGTATCGGCGGCGATCAGGCGATCTCTTCGCGCAGCCAGCCCAGTTTTTCGAAGATCGGTTTGTCCGTGACGCGCAGCAGGACAGCATCGCCACCGGCTTCGTGTCGATAGGCACGCCATGCAGGAACGGCGATGACATCGCCACGCGCCCAAGGCAGGGCAACGTCACCAACCACAGTCTGGCCTTGCCCTTCGATCACTGCAAAAAGGCTGTTGGCCGTGGTCCGCATTGCCTTGGTCGAACCGGCCGCCAACCTCTGCATGTAGAGCCCGATAGTTTCCAGCGCCGGGCTTCCCATTTCGATCTGCGCGGCACAAAGCCCGCCCGCGTCGTCCGTGCTGCGCCCCAAGCTCGCAAGACTGTCCTCCCAGCGGAAGGCGATGGGCGAGTTCTCGACGTCCTCAACAACGTCTTCCAGCCCGTCGGGGTGGCGTTCGAAGAACATTGGCTCGAGCAAATGCACCGCCGGAACGTCAAGGAAGTCCAGCCAATAGCAATCTTCGGTGCCCGCGTTTTCATGCGCGTGCCATGCCCAGTTCGGGGTAAGAAGAACATCGCCCGGGCGCATATTGACCCGTTTGCCGTCAACGGTGGTCGTGGTGCCCTGCCCGTCCAGAATCAACCGCAGCGCATTGGGGGTATGCCTGTGCGACTTTGCGATCTCGCCGGGTTTGACCATCTGATAGGCAGCAACCAAGGTTCGAACCGTGGCATAGCGGTTCCCCTCGGCGGGGTTGCGCATGGTCAGGTTCCGGCGTTCGGCAAATTCGGTGCTGACCAGATCTCCAGCTGCATCAAGTGCCGGATGGACCTCGGCATAGTGCCAGACATAGGGAAGGAAATTTTCCTCGGGCACCGGCCAGAGAGCCGGAAACTTTCGATGCCAACCGCCTTCCATGTGCATGCCGTCGAAGCGCGAATAGAGATCGTCCAGGGATTGCGGTCTGGTCATGGCCGGGCTCACGTCATTTTCACAAGTTGATAGGGATCGGAGAAAATCTCGGTAGACCCGCCGGTGCCTTGCACCACCGGGACACTCATCTCGCCACAATGGTCGATCGCGATACGAATGGTCTGGCCGCCGCGCACCGGGCCGACGCCCTCGGGCGTGCCTGTGGCGATGATGTCGCCCGGATAGAGGGTCATCACGGCGGAAGCCATCGCGATCATGCCGGGGATGTCGAGCACCAGGTCGCGGGTGTTGGCATCCTGCCGCAACTCGCCGTTTACCCACAGTTTCATTTGCAGATTTGCCGGGTCGGGCACCTCGTCTGCGGTGGTGATCCATGGCCCCACCGGACAGAATGTATCATAGGCTTTGCGCGCGACGCGCTCTTCACGGCCGCGCACGACCATATCCAGAAGGCAGGCATAGCCAAAGACATGCTCATGCCAGTTTTCACGCGCGATATTTCGGCCCTGCTTGCCGATAATAATGGCCAGTTCGCTTTCGTGATGCACCTCGCGGCCAGGAGTTTCGGGCAGCACCACGGGCTCACCGGCGCCTGAAAGGGATGAGTTCGGCTTCAGGAAGAACCCCTGATTTGTCGCGCGATAGCCCGCACCCATTTCCGCCCCGTGGGCATGATAATTCACCGGGAAGGCGACAACCTTGTTCGGCCAGGGCACAGGTGTCAGCAGCGTGACCTGCGACAGCAGGATCGGCTCGCCCTGCGCAGCGGCGCGTTCCAGGCCGGGGCGCAGGCGGTCGAAATCGGCAAGCAACCGTGTGGGACCAATCGGTGGCCATTCGGCAGGATCGACGCCTGCGGCCTCGGTCACGTCGACAATCTGCGAACCCGTGACCACGCCTATGCGGCTTTTTACGGGTCCTGCGTCAAATCTGGCGAGCTTCACGTATGCCTCTTGTTCTATTTGATAGAATATTGTTCTTTCAAATAGAATATGGCAAGAGGGCCCACGTTGTCAACGCCCCGGGGCGCAGGCGAAAAACCCAGCAGACAGGAACTCCCATGCCGACTGACATTGCCGAAAAGATCCCACACAGAAGCCCGGCAGCTATGGTGACCTACCTTTGCGGTGTTGATCCGCGAAAAATGCCCCGGCCGGCTTATCTTCTTGCTGAAAACATTGCTTCTTTTTCTGAACAGCCCGGCCCTGTTCTGGCTGCATTCGGTGCCTGGTTGCAGGGTGGCGCAGATCCTGGTGAGCTGCCGTTCCACCCCACGCGCATCTTGATGCAAGACACGGCCGGTGTTGCCGCCTTGGCTGACCTTGCAGCGCTGCGCGATTCGGCTTCACGCGCTGGCCTCGCACCGGAAGGGGTTGATTCGGCACTTCCAATCGACCTTGTGATTGATCATTCCGTGCATGTCGAACACGCGGGAACCGCCGATGCGCTGGCCCGCAACATGGCGACCGAAATGAAGCGCAATGTCGAACGCTACGGGTTTTTCAAATGGGCCGAAAGCACGTTCGTCAATCTGCGTGTCATCCCCCCCGGGCAGGGGATCTGCCATCAGATCAACCTGGAACAACTGGCACAGATCGCCGTGACGGGTCCGCGGGGCATGGCGGTCAATGGCTCTGTCATTGGTACCGACAGCCACACCACAATGATCAATGCACTGGGGATTCTGGGTTGGGGCGTCGGAGGAATGGAAGCGCAGGTCGCGGCGCTGGGCCAGCCGCTAGCCCTGGCGGCGCAACGCATGACACGGGTTGAGCTGACAGGCCGCCGTCAACCGGGCGTTGCGGCCGCCGATCTGGCATTGGGGGTGACGCAAGCGCTGCGGGCTGCGGGTGTGGTCTCTGAGTTCATCGAGTTCGGGGGGCAGGCACTGTCGGAACTTTCCTTGCCCGACCGCGCCGCCATCGCCAACATGGCGCCTGAGTATGGGGCCTTTTGCGGCTTGTTCCCCGTCGATCAGGCGACGCTGGACTACCTTGCACAGATGGGGCGCAGCCCCGAGGAACTGGCGCGTCACGAAGCGTATGCGCGCGAAACCGGGCTTTGGCGCGATGATCACGAACACCGGCTGTGGCAAAGACAAATTTCCATTAATTTGTCAGAGTTCGGTTTGTCCATGGCTGGGCCGTCGCGTCCGCATGACCGGCATGCCTTGGCCGATATTCCTGAGATTCTGGAAGTAACCGGGACGGCGCATCATCCGGTTGTCATTGCCGCGATCACCAGTTGCACGAATACCGCCAATCCCGCCTCCATGATTGCTGCCGGTCTGGTAGCCCGTGCGGCGCGGGCGCGGGGTTTGACCGTGCCTGGCCATGTGAAAACGTCGCTGGCTCCGGGTTCGCGCAGGATTGCGGCTTTGCTGCGGGCCGGTGGGTTGCAGGCCGACCTCGATGCATTGGGGTTTCAGGTGGTGGGGTTTGGGTGCACCACCTGCGTTGGCAACTCGGGCAAACTGCTCCCCGCAGCCAAGGCCCTGCGTGCCACTGGGGCAGAGCTTTGTGCGGTTCTGTCTGGAAACCGCAATTTCGAGGGGCGGATTCATCCCGAAATCAAAAGCAACTGGCTTGCCTCTCCTGCATTGGTTGTCGTGGCGGCATTGGCCGGACGGCTGGAGAACCGTCTTGATCGGGGTGCCGTGACGATAGCGCCGGACGGAAAGCGTGTGACCTTGGCTGACTTGTGGCCCAGTGATGCGCAAATTGACGAGGTCCTGCGCAAGGCCGAAATCGGATTGACACGCGATACCGAACTCATGGCGGAAACCGGCTGGCAAGCGATCACCGCACCGACCGAGCCGCTTTATCCCTGGCGCAAGGAAAGCTTGTTTCTGCAGCCGCCGCCATTCTTTGACGAAGCCCCCCTGCCCCTGTTGGATCTGCACGATTCCCGCATCTTGCTGGCTCTGGGCGATGGCGTGACAACCGATCATATTTCGCCGGTTGGGCGGATAGATCCGCAATCGCCTGCAGGGCGGATGATCTGCTCGTCGCCCGGAGCGACTGCCCCGGGTTCTTACGGCGCCTACCGTGCCAATCACGAGGTGATGGCGCGTGGCACCTTTGCTCATCCGTTGCTGTCCAACCGCCTGGCGCCAGGTCAGGGCCCAAGGACCGAGGTAGAGAGGCTGGGAACCGTCGATATCTTTGACGCCAGCGTGCATTATCGTGCCCAAGGCGTGGCGACGGTAGTGCTGGCGGGAGAGCGCTATGGCATGGGCTCGGCGCGCGACTGGGCCGCAAAGGGCACCCGCATGCTGGGCGTGCGCGCAGTGCTGGCATCGGGGTTCGAACGCATTCATCGCACCAATCTAGTGGCTGCGGGCGTTCTGCCTGTCGAGGTGCCCGATGACATCGCATCGAAAGCAGGAGTAAACGCTGGTACGGTGGTCTGCATCCGGGGGTTGGCCAATATGAACCGGCTGCATGCACGGGTAACCGTTACGCTGACCACTCCGGGCGAGGCGCCGATCGAGCGCGAAGGCTTGTGCCGCATCGACACTCCAACCGAGCTGGACTGGATCCGCGCGGGTGGCGTTTTCTCGCTGGCGCGCAACCGGATCAGCGCGACGGGTTGACAGAAGTGCGTGCCTTTAATTATTTAGAACATCGTTCTGATTAATAGAACACTGGAGGATGCCTTGACGCACCCTGACACCTTGCCCCCCGCCGCGCTGCTGCAAGGTGTGCGTGTTCTGGACCTGACCAATGTCCTGTCCGGGCCGTTTTGCACCTATCAGATGGCGCTACTTGGCGCGGATGTCATCAAGGTCGAAAACCCTGATGGAGGGGATCTGGCTCGGCGGCTTGGGGCCTCGGCGGAACTCAACGAACAGCTGGTTGGGGCGTCGTTTCAGGCGCAGAACGCCGGGAAGCGCTCATTGGCGCTTGATCTGAAAAACGACCTGGGTCGCCAATTGTTCCGCGACCTCGTGCGTACGGCTGATGTGGTCGTCGAGAATTTCCGTCCGGGCGTGATGGAACGACTGAAACTCGGCTATGCGGCACTCCGCGAGATCAATCCTGGATTGGTATATTGTGCCATCTCGGGATTCGGTCAGGATGGTCCGCTGCGAAACAACCCGGCCTATGACCAGATCATTCAGGGGATGTCAGGGATCATGTCGGTGACAGGATCACCCGAAACCGCCCCGCTGCGCGTGGGGTATCCGGTGGCGGATACGATTGGCGGATTGACGGGTGCCTTCGCCACGCTGGCCGCCCTGTTTGCGCGGGCGCGGACAGGCAAGGGGCAGTTCATTGACGTTTCGATGCTGGATTCCTCAATCGTCTCGATGGGCTGGGCTGTTTCAAATTTTCTTGCCGCAGGTGTGCATCCTGCACCTATTGGCAACGAGAACACGACCGCCGCACCTTCGGGGACGTTCCATGCTGCGGATGGGCCATTGAATATTGCCGCCAACAAGGATGAACAGTTTTCACGGCTCTGCGAACTGCTTGGCCGACCTGACCTGCCGGAAGATCCGCGATTTTGCGATCGCGAGGCACGCAAGCGCAACCGCGCTGATCTGAACATTCAGATCAACGGGGCATTGGCGGGGAATACCGTCGAGCATTGGGTCGCGGCCTTGACGCGGCTGGGGGTGCCGGCCGGCCCGGTCCTGACCGTGCCGCAAGCGTTGGCACATCCGCAAGTCACCGGCCGTCGGCTGGTTCAGAATCTGGCCGACGAAAAAGGGCAAGACACGCATACACGCGTGATGCGCGCGGGCTACAGGCTATCAGACAGCGAACCCGGCGCACGAACACCGCCCCCCCGACTGGGCGAGCATACCGCGGCGATCCTTGAATCCATCGGCATCGCACCCGCGACAATAGCGGCACTTGAACGTGAAGGCATCATCACTGCCAGATAGACCGCACAGAAGAATGCGACTATGAACTGATCGGGTATCACGGAGTCGGGCTGCCATGCTATGAGTGAAAAACCAAAATCGGCGATGGGTGTTCTGGCTGTCAACCGGGCGTTGACGATCCTTGATGTATTTCGCGGCACCTCGGGACCGCTGTCACTCAAGGAAATGTCCGAACGTACGGGGCTTTACAAAAGCACGATCCTGCGACTTCTTGGATCGCTGGAAACTTTTGGCTATGTCCGCCGACTGGATAACGGCAGCTATACGCTGGGTCCGACACTAGCTGAACTCGGGGCTGTCTATCGCGGCTCGTTCAACCTCGAGGTTCATGTGCAACCTGTCCTCGACCGGATTGTTGCCGAGACAAACGAGAATGCGTCGTTCTATGTTCCCGAGGGGGACAAACGCATCTGCCTGTTCCGAAGCGAAGCCGCCCAGATGATCCGCGACCATATTCGAGTGGGTGATGCCTTGGAGGCAACACAAGGTGCCAGCGGAAAAGCAATTACCGCGTTCCAGGGTGGCTTGCCCCATTCGGCCAAGGCTGACGAACTGATGTTCAGCTCGATTGGCGAACGTCATCCGGACATGGCCGCTGTCGCAGCGCCAGTGTTTGGAATGAGGGGCAAACTGATCGGATCGTTGACGATCAGCGGCCCGAAAAATCGCTTCGGCCCAAAGGAGCGGAAAACATACTCGCGCATTGCCTTGCGCGAGGCTGTGGCCCTGTCTGTCCAGTTGGGTACCGCGCCCGGCAATCTGCCAGAAGTGTAGCGCGCATTACGGCGCCGCACGTCGGGGCAGACGTGTCAGCCGCCCAAGAGCGGACTTCAGCGCCGGCCGGTCCCGGTCTTCAAGCGTCGAGAGAATGCGACTGACAGTCTGGCGGATCGCTTCGGGGCTCAGGGTGGTCCATTCGTAGCGCACCCTCCCCGAACGGACGGTTTCAGTCCTGCGCCACAGCTTGATGGCCTCGCCCACCAGAATTTCCAACGGACAAAGCCGGTAAACCGCTATTACGAAGCGATCATTGCAAGACAACCATTCCGCGGCATTGTTCGCGGCAATTGCCGACTCGGCTGCCTGACCCAACATACGCAATTGTGCCATTCGGGTTTCGTCTGGCCAGGTCAGCGCAGCAGCAATTTCTCGGTCGATAAGGCGCCGCAGCAAATAGAGTTGCCGGATTTCACTGTCTGACAACAGCGCTACGGAATAGCCTTGATGCGGTTCGTGAATCAGGATCCCTTCGGATTCCAGAATACCCAATGCCTCACGCACTGGTACCCGGCTTACGCCCAGTCGAACCGCCCATTCGGCCTGCTTCAGATGCATGCCTGGCAGCAATTCGCCCGCGCGGATGGCCTCGCGGATCGACTCGACCACTTCGGCGCTGCTCTGACCGCTTTTGCGGCTGACGGGCTCCATGGCGTCCTTTCGGTGAAGGCGTGGGCCGGGCGCGACCTTGCGCCCGGCACGTTTTTCTAGACTAGCGGCACCTCAGGCATCAAGAGCCTGAGCGTTTCCGCCTGGCTGGGCTTCGGCAAAAACCTCCTGCCAGGATTTCGTCGAGCTTTCTTCTGCGAAAACCGACCGGCAATTGAATGCGGCGGCATTGCCGGGTTGCGGAGGCTCCTGACCGTTCAACATAGCGTTTACTGTGGCCAGAAGCTTGCGCCGCATCATGACGATGGCGAGATCGGTCGAACCCAGTTTTTCTCGATGACGCTGTGCAATAGGACCGCCCATATCCTCTTGCACGGCGACGTCCTGCATGCGCAACCCGGCGATCCCGGTCATTGTCTCGGTTGCTTGCGAGGCGCGATCAATCAGGTAGTCGTTGTGGATGTTCGCCAACGGCAGAAATGTCTTTGGATCGACGCGCAAATGCAGGATGTCATCCTCTTCGAACCGCTTCATGTCCGCCTCGCTCATTGGTTCGTTGGCGCGCCACGACACGGTGTAGCCCATCATGGTCACATCATCGACCGGAACGGCAAAGGTCAGGTGCTGCGGCTTGTCCGGGGTCTGCGGAATCAATGTGCCCGCGGGCATGATGTAGGGGGTCATGCGCCAGTTGATCTTTCCTGCATGCGGGGTGCCGTCTTCACCCTCGCGCTTGGCGATCATCAGCATACCGAAACCCGTATCCTTGATTTCGTAGCGCGGCGGAAGTGCGATCATCGACCCTTCGACGACCTCGTGCGCGTGCAGTTGCTGGACATGCGCTGTGTCAAGCTCTCCTTCGAGGTTCTGCAACCAGTTGCACAGTTGCAGCCGCTTCGAAGAATAGGTGTGGTTCTCGGGTACGCGCGCGAATTCGAAGTCCGGAAATGCGGGCTGCTTGTCTTCGGGCCCCATATAGGCCCAGATCACGCCTGCCGCCTCGCGCGCGGGATAGGCGCGCAGCTTTACATGCTCCTTGAAGCAGGTTTGCTCGGATTCAGCAGGCTGCTCCAGGCAGTTGCCATCCTTGTCGAACTTCCAGCCGTGATAGACGCAGCGCAGGCCGTCACCTTCGTTGCGGCCCCAATACAGGTTCGCCAAACGGTGCGGGCACATCGAATCGACAAGGCCTATGGACATGTCCTTGTTGCGAAAGGCGATCAGCTTTTCGCCCAGCACGTTTACCTTGGTCGGTCCCTTGTCAAAGGTGCCGACTTCGCGCGACAGGGCGACGGGTAGCCAGAAACGGCGGAACAGGTCGCCCATCGGCGTGCCCGGCCCGGTCTGGGTCAACAGGGTGTTGTCTTCGATGGATAGCATGGCTTCTCTCTCCCTTTGCGATGATGGGGCGTGTGGCGCCGGAAGCGGGGCACGCCCGGGTTTTCGGCTCAGTCGAAAACGACGCTGGCCTTGGCGCTGTCGACCAGCGCCTGGCATGTCAGTGTCAGACCCTCGGCAATCTGCGCATCAGTGATGCCGCCAAGATTGTCTTGCAGGTGCACGCTGCCTGCGGTTACCCGTGCGATACACAACCCGCAGAACGCGGCCCTGCACGAAAACGGCAGGTTCAGACCCTGGCGAGCTGCGGCGGCGTGGATTGTCTCGCCTTGGCCGACCGCTATCTGGTGCTCTTCGCCTTTGTATCGGAGGACGACGCGCGCGCTTTCACCCTCGCTCGGCGCCTCGGCAGGTTGGACCTCAGCAGCAACCGGATCGAAGCTTTCCAGGAAAACGCGCACTTCACAGACACCACCCTGTATTAGCCCCTCGCGGACAGTGGCCATGAAGGGCGCGGGGCCACAAAGGTAGTACTCGGTGGCGCTGTCTGCGTAGCCTTGCACCTCGGCGGCTGACAGAATGCTCTGAATGCTGTCGAGCCGATGCACCAGCCGCATCCGCGCACCGTATCGCTCATGCAGGCGGCTCAGTTCCTCGCGAAAGATGATCTGTTCGGGGTCACGGTTTGCGTAGACGAGCGTCACCTTGCGCTCGGTGCTTGTCAGGAGCTGCTTCAGGATCGAGATTACCGGCGTGATGCCGCTGCCGGCCGCAAACAGCACCACCGGTACCGTGCCCTGGCGCAGGCAGAAGATGCCCTTTGGCGGCATGACCAGCAGTTCTGCGCCCGCCACGACGGTATCAAGCAAGCTGTTCGACACACGCCCGTCTGTTACGCGCTTGATCGTTACCTTCAGGTCGGCATCGACCCCCGGCGCGCTGGCCAGCGAATAGTTGCGAAAAAGCACCTCTCCCCCCACCTCGTGGCGGAGAGTCAGGAACTGGCCGGGGCGATAACGAAAAGTGCCGGTCAGTGTGGCGGGAACGTCAAAGACCAGCGAGCTGGCCTCGGCGGTTTCACGAACCACTTCCTTCACACGCAGGCGAACAAAGCCGGGCACGTCTTCGAGAAGCGCTGTATCGGTTCTGGAAAGGGTCACGATTGCTCCTCCATATTGCATGCAAATTAGAATTCTATTTGCCGTTTTGTCAAGTAGCCTTATATTGTCAAAACAAGGCACCCGCCCTGAGTATATATCTCTCTATTTCAGTAATTTATGAGAAGCGCGAACAAGCCCACCCCGCTCTGCATGGAGCCATGCGGTGCTGATGCTCGGAACATTGGCGTAAGAAAAATCCCGGCGAGAACACCGCCGGGACTGATTCCCAACCCAAGAGCAGGCTGCTCTACGCCTTGGTTTGAAGTGTGTGATAGCCCAACTCAGCGCGGGCTTCGCGCAGGGGTTTCCCTGCCCTTACCGCAGTGCGGATCTTTTCCTCTGCGGCTTCGATAGCCTCGGCCATCGCCAGAATCTCGTCCTCGCGCGCCTTGGGCAAGACCACGACACCGTCGGAATCGCCGCGCAGCAGATCACCGGAGTTAACCCGCGCGTCACCGATATTGACCGGAACCTGCACCGCATCAACCTGCACACGATCCTTGCCGGTCTTCATCGAGTAGCTACGCGAAAAAACCGGGTAGCCGAGCTTCAGACAAAGGTGCACATCACGGCAAGGCCCGTCGATCACCGTGCCGCCCAACCCCTTGGCATGTGCAACCTCGGTCAGGATGTCACCCCAGACGGTGCAGTCTTCCCGCCCGCCATTGTCCAACACGACCACCGTGCCGGGCTCCAGATCGTCGATATAGTCGCCCACAGTGCCGGGGTTCACCGGGTCTATCGGGCCATAAAGGACGGTAAAGGCCCGCCCGGCCAGCCCGATATCCTGATTGCGAGGCTTGATGCCACGGCAGACGCCCTCGATGCCCAGCTTGTCCATCGCGTCGGAAAGCGTGGCGGTGTCGAGCCTGCGCACACGGTCCAGATTCGTGTCGGTCATTGTCTTTCCTTGCCCCTCAGGCGAAGCTCCACCAATACATCCCCTGCGCGGTGCCCGTTCCGGCGGGTGTGCGATAGCAGGGGATATAGTCGATTTCGTGCATCTCTACGGTTTCAGGCTCCAGCGCCCCGGCCAGAGAGATCCAGGTCTTGAACTCGGATGTCCCGGCCTGGAGATCGCGCAGCGGAATCGAACACAGGAAATCGGTGTCTTTTTCGCGCAGTGCACGAACGAAGCGCTGGTCAAATTCTTCATCGATGGCGAAATGAGTCATCCCACCGGAAGCAAAGAGCGCAACCTTCAAATCGCTGTCCCAAGAACGAATTGCATCACCCACCGCCTTGCCAAAGGTATAGGCCCGATGCGCGGTCGGCTGGTTCGGTGGATAAAAGGTGTTCTGATAGACGGGGACATTGGGTATCACCTTGTCGCGCATCACTTGCCGATAGATATGCCCGAAGGCGTGGCTGACGCCGGTGCTTTTCGGGTTATGCACCGGCAGTTGCGGCGATCCGGCGATGTCGAATTCCGCCGCCACCAGCGACTGGATGATGTGCCTGGCCAATTCGGGTTGACCGAAATGCTCGATCCGATGATCAGGTGCGTGCCCCGGTTCAGCCTCGACGATGCCCGGTGGCAGCATGCGCCGCCCTTCCTCGGATGAGGGGTGATGCGGGATCTTGTCGCCGTAATAGACCATGAACACCGGGTTCAGATCATCACCGTAGATTTCCTGCTGGTCATTGCCAAAAATCACCGCGACATCTGCGTCCATTGTGTCCCATATTTCGGCCATCTTGCGCATGGCGTCCTGACAGCGGGCATGGGCGGCTGCCATCGCGGTCGGCGAAGATTTCTCGGCCAGCCCCTCATCCTTGCGCAGTTCCAGAAGTTCCTCGTAAGAGTAGATGCCACCCCGGAACGGATGCTTGGCGCGGCGGTCGAATTCGGTGCGCAGCAGCCATTGTTCAGGCGTGGTGTGCAGTTGTGGCCCGTGGGCCGTGGCCATTGCAGTGACGATTTTCGCCATTGCAGTCCTCCTTTCAGGAAAGCTGCGGGGTTTTGCCGCCAGCGGCCCGCCACGCATCGATGTCGTGCCAGGCGTGGCAGGCAACATGGGCATCACCTGCCTTGATGAGTGCCGGCAACGCTGTGCGACACAGATCTGTGGCATAGGGGCAACGCGGGTTGAAATGGCAACCCGGCGGCGGGTTGGTTGGATCGGGGCCACCACCGTCCCAGGTTACCGGGGGCAGCCGATACGTGGGATCCGGTGGCAGAATCGAGCGGATCAGAAGTTGTGTGTAGGGGTGCCTGGGGTTGTTGAAGATTTCCTCGGAATCGCCCAGTTCCACCACCCGGCCCAGATACATCACCGCGACCCGCCGGGTCAGGTGCCGGACAACCGACAGGTCGTGACTGATGAAGATCGACGTCAGGTTGAGCCGACGGCTGAGATCCCTCAGAAGGTTCAGGATTTGCGCCTGCACGGACACGTCCAGCGCCGAGGTCGGTTCATCACAGACCAGGATACGCGGGCGGGTGATCAGAGCGCGGGCGATGGCAACGCGCTGGCGCTGCCCGCCTGACATCTGACTGGGATAGCTGTGCTCGAAACGTATGGGCAGAGACACCATCTCCATGATCTCATGCACACGTTTACGGATCTCCCTGGCTGTCAGTTTCTCGGACAGGATCAGCGGCAGGGCAATGTTCGCCGCCACCGATTTGCGCGGGTTCAACGACGAATAGGGATCCTGAAAAATCGGCTGGACCTGATACGCCAATTCCTTTCTTGAGTAATCGGCCAAATTCTTGCCATTGATCTGAATTGTTCCCGAGGTGACGGGTTGCAGCCCCAGCAGCACCTTTGCAAGCGTTGATTTTCCACAGCCCGATTCCCCGACAATCGAGATAAACTCACCGCGAGCAACGTCCAGAGAAACCTTGTTAACCGCATGGAGCTTGCCGGCTGCGGAAAAAAAGCCCCGCCGGACGGGAAAACTGACCTCGACATCGCAAAGCCTGAGGGCGGGTTCAGCGGTTGAATCGAACATCACACGGACTCTCCATGCAAGCCCCGCCAATGCGCGATAAGTGAATCATGCGGACGAAGGCAGCGATAAGCGTGGTCTTCTCCTGTTTTCTGCAGGGCAACCTCTGCAACTTGCCCACAATCTGAAAAGGCCAGGGGACACCGATTGCGAAAAGCGCAGCCCTTCTGCCGACCGATCAGCGACGGAACCATCCCCGGAATTGTCGACAGCTCGGAATCCGGATCCGGCGTACCATAGGACGGAATGCACCGGATCAGGCCCTGCGTATAAGGATGTGTCGGATCTGCAAACAATTGTGCGGTTGGAGCTGTTTCAACGATCTGGCCTGCATACATCACGGCAACCCGATCAGACAGCGAAGCGACGACACCCAGATCATGGGTAATCAGGATGATTGATAGCCCGAACTCTTTCTGCAATTCAGCCAACAGTGCCAGCGTTCGCATCTGTACGGTGACATCCAGTGCAGTAGTGGGTTCGTCGGCAATGATCAACTTCGGGCTGCACATCATCGCCATTGCGATGACCACGCGCTGGCGCAGACCGCCAGACAATTGGTGCGGATAGGCATTCAGCCGCGCGGACGCATTCTTTATCCCGACACGCTCCAGCAGAAAGACGGCGCGTTCGCGCGCCTGTGCCCGGTTACCCTTTCCGTGGCGCACAAACACTTCGGTGAGTTGATCACCAATCGTATAGACCGGGTTAAGCGAGGTCATCGGATCCTGAAAGATCATGCTCAGTGTATTGCCGCGGATCCTCGACAGCTTTCGGCGTGAGAGCCCCAGGATCTCTTGTCCGTCAAAACGGCAACGATCTGCGCTCGCGTGGGCGATCCGGGGCAACAGGCCCATCAGTGCCATCGACGCGATCGATTTTCCGCATCCTGATTCACCCACAATGGCAAAGGTTTCGCCTGGCAGAATATCATAGGACACGCCACGCGTTGCCTGCAAATCGCCCACCGGTGTTCTAAGTGTCACTTCCAGGTTGCGCACACTGAGGATCGGGGCGGGGCAAGCGTCGGTCATGTCTGCCATGGGATCAGTTCCTTCCCTGCGGCTCGGTCACGTCGCGGATGCCGTCGCCCAGAAGATTGATCCCCACCACAAGAATGAAGATGGCCAGTCCAGGTGCGATGATCAGATGAGGCTTGAAGAACATCGTATCGCGCGCCTCTGCTACCAGAATGCCCCAAGACGGCGTTGGCGGCTGGATTCCCAGTCCCAGAAAGCTGAGTGCGGCCTCGACCAAAATGGCAATCCCCATTTCCAGTGACCCGATGACGATGATCTTGCTGGTGATGTTGGGCAGGATTTCACGAAACAGGATCCAGCTCCGTGAAGCGCCCGAACATTCAGCGGCGGCGATGAACTCGCGGGTCCGAACCTCTTGCGTTGCTGTACGGGTGACCACGGCAAAGTGGTCCCAGAACAAGAGCGACAAGATTATAGTGATCGACAGCAATGAGCCGCCAAAGATCGACACCAGCGACAGCGCGATCAGCACGCCGGGCATTGCGAGTTTGACGTTGATCAGGAAAATCACCGCTGCATCAACCCGCCCGCCCAGATAACCGCCCAACATGCCCAATGTTGACCCGACAATGCCCGAGATGACGGCCGCGCCGAAGCCCACGATCATTGTTACCTGGGTGCCCCAGATCAACCTTGAGAACACATCGCGACCGTACCCGTCGGTGCCGAGAATATGTGCCCAGCTGCCGCCTTCCTGCCATATGGTGGGGGCAAGGCGGTTGGCGAGATCCTGTGCATATGGGTCCGTCGGCGCGATCCAGGGGGCAAAAACAGCGCAGATCAGGGCTATCAGAACGATCAATGCTCCGGTTTGCAGGCCAAGGTGGTATTTTGCCATTGACCAGCTTTGCTGCCATGGAGTGGGCATGGCCAACTCCATGTTATCGAGAGGCGCGGGCGTGTTCGACATGGCGCGCCTCCTTCAGTACAAGCGAATGCGCGGGTCGATGCGCGCGTTGATGAGGTCAGACAGCAGCGTCAGTAAAACGTAAATGAACGACAGTACAAAGAGAATCGATTGAACGACGGGAAAGTCGGCGCGCTGAATGGATTCATACGCCAGTGATCCAATACCGTTCAGCGAGAACACCGATTCCACGATGACAGACCCCCCGAGAAGGAAACCGAGCGATACCGCAGAAAGCGCGACTACTGGCAGAAGGGCGTTACGCAAAGCGTGCTTGAAAAACACGATCCCGGGGTTAAGACCCTTGGCCCATGCCATCTTGACATAATCTGAATCCAGCGCATCGATCATGCCACCGCGAGTCAATCGCATGATCTGGGGCATGACCATTGTAGAAAGGGTAACCGTCGGCAAAACGAAGTGCCACCATGACGCGCTGCCTGAGATCGGCAACAGGCGCAATTGCACGCCAAAAATATAGATCAGAACCAGTGCAAACCAGAAATTGGGCACCGCACTGCCGAAAACCGCGATGCCCAGCGCGGCGCGGTCAATCCAGCTGTTGCGATAGACAGCGGCAAAGACACCCAGCGGCAGCGCGACACATATCGCCAGAAGCAAACTGGAAAATGCAAGGGTTGCGGTAACCGGAAGACGTGTTGCGATCAATTGAAAGACAGGTTCATTGGTAAACAACGAGCGCCCGAGATCTCCTGTCATGGCCTTTCCGGCCCAGTCAAGATACTGCAATACCATGTGCCGATCGAGCCCGTAGAGAATGCGCGTTTCCTGAATCTGGGCCTGTGTGGCCCCTTCGCCCGCGATAATCTGCGCAAGATCCCCCGACAGCCGCAGCAAGCCAAAACTGATCACCGATACGGTGATCACAACCAAAATGGCGATGCCTAGCCTTTTTACGAAATACCGCCACATGTCCGGCTCTTCCCTACTCAACGACTTTCTGTCACCCTGAAGCCGTATTACATTCAGTCACGCATCTATCTTGAACAGCCGCTGCGCATTACCACCCAGAACGGCCTCTTTCTCGGCGTTAGTGATAAATTCGCATTCGCGAATGTAGGGAACGATTGTGTCAAATGTCTTGCCCGTTTCAGGGTTGATTGCCGAACCGACACCCGGCATTTCAGCGCCAAACAAACATTGCTCCGGGCCAACCACCTTGAGCAAAAGTTGCACCGCCTCGCGCGAATAAAGGACCGTGTCGTAATAGAGCCGCCGCATCCGGTCGGCAAACCGTGGCGGTCGCCGTACCGACGAAGAATCGAACCGGCCAAACTGATATGGGATCGCGCCGCCCCCGTGGCTGACCAGGATCTTCAGTTCCGGAAAATCGTCCAGCACGGTGGATTTGCACAAGCCATAGACGGCCGTGGTTTCTTCGTTGATGAAATGCAGAGAGTACGGCTCTCGCTCAACCCGCCGAGAGCTAGCCGAGTGGATATGGCCCACAACGTCCAGCTCGCACAGCTTTTCGTAAAGCGGATACCAATAGCGATCACCCATAGGCGGCGCTTTCTGACCGTTGTTTTCGTAAGGATCTGGATTAACCAGGCATCCGCGAAACCCCATCTCCCTTACGCAGCGCTCCAGCTCGGGCAATGCATTTTCAATCGGATCTCCCGCCGTCTGTGGAAGGCCGGCCATGGGGACAAAACGATCCGGGTACATGGCGCATTGGCGTGCGATCAGATCATTGACCTCTTCGATATACCAATGCACCAACTTTTCCGGCTTTTCAGAATGCATCATCTGGTAGGGTCGCGGGGACAGAACCTGCATATCCACGCCCGCTTCATCCAGGCAAGCCAGATGCCCCTTTGGTGCCATCTCTACCCGGTCAAAAGCGGCCTGGATATCTGCGTCCGTTGCGCCGACCTTGCCGCGCCCGTGAGCGCCGCGATGCGAAAGCAGCCCCGCCTTGTAGGCGGGCAATTGAGTTGGGACCGCCATATGCGCGTGACAGTCGATGATCTTGCCCATGGTCTTCCCTTGTCTGTAACTGCGCCAGCGTTATTCGGATGTTCTGTCCGAATGGCTTGCTTCCTCCCGATTGCGACGGCGGCTATCGAGGAATTTTGTTGTACGTTCCGCAAAGTCACCTGATCGCGCCGTCATCGTCGCCAGCACGGATTCAGCGAAATAACCGCTGGCGGTACCCATTTCGGCGATCTGTGACACGCCATTGATGATTGCGAAATTGGACACGGTGGAATTGCCAATGACCGCTTGTGCGAGTTCCTTCGCCTTGGCCAGCCCCTGGCCGTCGCCGACCAGATAATGCCCCAGCCCAATCGCCTGGCTTTCCTGCGCGTAGATTCGACGCCCCGTCAACATCATCTCCGTCACCCGTCCGGCCCCAATGATCCTTGGCACCCGAACCGAGGCGCCGCCGCCCACGAAGATTCCGCGCTGCCCCTCTGGCAGTTGGAAATAGGTTGATGCTTCACAGACCCGCACATGCGTGGCCGATGCAAGCTCCAGCCCTCCTCCGATCACGCCGCCCTTGAGAACGCTGATTACCGGCACGGTGCCGTGCTCGAACCGCTCGAAAACACTGTGCCAGGCGCGCGAGCGCTTGATTCCGCTCAGAGGATCGCTCGAGCGATTCTGTATCCGTTCAACCAGATCGAGACCGGCACAGAAATGCTCGCCTTGGGCGTGCAGGATGATGGCGCGGGTTTCGTCAGGCAGTGTATCCTGAAAGTCCGCCATCTCTTCTATCATCTGGTCGTTGATGGCGTTGCGTTTGTCGGGGCGGGACAACTTGAGATACGCCACCGCTCCAAGGAAATCGGCAGCGATGACCTGGTATTCTTTTCTCATTGGTTCGCCCCTGCTGGCACTGAATGGGTTGACGGTTGAATGACCTCGGCCGGGGGCGGACCTTGGTAAAGGGCCACGACAGCGTCACGGCGGGTTTCCAGCGCCTTGCGCTGGTTCACATAGCCCTTGTCGGTAATCTCACCTGCTTCCATCGACAAAGGCTCGGCCATCACGATGATGCGCTCAACGCGCATGCTGCTGCCTGGGTTGGCTGAATTGTATTCGGCCAACCGTTGGGCGAACTGGGCGCGCAGGGCGGGTGAAGCCAGTAACACGGCGACGGGGCTTTCATTGTCGCCCAGAAATGCGCGGCAGGCAGAGACGTTCGGCCAGACCAGCAGGCCGACAAAGGTGCGGTCCTGCCCGGTAACCACTGCGTCCAGCGCCAATGGCGCCAACATGTCCAGAGCCTTCACTCTGAGCGCGCCGGTACGCACGAAAGTGCCCGATTGCAGCTTGAATTCCTCACTTACACGCCCGGCAAATCGAAACCCCTCTTCCGGACGTTTGCGATCGACAAAGCTTGCCGCATCGCCCATCTTGAAAAAGCCCTCCTCGTCAAAGGCGGCTCTGCTGAGGTCTGGGCGCCCGAAGTAGCCGGGTGTAACCCCGGGGCTGCGCACGCGCACTTCGTATCGTTCTTCATCCAGTGGCAGCAACTTGACCTCGCATCCCGGCAGAGGCAGGCCAATCAATCCGGTTTCATCGGTTGTCCAGTAGACATACATCGCGGACGGACCCGTTTCAGTTGCGCCAAAACCTGACAGGAAAGAGATGCGCCGGCCGGTATGCTTGATCGAAAGTGCCTGAAAGCGTTTGTAGGTGTCGTCGGCCAGCCGGGCGCCGCCATAGCCCACGAAAATCAGATCGCGGAAAAAGGTCTTGGCCAAGCCTTCGTCCTTTTCCATAGCCTCGGTCAGCATGGCAAAGCCGACTGGCACATTGGCAAACCGCGAGGTCGAGATTTCGCGCAAGTTCTGCAAGGTCTCGGCAAACCCTTGCGGAGTAGGATTGCCGCCATCAATATACAGCGTCCCGCCCTTGACCAAGGTCATCCCGAAGACCGAGTTGCCGCCCATCACATGATGCCAAGGCAACCAGTCAACCGTACAATGTGGCGGGTTGTCCGGTTCCAGGTCGATGGCTTGATCGCTCATCGCGATATTTGCGCAAAGCATGCGCTGGGTGGTGATTACGGCTTTGGAGTCGTTCGTTGACCCCGAGGTAAACATGTATTTCGCCACTGTGTCGTGGTTGATCTGCGCAATGGAATCCTCGACCGCTGCGGAGGGCCTGCGCTTTGCCATCTCGTCAAAACGCTGCGCGTTGATCCCTTCAGCTTCGCCATCGACGCAGATGAACGTGACCTGGGCCGGATCGAAGATTCGCAGCGCGGCTTCGAAAAGTGCGAGGTCTTGCACAAAGACAGCGGCAGGTTCCAGAAGATCAGCTATCCCACGCAGCTTTGCGAAATCAGTACTGCGCAGCGAGTAGGGCGGCGCTATGGGCGCTACCGGCATGCGGGCCTGCATCGCCGCCATGCTAATCAGTGCGTGTTCTATGGAGTTGCCGCTGAGGATCATCAACGGGCGCCCCACAGCGCTCAGTTCTAGCAAGGCTTGGGTTGCACCATCGATTGCACGGCGGGCTTGCATGTAACTTACGCGTTCCCAGTCGGCGCCGGGTACCGGCCGCTTGGCAAGCCAGGTGCGATCCGGGTTGCGATCGGCGGCTTTTCGGAAGAGGGCCGGCAAATGCGCTTCAAGCGGCCGCAATGGTGTCGAGTTCCGCACGACCAGCACGCCATCGTCGCGGGTTTCGATGTCGAGGTGCCGTTCGATGAAAGGCACCGATATGAAGGGCACGTCAGCGCTGGTCATGCAAATTCTCGTTCTTGGTGCGGGCGCGAGGTGCCCGAGGGATTGCGGGCACCCTGGGGCGCCCGCACCGGATCATGGGATCAGTCAGCCCAGCCGAGGATGATGGGCACTTCGCCAAAGCTTTCAAACAGGCTGAATTGCGCGAACAGTACATCCCCACGCGGTGAGGCATTGACGCTAACGGCGTCGGTGTGGATCACCACGGTCGGGTCACTGGACAGGGGCAGGATGTAGGCCTCTTCCTGAACCAGATCCAGAGCTTCACGGAACAGCGCGGCGCGAGTATCAGGATCGAGCGACACGTTGGCCTCGACCGTCAGCTGCTGCAATCGGGGATCGTTGAAATAGTCGCGATCCTCCGATCCGAAGTAGAAATCGACCACGACCCCGGTATCCGGCAACCCGCCGTAAGGATAGCTCGACACAAGGGCCTGCAATCCACCGTCGACCTGCTTTTGCCGATACGCGCCCAGTGTCATGGCATCGACACTGGCCCGAATACCGACCGCGCGCAGATAGCCCACAACGGCCTCGGTGATGGCCCGCGACGGACCCCATGTCGAAACCTGCAGGTCGAACCCGTCGGCATAGCCAGCTTCGGCCAGAAGCTGCCGTGACAGTTCCGGGTCGTAGCTTTGCGGTTCACCGCCATCAGGACATCCCACCTGGTAGGGCAGGCAAAGCCGCAGCAATTCAGGCACGGCATGTCCACCCGAAACGATGTTGGTGCGGATTGCTTCGCGGTCGATCGCATGGAACACCGCCCGGCGCACCCTTTGGTCACGGAAAACCTCGACACCAGATCGGTTCGCCGCATCCAGGTACATATACTGGACCATCATGTCGGGAATGACTGTTGCCTCGAAGCCGGGCATCATCTCCATCGTGGAGATCTGGTCGGGTGATGAGGCAACGATCACATCCAGATTTCCAGCCAGCATCTCGGCGACCTGGGTTTGGCGATCAGGGACAGCGCGGAACACGATACGATCGAAATCCGGACGTGGCCCAAGCTGATAGCCGTCCCAGCGCTCCAGCACAATGCCGGTGGATTCATCAAATTCCGTGACACGGTAGGGGCCAGAGCCGATAGGCGCGCGGCCCCATTCCGAGTAGTTTTCGCCAAGGGCCGAATGGCTGTCCGAGGGGTAGATAGGAATGCCGACCATGCGCGCCAGAAGCATCGGGAACGGTTCATGCGTGTACACACGCACCGTCAGCGGATCAACCACTTCGGCACCCGAGAAGGCGGCGAAGCGCGACTTCAGGCGAAAGCGGGTATCAGGATCAGTGATGAAGTTGATCGTATATGCGACATCTTCGGCATCCAGGACAGATCCGTCCTGAAACACCAGGTCCGGGCGCAGACGGAATTCCATAGTCAGATCATCGACCCGCTCCCAGCTTTCCGCGATCACCCCCACATAGCTCTGCGTGCCGGAGTCGTATGCGACCAGCGGGGCAAAAACCGCGTTTGCAGTCATCGCCACCTCGGGGCCTGGCCCCATATAGATGTCCAGTGCCTCGACCGGATGTGAGAGGGCGACCGTCAGTGTCCCGTCTTCGGGTCCGGCCAGCGCGGTTGTGGCGAGCAACGACGCCACCGCAATGGCGCTTATTCTTTTCGACATGTGCTTCATAACTCTCCCCTGTTTTTTTCCGCGCTTCACATGGCGGGCAGCGCGCGCCCTTGCCGTTGACCCCCAAGCCTGGCCCGCCCCGACAGTCCGAAGTCCGAAGTCCGATCGGGTGCGGCCAAAGGCCGTCTTGCAGCACGTTCAAGAAAATTCCCTGTCATCCTGACGGATGGCGGTCGCGAGGTGTTGACTGGCTCCTCCCAGATTATGCCCTCGTGATCGAACCTGATTCCGGATCACCGTTTCCACAGGCAGAATTTATAATAAGGCTACCTTATTGTCAAGCAGCCAGATAAGGCTTGCGGCAGTTGGCGCGCCAACGCGCCGACAAACACCCATTGCACAGCAGAACCGATGGTTCGCACACCATTTTCTTGGCGAACACGCTACCTCAAGGATAAGGACATCGCCAAAAGCTCATGGCATACGTTGCGCCCCAAGCTTGTTCATGACATGTCCAGTGCCGAGGAACATAGCGATCCCGTGGGTGCCAGCAACGCGAATCAATCGGTATACGAACTCCGGATCGGGAATTAGAGGAATACCGCATGACAGGGACAACCCGCACCACCGCACCCAGGGTCTTTTTCTATTTCTTGCGCCATTTCCAGAGAATTGACGGCATCATGGAAAATGCGCTGCGTGACGAAGGCCTGACTACGGGCCAGTACACGGTGCTCAGTTCATTGAAACGGTTTGAACCCTGCACCTCTGCTGAACTGGCGCGACGGCAGAACATGACCGCGCAGTCGATGGGTGAATATTTGTCCGCGCTGGAAGCCAAAGGGCTTGTCGAACGCAATTATCAGAATGGCAACCGCCGGAACCTGTTCGTCAAACGCACGGAAAAGGGGCTGGCGATACAGGATCGTTGCGACAAGGCCGTGCTGGAGGCCGAAGAAGCCTATATTTCACGCCTGCCGGCAGATGAACGCGCCCGGTTTGTCGACAACCTGACCCGGCTTTACCAGAAGTAACAGGCGTCACACGAGTTCGGCGTCCAGGTCCATCAGAACGTCAACTCCCTGCAGGGCCCGGTCGCCCAGGGCGGCGATCATCGGCATCTCGCGCGCCATCCAAAGACGTGCCACAGCCAGCTTTCGCTGCGCCTCGTCAGAGGAAAGTTGCGTGGTTTCCCCGGTTAGAATGACACCCGCGACCTCTGCCCAGCTCCAGCCAATGGCGGCAATGCCGAACATGGTCAGGATATCATAAGCTGCGACACCAACGGCATCGGGGTGGGCGTGTTCAGCCTCGGCGGCAATGTCGAGGACCGCATTCAGCGCAGAATGGGCGTTGCGCAGGGGGGTGATGAATTCGGCCATCACCGGCGAGTCAGAGTGGCGCGCAATGGTATCGGAAATCTCACCAAGGAACGCCTGTCGTGCCCTTCCGCCCTGCTTTCGCAATTTGCGCCGCACCAGATCGGTGGCCTGAATTCCATTCGAACCCTCATAAATCTGACCGACCCGCGCATTGCGAACGAAATGTTCCAACCCGTGATCCGCGATATAGCCGTGTCCACCCAGAACCTGAAGGCAATCGTTGACGCAGGCAAACCCCTTGTCGGTGAAATACGCTTTCATCACGGGGGTCAGCACATCCATGATATCGTTCAGGCGTTGTCGTTCTTCCTTGTCGCTGGCGTGTCTTGCCAGCGACTGCATCAGTGCCATCTTGATCCCCAGTGCCCGCCCACCTTCGGCAAACGCGCGCGCGCCAAGCAACAGACGGCGGATATCAGGATGAACGATAATCGGGTCGGCCGCACCTTGGGGATTGACCGGTCCCTGCATGGCGCGACCTGATAGCCGCTCGCGGGCATAATCGGCGGCGTTCTGCTGCGCGATTTCGGTATATCCCACGCCTGACATCGCCACACCGATCCGGGCATAGCTCATCAGGAAGAACATCGCCGCCATATTGGCTGCGGTCCCCTGCCCCGGCGCGGCGATCCGGTATCCCAAGGCATCGTCAAAATTCATCACACAGGTTGCGCTGGCACCCAGCCCCATCTTGTGTTCGATCGAACCGACACTAACGCCATTGGGTCCGGTCAGGGTGCCCGCCTGCACATCGATCTGTAGCTTGGGCACCAGAAAAACATTAACGGCCGACAGATCATTTGCCAGTTTCCCATCCTCACCGGGCACCTTGGCCAGCACGATATGCGCAATGTTCTCTGCCAGATCGTTGTCGCCGCCAGAAATGAACATCTTGGACCCGCTGATGCGATAGGTGCCGTCAGGCTGTGCTTCTGCACGGGTGCGCAGCTGGCGTAGATCCGTGCCACAATGGGGTTCGGTCATCGCCATTGTCGCTGTCCAGCTACCTGTCACCAGGTGCGGCACCACATGCGTCTTGATCCAGTCATCTCCAAAGGCGTTCAGCATTTCTGCAGCGGGGGCGCAAAAGGCAAAATACATCCGCAACGATTGCGCCGTGGATACGCCGAATTCGCTGATCGCCAGGGTCATTACCGGTGGCAGACCAGCACCGCCGATTTCTTCGGATACCCCTGCCGACAACCAGCCGGCTTCACGATAGGCATCGGCCAACCCGCGATAGCTTGAGGGCGTCTGTACCGCACCGTCTACCAGTTGCGCGCCTTCAGCATCGGCCGCCATGTTGAAAGGGTGCAGGACATCTTCGTGAAACGCCGCCAGCCCGCGCAGCAACTCGCTGGTAAAGCCGGGTTCCAGATCGCCAAAACCCGGCAGGTCATGGTAATCCTGCACACGTGCGACATCATGCAGCAAGAACAGGTAATCCTCGACGGGGGCGCGATAGCTGGGCATCAGGTGGCCTCGATGGCAGTAAATGTTGCGCTTTTCGCTGCCAGTTCGGTCAGCAATGGGGCAGGGCTGAAACGGACCCCCTGCGCGCCTTGCAGCGAGGAAAGGCGTTTGTGCACCTCGGCCAGCCCCAATTGATCGGCGTAATACATCGGCCCGCCCTTCCACTCAGGCCACCCGAAACCGGTCTGCCAGACGACATCAATATCACTGGCGCGAGCGGCGATCCCCTCGGCCAGAAGTTTCGCGCCCTCGTTGATCATGGGCAGGATCAGCCGATCCTCGATTTCTGCGCCATCGATACGCCGCCGTTCGATCCCCTCGGCCGCCGAGGCCGCCTCGATGATTGCCGTCGCCTCGGGATCAACAAGCGGGCGTTTCCTGCCCGGCTCGTAGCGGTAGTAGCCTTTGCCGGTCTTCTGCCCCAGACGCCCGGCTTCAAACAGGCGGTCGATCACCGGGCTCTTCTCGCCCCTCGCCTGCCGGGCGCGATAGCTCAACTCAATCCCGCCAGCCATATCCTGCATTTCAAACGAGCCCATCGGCATGCCGAACCGCGTCAGTACCGCGTCGATCTGGTCGGGTAGCGCACCCTCCAGCAACAGGCGTCCGGCTTCTTGCTCGCGCGCTATCATCAGGCGGTTGCCGACAAAGCCATGCGCGTTGCCCACCACGACCGCCACCTTGCCCAGCCGCATGCCGACTTGTGTTGCCAGGGCAAGCGTTTCGGTCGACGTTTCTTTGCCTCGCACCACTTCGAGCAATCTCATCACATGCGCGGGGTTGAAGAAATGAAACCCGACCACGCGATCCGGCCTGCCAGTTGCGGCGGCAATCGAGTCAATGTCCAGCGTTGAGGTATTCGAGCACAGGCAGACGCCCGGCCGTGCGAGGCGATCGAGATCGGCAAATACCTGTTGCTTCAAGGCCATGTCTTCCCACACCGCCTCGACCACCAGATCTGCTGACGCCAGTCTGGTCATATCGGTTGTTGTTTCCAGCGCGGCAATCCGTAAGGCAGCATGATCAGCGGCCAGCCGCCCGCGCTGAACATCGCGCTCAAGGGTTTCGGCTATCCGCGCGCGCGCGCCGGCGAGCGCGTCGGCGTTCTGGTCCATCAACATCACCGAAATCCCGGTCTTGAGGAACGCGGTGGCGATCCCGATCCCCATATTGCCCCCACCAACCACGGCGACAGTGTCGACCGGTGCAGGGGCACAGGAGGCTGCGAACCCCTCGCGGTCGGCGTCAACGGCCTCAAAGGCACGCGCGGAATAGGCACGCGCGGCCTCGGCTTCGGGGGTGGTAAAGGCCAGCCGAGGCGTACCTTGGGGATCCGGCTGAAAGCGCAGTTGCACCGCGTCGCCGATTGCAAGCCGGTGCACATCCGCATCCAGCACAACTGTGTTCAGCCTCAACCCTTCGTCCAGATCCACGATCGCGGGGGCGACTGCCCGGCGCTCGCCCGGCATACGGGTAAAGGAGTACAGCCTTCCTCGCCCGCTTGCTTCGCGCCAGTTCAGGTTGCGACCGGCACAGAACGGGCAATGTGCGCGCGGATAGTGGTGAAGCTCTCCACAGTCTTGACATTCGCGCAGCACCAGAATGCCGCGCTGCGCGGCCTCGGTGAACGCCTGGAACTCAGCACTGGCGGGGGTTTGTGTGCCTTTGGGTTTTCCGAGCATTGCTTATTCCGCCTCCAGAATGACTGTTCCCGCCATGTGCTGGCTGGACATCAACCCGCCGGTAGCATGGGCAAGAACCAGATCATGGTTCTTGACCTGCACCGCCGGGTGCGCCTCGCCCCGACACTGACGGACGGCCTCGATCATCTTGGTCATGCCGCCCTTGTTGCCGGGATGGTTTGAACACAGCCCGCCGCCATCGGTGTTGAAGGGCAGCTTGCCAATGCCGGAAATCAGATTGCCATCGGCAACAAACCGACCACCCTGCCCCTTTTCGCAAAACCCGATATCCTCAAGCTGCATGATCACGGTGATGGTGAAACTGTCATAGAGCGAGGCGTATCTGATATCGCCGGGCGCTACGCCTGCCTCGGCAAACGCCCTCGCAGCGCTGTGCACACCTGCCGAGTGCATCGGTTGCATTCGACCAGCGGCGTTGTGCTTCATCGCCTCACCCGCCCCGGCCAGCTTGACCAACGGGCGTTTCAGGCCTTTTGCAATCTCGGGCCGGGCCACGACCAATGCGCCGCCCCCATCCGTGACGACACAGCAATCGGCCCGGCGCAAGGGATCCGCCACAAGGGGCGAGGCCAGAACATCCTCAATGCCGAGAACGTCGCGCAGCTTGGCATGCGGATTGTGCTGCGCGTGATGTGATGCCGCAACCTTGACCCAGGCGAGCTGTTCAGGCGTCGTGCCGTATTCGTACATGTGCCGTCGCGCGATCTGCGCGTAGCCGAAAACCGGCGGCAACGCGACCGGTGAGGCGAAATCACGCTCTGGCACCAGTGACATGTCCACCCCGGCCAGCACGGGCCCCGCATTCGCTGCCAAGGGTCGGTCGGCCATAGTGATCAATGCGACATTGCATTGACCCGTCGCAATGGCCCGCGCCGCGTGCGAGACGTGCAGCAGATAAGACGAACCCCCGGTTTCGGTGGTGTCCATGTAGCGAAGGTTCGTCAGGCCCAGATACTCGGCCATCGAAAACCCGCCCAATCCCGGCGCATCGGCACCGCAGAAATAGCCATCCACATCTGCAAGCGAGAGCCCGGCATCGGCGAGCGCGCCCAAAGCAACCTCGGCATGCAACTGTGCGGTGGAAACCCCATCTGCGCGCCGCGTGGGATGCTCAAAGATCCCTGCGACACAGGCCTTACCCTTGATGCTCAAAACCGCCCCCGATTTTAATAAGGTTGCCTTATATTAAGGCCATAGATAGCCCGCCACCCCCGGCGCCGTCAATCCCAAACATCACGGATGAAAGCCGAAGATTTCCATTGTCGTTTCGCCGGCCTCAAGCCGCCGGATCTGGTCCTGTTCAGCCTCTTCCCGCGCGGCTGATGCGTCCAGCACCCGCGCGACGACGGCCTGCGGCACACAAATGACTCCGTCCGCATCGCCAACAATCAGGTCGCCCGGCTGCACCACTACACATCCCAGCAGCAGTGGCGCGCCGATCCAGCCCGTTGCACCAAAATCCTTGCCCGTTCCCCGCACCGAAATCCCGCGTGCAAAGACCGGCAAACCAATGTCAGTCAGCAACGCACCATCGCGCACGCCGCCGTCGATGACCACCCCGGCCAATCCGCGTGCACGGGCGGCCGTTGACATGATCTCTCCCCAATAGCCGAAATCATGGGCACCGCCGGTATGAACCACCATGACATCCCCTGGCCTCGCGGCTTCCAGCGCGCGGTGCAGCCACAGGTTATCGCCACCCGGCGACTGCACCGTCAGCGCAGGCCCCGCAAACCCCAGGCCAGCGGTAATGGGCTTGATGGCAGAAGGCAGGAATCCGACCTTTCCCCCAGCCTCATGCAATGTGGCAATGGGAATCCCTCGAGCGCGATTTGCCAGGTCAGGCGCCACGCGAGAAAAGTCGGTCGTCGTGGTGCGCGTCGCATCAAAGATCATTGATCCTTGCCCCCTTCCAGCATGTGTTCGTAATCACCGCCCATCACCGCGCTGATCGGCGTGCCCGCCATCAGGGCGCGGGCCATTGCCGCTTCCTTGAACGCGATAGCTTCGGCGGCAATGAGCACGTTTTCGATCTGACCGGCGGCAATGAAGATGATGGCCGAAGAATCGGCGATCACAAAGTCGCCGGGGTGCACCTTGACCCCCCAGGGTGAGACCGGCGCATTTGTTGCCGCCTCAACCACACGGGACCGGGCTGTCAGTGCCGTCAGTGCCGTCGAAAAGACCGGAAAGTCGTATTCGCGCGCCTCGCCGATGTCGCGCACCGGGCCGTCGGCCACCACACCTGCAACGCCCCTCAGCTTGGCGCCAAGCGTCAGCAATCCCCCCCAGCACCCGGCATCGAGCCCCGTGCGCTGTTCAACCACGATCACGTTGTCAGGCCCCGACATCTCAACCGCTTTGGTTCCCAGATGCCGAACAGGCCCTTCGGGCCGCGGCCCATCATGCAGTTTCAACGTGACAGCACGGCCCGCGATCCGTTCTGCGCTGCCAGAACGCATCGGCACGCCTGTTACCTGCCCCCCCAGCGACAACTGGTCCAGGGCATCCGAGATCGCGCAGCAATCAATCCGCCTCAAGCGCTCGACAAACTCGTCTTCGCGGCCTCCAAGGACATCCATCTTCTGACCCCTTCCTCTGCAACTTGCCCAGTTCCGGGAACGATATTCTATTATACAGAACTACGTTATACTCAGCGAAATGGGACTCTTCAAGGAGAGATTCTGCGCCGCTTGGCAGCGATGGCTGCCAGATTGAAAAATCGGCAAGCCATTGACAGAAATACATTTATTTCCGGGACGACCTTTAATCAAATGAAGGAAGAGATCATGATAACGCGTGTCGGCATTGTCTGTGCGGGCTCTTCAAGGCCACTCCTTGCGCAAACTCTTCGCAAAACCGGGCGCGACGGATGTACCTGGCGCTTGTTCAGGTTTTCAAACATCGCCACGGTGTTTCCGAGCTTCACTGCAAGGGTTGACCGAAGGAACAGCCGCGCATTGCTCGGAGATTCAATAATCGCCCTGTCGAGTGCTGGCGGCCCGTCAAGGGGAACGACATGCAAGGTGTTCTTGCCTCTGCGCAATGATGCTGGCCTTGATCGCGACATCAGCGAACACAATGCTTGCAACGGAACGTCTGCTTTTGGGTGGCATGAACATAGAGATCGAAGGCACAATGACCTATCTGGAGATCTTCGAAGGGCCGATAGGCCAGTTGCACCGTACACTGGCAGGATTTAGGCCCATGCTCGGCGGCGACGGGAAGTATGCCCCCCAGTTTGAGACCGTTCCGGCGCCTGCCGCCTCTAGATAACTGCCTCTATGACTAAATGCCGCAGCGCCGCGCCATCGGCTTGAACCTGATCAAGCCAATGCCAAACTCTGGATCATGACCTTTCTTCTACGGCATAATGGGCGTCGTCCCGGCTTAAAGGGGCCGCTACTGAACCGCAGCTGACCCCGCGCGGTGCCGCCATTGCGGCCACCGCCGCGGGGAGTTGAGAGAAGTCCAATCGAACATTCAAGCGACATGATGGCACCGCGCGAGCGAGTGGTATTTGCGAGCAGTGTTCTTGGAAGTACGGTCGTTGTGCAACGGGTCAAGCAACCACCAGCAACGACCGCTCTGATGTAGCAGGAGGTCGTGATGTCACGCAATTCAGCTGCGGTTGATCCGTTCATTGCACGGATCCCGTTTGTCAATCTTGCCACGGGCGATTTCGTCGCAACCATCGCAAGGCGCGCCAAGGCGTCGTTCCTTGGTTGGCAACGGCGCAAGACGATTCGGGCGCTCGAGCGCCTCAGCGACCGGGAGCTTCGAGATACCGGAGTGACACGCCGCCAAATCCCCCGGCTTGTCGAGGATCTGAACTCAGACGATTCGCGCCCGGCAACTCTGGCCAGCGCCGCCGCCGATGCATCACATCGCTCACCGTGCCTTCGAAGGTATGGGGCCCGCCATTACCTTCCGGTGCGAATACACTGAAAGGAGGGCAGGAACTGCAGCCTGTCGCAAAGATCAAGGACTTCGGCACGGTGAGCGATGTGATGACCTGTGCAACCGCTGCCCCCGCCCGTTCAACCGGGCGAGGGCCGGGCTGGGAATGCCTGGCGCGTTGGGAGGATGACGGCGGGCAGGTACTCGCCTGGTGGCATCGGGCAGTGCCCCTGCAATCAGGATCGGCACGGGCCAGTTGCTGAGCGCTTTCTGTGCCAGAATGGCGACAGTGGGCGGAAATTCCTGTTTTTCAGGTGGTTGGTTTGACTTTGTGCCGGCCATTGCCTACCTTCCAGTCATGGTGACGTTCGCTCCTCTTGTCAGGTTCCGGATCTGCTCCGGCTCGCTGCTGACGCGCTCTCTGCCCCGGGCAGAGGCGGTCACCTGCTGACCCCTTTCCCCGGGGAAAATCTCTTCAGAGCCAAGGTCAGCCGAACGGGCGCATGCCCGTCGAGGAGTCATCATGCGTCGTCGTCTCGATGCCCTGCGCCCCGGTGGCGCGGGCGACATTCCTGATCATCAACGGGACACGCAGGGGGAAGCGGCATGCGATATTGCCGCGCTGCGCCCCTTTCGCGCCGTGCTTGCATATCACGATTACTGGGATCTGCAGGAACATCGCCGCCGATGCGAGGATCTGGGCGGCGCCCTGTTCATGCGTCTTGCACGTCTGATCCGAGCCAAATCGGCGGATGCGCTTGTCATCAACGATGACGAGATACCGCCAGACACGGTTACCGGAACGGCCCGGGTTGCCTTTGCCATCGACCGGCACCGGCCCGAGACGCGCACGCTCTATCACTGGGGCTTTCCTGACCGCGCTCGCTGTCGTCTGCCGGTCTGCACCTTCCTTGGTGTCACGCTGATCGGCATGTCAGTCGGTCAGCGCGCACCGCTCCTCGACGCAAAGGGGGTGGTCGGCGAGGTGCAGATCCTCGCGGTCCACGCGCAGGCCGGGCCTCAATCGAGCGCCGGCGACTGACCGCTCCCGGCGTCAGATCACTTTCAAACTCACTGGAGGCTCTCATGTCCCGCTCCCTTCGCCGCGCCCGCGCGGTCATCGATGCCAACCTTGTCCCTCGGCTGGAAGCGCTGGCCGAAGCCGCCGTCGCGCGCTTTCCCGAGGTTTCCGACCCCCTGGTCACGAAGCTGGCCTCGGCAAAGCTGGTCTCGGCCGCGCGCCTGCCTGCCGATGTCATCACGATCGGCAGCGACGTGACATATCGCGACGAGGTGATCGGGCGTGCCCAGCGGGTTATCCTGGCCTGGCCGGAACATGCCGATATCAGCCGCGGGATCGTGTCGATCCTGACGCCGGTTGGCGTGGCCCTTCTGGGGCTCTCGTCAGGCGATCGCTTCCGCTGGACAACCCGCGCAGGTGAAAGGCGCGCACTGACCGTGCTGGAGGTCGCGCCCATGAGCGCGGAGGCGCCCAAGACCTGACCCCACCCCCGTCAATGCCGCCCCGCGGAAAGGGTGTCTTCGTCAAGGAAGGAAGGCAGCCATGCCTCGCCGGTTCATCCCCGTCGATTGTGCCCGTTGCGGCGCGCGCGTGCCGCGCGCCGCAGCCGGACGCTGCCCGTCCTGCAGGACGGCATTCACACCCGCCTTCCAAGCGGGCCAGGCAAACCAGCGCCAGCCCCTGCCCCCCTGCCCTGCGCCGCGCAAGAACGAACGCATCAGCACGCGCGACCCGAGGAAACTGTCATGACTGGAATTCGCCGGCTGGTTGCGCCGGTAATCTTTCTGAGTGCACTTGTGGCCCTGGGCCTGTCCGGATCGGAGCTGAGCGGACGCCTCGGTTTCGGCCCGCTGGGCGAGCAGGCGCAAAACGTGCTTCAGATGGGCGCCTATCTGGGCACCGCGTGGTTGCTCGGCCGAGTTGCGGATCTGGCCCTTTCCGGGCTGCGCCCGCGCAACCGCCCGGTACCGAAGCTTTTGCGCGAACTTGTCTCGGCGCTTTTGTTCCTGATCGCCGTGGTCTCGGGCGGAATGCTTCTTCTGGGTCACAGCGCGGGCAGCGCGCTTGCCGGCTCGGGCGTCGTGCTGGCGCTGCTGGGCTTCGCCATTCGCAACGTCGTGGCCGACACATTGTCAGGCATCGCGCTCGGCCTTGAAGCACCGTTTCGTATTGGCGACTGGGTCGATGTCGAGGGCCTGGCGCGCGGTCGGGTCATCGAGATCGGCTGGCGCACGACCCGGCTGCTGACGCGGGATTCCACCTATGTGATCCTGCCGAACAGCCAGATCTCTCGCCAGCGGATCGTCAACTACAGCGCGCCGCGCTCCGAGTTCCGGGTGCAGATGGAGATCACGCTCGATCATGCCTTGCCGGCAACGAAGGGCGCCGAGATTCTGAGCGCTGCGCTCCGGAATGCGCCGTTGATCAGGCAGACGCCCGCGCCCGACATTCGCATCCAAGCGATCGAGGCCGAGGGGATTCGCTACGCACTTCGCTACTGGCTCGAGCGGTTCGACCACGAAATCGATGCCCGCGATGCGATCTGGCGCGAAGTCGACACAGCGCTGCGCAGATCGGGCACTTCGACTTCGGTGCGACGCCTCCGGATCCTGGGGGAAACTGGTGATAAACCCACGCGACCTGAGGCGAACATGAATGTTCCGCGCACCGATCCTGTGGTCACGGAGCAAACGATCCCATCGCAATTGCAATCCGCGTCAGGGAAGCGTTGAGCGCCCCGCGCCGGGCCCAGACAAGGCGAACGATCCATGTTCCCACATACAGGAGGCCGAAGATGCTCAAGAACCATGTCCCGCACCGGAAGCGGGGCCGGTAGGTCGCAATCCGGCGGTGCTCCGCTTCCGGGCGCTTCGCAAACCAGGTGAAACCGGAACAGGAGGATGTCGTGTCGAAAGGCATTCGGTCACAACGCGAGGTAAAAGGCGGGCAAGGCCCTGCGCCGTGGTTGGAGGTCATCATCATGATCTTGCTACTGCTGGCAGTACTCGTGCTCGCCTTCCCAATGGGTTGAGCTAGGCCAAGGCAGGTGATCCGCTGGCCAAGCGGCGCCGCCCAGGTGCGGCGCCGCAAGCAAATGGCGCCCGGAAGGCGTCGATCATCGCCTCGTCGTCGGTCAGAACCGCCGAGCGTGTATCCTTCGGCCAAGTCTTCAGGTCGGCAACACTCTTACGCTTGCGCCATTTTGTGACCGTCTTCGGATGTCAGGGATTGGGCGCGCGCCAAGAATCGGCCCGATTCTGGGGTAAAGCCGGGGCAGGCCATTTCACGCGTCGCTGCAAGCCCTTGTTTTTATTGGTCGGAGTGAGAGGATTCGAACCTCCGGCCCCTGCCTCCCGAAGACAGTGCTCTACCAAGCTGAGCTACACTCCGACCGTGGGCGGCAACTACCGCGAGAGCCCGCTTTTGACAAGAGGGTAATTCCCGGCGCCGACGCGCCCATGCGGGCCCTGAAACTCGGCCCCGGCCTGTGCGCAGGACGAAAGGCGCCGCCCCTTCCCTGCACAATCCGCTTCACACTCGGGCCAAGGCGCTTTAATCGGGGCCGGACGCTCAAATGCGGGGAAGTTGCGCGATGAAGTTCACCCTGTCCTGGCTCAAGGATCATCTCGAAACCGAGGCCACGCTGGACCAGATCACCGAGGCGCTCACCGATCTGGGGCTGGAGGTGGAAGAAGTCGACGACCCCGCCGCGCGGCTGGGCGCCTTTCGCATCGCCCGTATCATCGAGGCCTCGCCCCACCCCGATGCCGACCGGCTGCGCCTGTGCCGGGTCGAGGTGCTCGATGGCGAGAGCCGCGACGAGGTGCAGGTGGTTTGCGGCGCTCCCAATGCGCGCGGCGGCATGGTGGGGGTGTTCGCGCCGGTGGGCACGCATATCCCCGGCACCGGAATGGACCTTAAGCCTGGCGTGATAAGGGGCCAGCAATCGAACGGGATGATGTGCTCCGAGCGCGAACTGGAAATCTCGGACGATCACCAGGGCATCATCGAACTGCCCGGGGATGCGCCGCTAGGCGCGCGCTATATCGATTATGCCGGGCTGAATGACCCGATGATCTATATCAAGGTCACCCCCAACCGCCCCGATGCGCTGGGCGTGCGCGGCGTCGCCCGCGATCTGGCCGCGCGTGGGCTGGGGCGGCTCAAGCCGCTGGAGATCGAACCCGTCGCGGGGCGGTTTGACAGCAAGCTGAAGGTGCAGATCGACCCGGAATTGAAGGAAAAGGGCTGCCCGCTCTTCATGGGCCGTACCATTCGCGGCGTGAAGAACGGCCCCTCGCCCGACTGGATGCAAAAGCGGCTCAAGGCGATCGGTCTGCGCCCGATTTCGGCGCTGGTGGATATCACCAATTACTTCACCTTCGCGCTCAATCGCCCGCTGCATGTGTTCGATCTGGCCAAGGTGCAGGGCGACACCCTGCGCATTCACCCTGCCGGGGGCGGCGAGGAAATCCTCGCGCTGGACGGCAAGAGCTACACATTCGCGCCCGGCATGATGGCCATTTCCGATGATTCCGGGGTGGAAAGCATTGCCGGCATCATGGGCGGCGAACATTCGGGCTGCACCGAGGAAACCGTCGATGTGTTCCTTGAATCGGCCTATTGGGACCCAATCACTGTTGCCGCCACCGGCCGCGCGCTGAAGGTCAACTCCGATGCCCGCTATCGTTTCGAGCGCGGCGTTGACCCGGCCTTCACCGGGCCGGGGCTGGAACTGGCCACGCGCATGATCCTCGATCTGTGCGGCGGCGAGCCCTCGCATGTGGTGTCCGACGGCGCGGTGCCCGACACAAGGCGCAGCCATGAATTCGACGCCGGCGCGATGGCGCGGCTGGTGGGCATGGACATCCCCGAAGAGGCGCAGCGCGAGACCCTCGCCGCACTGGGCTTCCGGCTTGAGGGGAACAAGGCGTTTCCGCCCAGCTGGCGGCCCGACATTCAGGGCCCGGCCGATCTGGTGGAAGAGGTGGCGCGCATTGCCTCGCTCACCCGGCTTGAGGGCGCGCCGCTGCGCCGCCCCGCCGGCGTGCCGGCGCCGATCCTGACCCAGATGCAGAAACGCGAGCGCATGGCACGGCGCACGCTGGCGTCGCTGGGCTATCATGAATGCATCACCTACAGCTTCATAGAGGATGAAGCGGCGCGCCTGTTCGGCGGCGGCGATGCGGCGGTGGCGCTTGAAAACCCCATCTCCAGCGAGATGACGCATCTGCGCCCCGATCTGCTGCCCGGCCTTTTGCAGGCGGCGGCGCGCAACCAGGCGCGCGGCTTCATGGATGTTGCCCTGTTCGAGCTGGGCCCGGTCTTTCATGGCGGCGAGCCGGCCGAAGAGGCGCAGCATGCCACCGGGCTTCTGGTCGGCCATGCCGGCCCGCGCGATCCGCATGGCAGTCAGCGCGCGGTTGATCTGTTCGACGCCCGCGCCGATGCCGAGGCGGTGCTGGCAGCCCTTGGCGCCCCGGCAAAGCAGCAGATCGACCGCGCCGCGCCGGGCTGGTTTCACCCCGGCCGCGCCGGGCGGCTGACGCTGGGGCCGAAAAAGGCGCTGGCCTGGTTCGGCGAGGTGCATCCGCGCATCCTGCGCGCCTTCGGCATCAAGGGCGCGGCGGTGGCCTTTACCCTGCACCCGGCCGAGCTGCCTCAGCCGCGCGCCGCCAGCGCCACCCGTGCCGCGCTCGAGTTGAGCGACCTGCAGGCGGTCGAGCGCGATTTCGCCTTTGTGCTCGATGCGCGCACCGAAGCGCAGGCGGTGGTGAACGCCGCGCAAGGCGCCGACAAGGCGCTCATTGAGAGCGTGCGGGTCTTCGATGAATTCGCCGGCGACAAGGCCGAGGCACAGATGGGGGCGGGGCGCAAGTCGCTGGCCATCACTGTGCGCCTGCAGCCGCGCGAGCGCACCCTGACCGAAGCCGAAATCGAGGCGGTGAGCTCGCTCATCGTCGAAAAGGTGCAAAAGGCAACGGGCGGCACGCTGCGGGGCTGACAGAACAGGCAGTTGGACACCCGGCGACGTTGCCCGCCGGCGCGTGCCGCGCCCGCCAGCCCTGTTTTCGCTGGCATCCCGCGCCAAAGGCATTACATCTGCGGCAACGGAAAAGGAGGCAGCATGCTTCTCAACGATCCGCTCTTCATCGTCGCGGCCATTGCCTCGCTGGCGGTGCTGGTGATCCTGCTCATCGGCATCGGCGGTTTCGCCCGCGGCGGCGAGTTCAATCGCAAGCATGCGAACCGGCTGATGCGCTACCGGCTGGCGGCGCAATTCGTGGCGGTGATCCTCATCGTCGCCTTTGCCTGGTTCAGGATGAGAGGGTAAATCATGGTCGTTCTAAACCGCATCTATACCCGCACCGGCGACAAGGGCGACACCGCGCTGGGCGATGGCTCTCGCGTGGCCAAGGACGCGCTGCGCGTCGAGGCCTATGGCACCGTCGATGAGGCCAACGCCGCGCTGGGCCTGGCGCGGCTGCATGCCGAAGGGCCGATGGCCGAGGCGCTGGCGCGCATCCAGAACGATCTTTTCGATCTTGGCGCCGATCTGTGCCGCCCCGACATGCAAAAGGACGATCAGGCCGAGTATCAGCCGCTGCGCATGGTTCCGGCGCAGGTTGACCGGCTGGAGGCCGAGATCGACGCCATGAACGCAAATCTGAAACCGCTGCGCAGCTTCATCCTGCCCGGCGGCTCGGCGCTGGCGGCGCATCTGCATCTGTGCCGCACCGTCAGCCGGCGCGCCGAGCGGTTGGCGGTGGCGCTGGCGCGCGAGGAAGCGATCAACGAGGCCGCGCTGCGCTATCTCAACCGGCTGTCGGACTGGTTCTTTGTCGCCGGGCGCGTGGCCAATGCCAACGGCGCCGATGATATCCTCTGGGTACCGGGCGCGAACCGCTAGGCATTCACGGGCAAAACGCGGCGTCCCGCCGCGCCTGCGGGTCGTTTTTGCACTGTTTTTCGCAAAGCACAGCCGTTAGGTAAGCGGGCATGAATCCATCAAGCCCGGCCCAGCCCGGGCTGCGAGAGGGAGAGAGGAACACCCATGAAGGTATTGGTGCCGGTCAAGCGGGTGATCGACTACAATGTCAAGGTTCGCGTCAAGGCCGATGGCAGCGGGGTCGATCTGGCGAATGTGAAGATGTCGATGAACCCTTTTGACGAGATTGCGGTCGAAGAGGCGATCCGTCTGCGTGAAAAGGGTGCCGCCGAGGAAGTGGTGGCGGTGTCGATCGGCGTGAAGCAGGCGCAGGAGACGCTGCGCACCGCGCTCGCCATGGGCGCCGATCGCGCCATCCTGATCGTGGCCGCCGATGACGTGCACAACGATATCGAGCCGCTGGCGGTGGCCAAGCTGCTCAAGGCCGTGGTCGATGAGGAAAAGCCGGGTCTGGTGCTGTGCGGCAAGCAGGCCATCGACAACGACATGAACGCCACCGGGCAGATGCTGTCGGCGCTGCTGGGCTGGAGCCAGGCCACTTTCGCGTCCGAGGTCAATATCGAGGGCGATCACGCGCTGGTCACGCGCGAGGTCGATGGCGGGCTGCAGACGATCAAGGTGACGATGCCGGCCATTGTGAGCGTCGATCTGCGCCTCAACGAGCCGCGCTATGCCTCGCTGCCCAACATCATGAAGGCCAAGAAGAAGCCGCTCGATGAAAAGACGCCCGAAGATTACGGCGTCGATGTCAGCCCGCGGCTGACGGTCATCAAGACCGCCGAGCCCGAGGCCCGCAAGGCCGGTATCAAGGTGGGCTCGGTCGATGAGTTGGTGGCGAAACTGAAAGACGAAGCGGGGGTGATCTGATGGGCGTTCTTCTGCTTGCCGAAGTGAGTGACGGCCAACTGGGCCTCGATGCCACCGCCAAGTCGGTAACCGCGGCGAAGAAGCTGGGCGAGGTGACCTTGCTTTGCGCCGGGGCGCGCGCTGCCGATGCCGCCGCCGAAGCGGCAAAGATCGATGGCGTGGCCAAGGTGCTGTGCGCCGAGGATGCCAGCCTGGGCCACCGCCTGGCCGAACCCACCGCCGCGCTGATCGTCAAGCTGGCCGGAGATTACAGCCACATCCTGGCGCCGGCCACGACGGATGCCAAGAACATCCTGCCGCGCGTCGCGGCACTGCTGGATGTGATGGTGATCACCGATGTCTCGGGCGTGGTCGATGCCGACACTTTCGAGCGGCCCATCTATGCCGGCAACGCCATCCAGACGGTGAAATCGGCCGACAAGGTGAAGGTGGTGAGCATCCGCACCTCGACCTTCGACGCCGCCGGCATGGGCGGCAACGCGCCGGTGGAAAACGTCTCGGCGGCCGACAATCCGGGGCTCAGCGAATGGGTCGAGGACAAGGTCGCGGCCTCCGACCGGCCCGAACTGACCTCGGCCAAGCGTGTGGTGTCGGGTGGCCGGGCGCTGGGCTCGAAGGAAGACTTCGCGCTCATCGAGAAGCTGGCCGACAAGCTGGGCGCCGCCGTCGGCGCCTCGCGCGCGGCGGTCGATTCGGGCTATGCGCCCAATGACTGGCAGGTGGGCCAGACCGGCAAGGTGGTGGCACCCGAACTGTATGTCGCCATCGGCATTTCGGGGGCGATCCAGCACCTGGCGGGGATGAAGGACAGCAAGGTCATCGTCGCCATCAACAAGGATGAAGAGGCGCCGATCTTCCAGGTCGCCGATTACGGGCTGGTGGCTGATTTGTTCCAGGCCGTGCCCGAGCTGACCGAGAAACTCTGAACGACTATCGACACCAAACTGACGGGCGGGCGCGAGCCCGCCCTTTTTCTCGCCACGGCTCCGGTGCCATCGGCCAGGAAGCGCCTTCGAGGGCGCTTTAACGCGATTTCGAAATCGCGTTGAACGGCCGTTCGAATGGCCGTTCCTGCACATCCCGCCCTTGCACGGTGCCCCCGCCGGCGGCAATCTTCGCAGCCGGGTCGCAGCCGCAGGCAAGGGCGCCAGTCATGGACAGCTACATCATCTGCACCACCCCGCGCAGCGGCAGCACCCTGCTTTGCGAGCTGCTGACCGCCACCGGGGTCGCCGGGGCGCCCGATTCCTTCTTCATGGATGATGTCGATCCCCGCTGGGCGCGCGAATGGGGCCTGCCGCCGCCGGCCAGCGCCGGCGAGCCCGGCCATGCGGCGGCGCATCTGGCGGCGGCACGCCGCGCCGGTACGGCGCAAACCGGCATCTTCGGCGCAAGGCTGATGCATCGCAATCTCGTCCGGCTGATGGCGATGATCGAGCAGGTTCATCCCGGCCTCGAAACCGACGGGCAGCGGCTGCGCGCCGCCTTCGGCAAGACGTTGTGCATCCATCTGAGCCGCGCCGACAAGCTGGCGCAGGCGGTGTCGCTGGTGCGCGCGCGGCAGACGGGGCTGTGGCACATCGGCCCCGATGGCAGCGAGGTCGAGCGCCTGGCCCCACCGCAAGCCCCCCGCTACGACCGCGAGCGTATTGCAAGGGCCATGGCCGAGCTTGAACAACAGGACGCCGCCTGGCAGGCATGGATCAAGGCGCAGGGCATCGCATGCCTGCGCATTCGCTACGAGACCCTCGCTACTGCGCCAGGACAGACCGTCGCGCGAATCTGCCGCGCGCTTTGCGTATCCCCGCCGGCGCCCAAGGCGCTCGAGCCCGGTGTTGCGCGCATGGCCGATGCGCTCAGCCGGGACTGGAAGCGCCGTTTCCGCGAAGGCGAGGGCGCAGGGCGATGAATGGCCGATGCGCCTCACCCGCTCCCGCCCCGCAGCCTGGGGCCTTGAACCTGCCCCGCGACGGGGCATAAGCTTGGCCGGCAGCAGCGAGGGAACGCATATGGAAATCAGGACTGTCGGCGTGGTGGGCGCGGGCCAGATGGGCAACGGGATTGCCCATGTCTTTGCCGTTGCGGGCTATGAGGTGCTGCTAAACGACATCTCGGCCGAGGCGCTGGAACGCGCCGTGGCGCTGATCGACCGCAACCTTGAGCGCCAGGTATCGCGCGGCAAGATCACCGCCGAGGTAAAGGATGCCGCGATGGCGCGCATCTCCACCACCACAAGGCTGGCCGATCTGGGCAAGGCCGATCTGATCGTCGAATCGGCCACCGAGCGCGAGACGGTCAAGCAGGCCATCTTCGAGGATCTGCTGCCGCATCTGCAACCACACACGATCCTGACCTCGAACACCTCGTCGATCTCCATCACCCGGCTGGCCAGCCGCACCGACCGGCCCGAGCGATTCATGGGGTTCCACTTCATGAACCCGGTGCCGGTGATGCAGCTGGTGGAACTCATCCGCGGCATCGCCACCGACGAGGCCACCTACAAGACCCTGCTGGGCGTGGTGGAAAAGCTGGGCAAGACCGCCGCCAGCTCCGAGGATTTCCCCGCCTTCATCGTCAACCGCATCTTGATGCCGATGATCAACGAGGCGGTCTATACGCTTTATGAGGGCGTGGGCAATGTGCGCTCGATCGACGAGTCGATGAAGCTGGGCGCCAACCACCCGATGGGGCCGCTGGAACTGGCCGATTTCATCGGGCTCGATACCTGCCTGGCAATCATGAACGTGCTGCATGACGGGCTGGCCGACACTAAATACCGCCCCTGCCCGCTCTTGACCAAATATGTCGAGGCCGGCTGGCTGGGCCGCAAGACCGGGCGCGGCTTCTACGACTATCGCGGCGACGAACCGGTGCCGACGCGGTAGTGGGGATCAGGCTTTTCGGAAACGCCACTGGCCGGAGGCGCGGGCAGTGCCCGGCCGCAGGCGGAAGCGAAGCGCCCGCGTCGTGCCGCAGGCACGCCTTCGGCGTGACGGGGGCGGTCAGGCGCTGCCCGTGCCCGCGGCACGGCCGGGCATACAAGCCAGGTTATCCGAGCCGATCAGGCGATCTACGTTTGATTGCCCTGATCGAATACAACAACAAGACACCGCCAATCGCCGCACTGGCAAGACCGCCGCAAGCGGTATATATGCCCGCGCATGAACACGCGCGCGGCCCCTTCCGGCCTGCCCTTTCGCAAGATGCACGGGGCGGGCAATGATTTCGTCATCATAGACTCGCGCGGGCGCGGGGCGATGATGACTGCGGCGCTGGCACGCGCCATCGGCGAGAGGCATCGCGGCGTGGGCTATGACCAGCTTGCCGAATTGCACGATGGCGGCGAGGGGGCCGATCTGACGCTTGATTTCTGGAACGCCGATGGCAGCCGCGCCGGCGCCTGCGGCAACGCCACCCGCTGCGTGGCCGATCTGGTGATGCGCGAGCAAAGGCGTGAGCGGCTGAGCATCCGCACCGAGCGCGGGCTGCTGCTGGCCGAAAGGCGCGCCGGCGGGCCGATCTGGGTGAATATGGGGCCGCCGCTGCTGGACTGGCACGGCGTGCCGCTGGCCGAGCCCGCCGATACCGATGCCCTGCCCATTGCGGGCAGCCCGGCGGCGGTGGGCATGGGCAACCCGCATTGCGTCTTCTTCGTCGACGATGCCGATTTTGTGGCGCTGGAAGCGCGCGGCCCCGAGATGGAGCATCACCCGCTTTTTCCGCAGGCCACGAATGTCGAATTCGTCAGCGTGCTTGGCCCCGACCGGCTGCGCATGCGGGTGTGGGAGCGCGGCACCGGCATCACGCTGGCCTGCGGCTCGGGCGCCTGCGCGGTGGCCGTGGCGGCGCATCGGCGGGGGCTGGTGGGGCGGCAGGTGGCGCTGGTGGTCGATGGCGGCGAGCTGGCGGTGGAGTGGCGCGAGGATGGTGTCTGGCTCAGCGGGCCGGTGGCCGATGTCTTTCAGGGCGTGCTCAGCCCGGCCTTTCTGGCGGGGGTGGCATGAACGCACCGGTCAATCCGCCCCCCAAACCACCCGCCGAGCCGCCCGTCTTCGCCACGCTGGGCTGCCGGCTCAACGCCTATGAGAGCGAGGCGATGAAGGCGCTGGCGGCCGAGGCCGGTGCCGGGCGGCTGGTGGTGGTGAACACCTGCGCTGTCACCGCCGAAGCCGTGCGCAAGGCGCGCCAGGAGATCCGCCGGTTGCACCGCGAGCACCCGGGCGCGGCGATCGTCGTCACCGGCTGCGCCGCGCAGACCGAGGCCGAGACCTTCGCCGCCATGCCCGAAGTGGCGCGCGTGATCGGCAATCACGAGAAGATGCAACCCGCCACCTGGGCCGGGCTGACCCCCGATCTGATCGGCGAGGGCGAGCGCGTGCAGGTCGATGACATCATGTCGGTGCGCGAGACGGCGGCGCATCTGATCGACGGTTTCGGCACCCGCGCGCGCGCCTATGTGCAGGTGCAAAACGGCTGCGATCATCGCTGCACCTTCTGCATCATCCCCTATGGGCGGGGCAATTCGCGCTCGGTGCCCGCGGGCGTGGTGGTGGAACAGATCAGGCGGCTGGCGGGCCAAGGCTATAACGAGGTGGTGCTCACCGGGGTTGATCTGACCTCATGGGGCGCCGATCTGCCGGGCGCGCCGCGTCTGGGCGATCTGGTGCGGCGCATCCTGCGGCTGGTGCCGGAGTTGCCTCGGCTGCGCATCAGTTCCATCGATTCGATCGAGGTGGACCCGGCGTTGATGGAGGCCATCGCCACCGAACCGCGCCTGATGCCGCATCTGCACCTGTCGCTGCAGGCGGGCGACGACATGATCCTCAAGCGCATGAAACGCCGCCATCTGCGCGACGATGCGATACGGTTTTGCGCCGAGGCGCGGCGGCTGCGCCCCGACATGGTGTTCGGCGCCGATATCATCGCGGGCTTTCCCACCGAGAGCGAGGCGATGTTCGAAAACTCGCTGAAGCTGGTGTCCGATTGCGGGCTGACCTGGCTGCATGTCTTCCCCTTCAGCGCGCGCAAGGGCACCCCGGCTTCGCGTATGCCGCAACTGCCGGGGCCGGTGATCCGCGAGCGCGCCGCCCGGCTGCGCGCGGCGGGGCATGCGGCGGCGGCGGCTCATCTGGCGGAGCAGGTCGGGCGGCGCCACCGCGTGCTGATGGAAAGCGCGCGCATGGGGCGGACCGAGCAATTCGCCGAGGTGGTCTTTGGCACCGATCAGCCGGTGGGCGCGGTGGTCGAGGCGGTGATTGCCGGGGTCGAGGGCGAGCGGCTGGTCGCGACTGGTTAACAGGCCGACGGGTGGCCGCTGCGCGGGCTGCTGGCGCGGCTGTTAACCGGGCAGAACGAGCACTGAGCGGTCATAGACAGCGGAATGTGGATTTTTTCTCAACTACTTTCTTCCATCGGAATTCTTATCGCTGTCGGCTCTCGATTGCCAAGTCTCTATCAGGAAAAGTGCCATCGAGCCGGCAAGATTTACCGTCAAAGCAGCATGACGTGGCTTGAATGGTACACGCGAACGTCCACCTGCATGAGCATCGCCACCTTTATTTCTAAGTGATCCGATACTTTGAACTATACTTTGGCAATTCCCTAAGATCGTCTTGAATAAATTCTCCTGATGTTGGGATGGTGCGAGGTTTAAATTCTTAGAAGCCTCAGCGTATAGCTTTGGTATATTCCAGTTCTTTTCCCAGTCGTTACCGCTGTCCTCAATGATGTGCTTGCAAACCTCTTCAAGAAGAGTGCTTGCAGCTGTCACCGCTCCGTCTGGGTCTGTCGAACGCCTTTCAAGTGCCTTGGCCCAAAATGCCTGTATTGCGGGGGCATCATAGTCGGTAAGACCATCAGTGATCGCATTGTCAGCAGCTCCTCCACCAGTCTCCAGAAAAGCCAGTATCGGTTTGAAAGCGTCACTGACATGTCCTCTACGTATGGCCCAAGATCCCGAGCCACTTGCCACAGTCCAAAGTGCGGCTCGAACCGACGCAGCGTCGTTTGAATGTCGAACAAACTCGGGGAGTAGTCGTTTGCTTGCAGGATCGTTCATTAACCGAATGCGAGCTGCTTTGTAACCAGCTTCCGAGCCGCCTTCGGTTGTGAGGCCTATAATATTGTTTCTCAAATAAATTGCGCACTCGAAAAGATCATCTGGAACCTCTGACGATTCAAAAACCCCATGAGACACTGCACTTCCCACTTTTTCTTAATAAATAAGCTCATCAATTCACAGTTTGACAAGATAGTCGCCTGAAAGCCTAAAGCTAGCTGATTAACTTGGCTGAAAGTAAGCGACCGTCAATGTCCGTTCCGTCCCGCAAAGCTGCCATCCCCGCCCTCAAACCTCCGGCACCAACACCTCCCGCTTCCCCACATGGTTGGCCTGGCTGACAACGCCCTGGTCCTCCATCTGTTCGACCAGCCGCGCGGCCTTGTTGTAGCCGATGCCCAGCTTGCGCTGGATATAGCTGGTCGAGCATTTGCGGTCCTTGGCCACGATCGCCACCGCCTGATCGTAAAGCGCATCCTCGCCGCCCGAGCCATCGCCGAGCCCCAGCACCGCGTCGATATCGGCCTCGCGCTCGCTGTCGGGGCCTTCCAGCACGCCTGACTGGTAATCGGGCGGGCCGAAGCTTTTTAGATGCGTCACCACCTCCTCGACCTCTTCATCCGAAACGAAGGGCCCGTGAATGCGGGTGATGCGCGCGCCGCCGGCCATGTACAGCATGTCGCCCATGCCCAGAAGCTGCTCGGCGCCCTGCTCGCCCAGAATGGTGCGGCTGTCGATCTTGGATGTCACCTGAAAGCTGATGCGGGTGGGGAAGTTGGCCTTGATCGTGCCGGTGATCACATCCACCGAAGGGCGCTGCGTGGCCATGATCAGATGGATTCCGCTCGCCCGCGCCATCTGTGCCAGGCGCTGGATGCAGGCCTCGATCTCCTTGCCCGCCACCATCATCAGATCGGCCATTTCATCAACGATGACAACCACATAGGGCAGCGCCTCGGGGGCGAATTCCTCGGTCTCGAAGACCGGATCGCCGGTTTCGTCGTCAAAGCCGGTCTGCACGGTGCGCTTGAACATCTCGCCGCGTTCCAGCGCCTCGCGCACGCGCCCGTTGAAGCCCTCGATGTTGCGCACACCCATCTTCGACATCTTGCGGTAGCGCTCTTCCATCTCGCCGACCACCCATTTCAACGCCACCACGGCCTTCTTGGGGTCGGTGACGACGGGCGAGAGCAGATGCGGGATACCGTCATAGACGGAAAGCTCGAGCATCTTGGGGTCGATCATGATCAGGCGGCATTCCTCGGGCGTCAGCCGGTAAAGCAGCGACAGGATCATGGTGTTGATCGCCACCGACTTGCCCGAGCCGGTGGTGCCTGCGATCAGCAGGTGGGGCATCTTGGCCAGGTTGGCCACCACCGGCTCGCCGCCGATATCCTTGCCCAGTGCGATGGGCAGGCGCATCTGGCTGTCACCGAAATCACGGCAGCCAAGGATTTCACGCAGCACCACCTTTTCGCGGCGCGCATTGGGCAGCTCGATGCCGATGACCGAGCGCCCCGGCATGGTGGACACGCGCGCCGAGAGCGCCGACATAGAGCGCGCGATATCGTCGGCCAGGCCGATGACGCGGCTGGCCTTGAGCCCCGGCGCGGGCTCCAGTTCGTAAAGCGTGACCACCGGGCCCGGGCGCACCGCCACGATCTCGCCGCGCACGCCGTAATCATCGAGCACCGATTCCAGCATGCGGGCGTTTTCTTCCAGCGCCTCGTCGGAAAGCGTGTAGCGCTCTACCTTGCCCGGATCGGTGAGCAGCGCCAGCGGCGGCGGTTCATAGGCCGGCGGCGGCGCTTCCTCGAAGCGCAGGCCGGGCTGGGCCTCGGCGCGGGCGCGGCGCGAGGGCTGCGGGCTGCGCGTGCGCGGCGGCTGCACCACGCGGCGGTGCAGCACATGGCTGCCGGGGACGGGGTCTTCGGGCTGGCCGGCCAGGGCGATGTCGTCATCGAATACCATGCCGTCATCGTCGTGATCGGCGGGCTCGGGGGCATCAGCCCGGTTGCGCCAACGGGCACCCGGGCGGGCGGCATCCTCGGCCGGTTCGGCATAAGGATCGCCATAGGGGGCGCCGCCGAAGGGCCCCGGCGCGCCAGGCTGCGGCGCCGGGGCGCGCAGCGCGGGTTCGGGGCGCAGCGGTGCCGGGCCCGGCGGAAGCCCACCGCCAGCGGCGGGCACGCCATGCATGGGCACAGCGGCGCCATGCGCCAAAGGCCCGCCCGCCGCGCCCGGCATGGCCGGCGACACGCGCAGCACCGGCTTCTGACGCTGGCGGGCGCGAATCACGTCGGTGATCCGGTTGCGGATACGGTCGGCGCTTTCGTCACCGGTCTCGGGCAGGTCTGCCAGCGGCTCGGCCTCGGGCGCGGGCTCGGCCAGCCGCCGACCCAGCGCCGAGACGCGCGCCAGCAGGCCGGGGCGCTGGGCAGGAGGCTCGTGGATTTCTCCCACGGGCCCGCCCGGTGTGCCGGGCCACGCCGCCGGCGCGTGCGGCGCCTGCGGGGCGGCATGAAGGGTGGGGGCGGGCGGGTAAGGCTGGTGCGGATGGTGCCAGCCCGCGCCGGCATAGGCGGCGCCATCCACGGCATGCGCCCCGCCCGCCGTCGAACCAGCCATCGCGGCGGAAGCGCCGGAAAAGCTGCCCAGCGCCGGTTCGGCGCGCAGTACGCGCGCGCCGGCGCGCCCGGTTTGGGCGCCATGCCCCGGCCAGGGCTGGCCATGCGGCTGCGAGGCGGCGCCGGTGACGGGCGGCATCACCGGCTGATGCGGGGGATGATGTGGAGCGGGGTGGTTCGCCTGCCATCCGCCGGCGCCAGCCGCCGCCATCGATGCCTGCGCCATCTGGCGGCGCTCGTCGCGCCAGCCCTGCCAGCGCTGCCCGGCCATGCCCAGCGCGCGCAGCAGACCGGCCAGCGCCGCCACAAACCCGGCATAGCTCAGCACCAGCCCCACGCCCAGGAACCGGGCAATCTCGGCCAGCTCGCGAAAGCTGCAGCCCAGCACGTAAAGCCACAGCGCCAGCGTGGCGGCGAACAGCGCCAGTGTCAGCATGTTCAGCCCGGCGGTGCTGCTCAGCGGCAGCGCAGTGAGCAGCGCCCCCAGCACGGTATCGCCGAACATGCCGCCAAGCCCGAAATCGAGCCCCCAGCCCGGCCCCGGCACCAGCGAGGCAAGCCACACCGCGCTCAGCGCAACTGCGATGGGCACGAACACCGAGCGGCCAAGGATGTTGCCCTCGCCGCGATGGATCACCAGCCTGAAGCCCCACACGCACAACGCCAGCACGATGCCCCAGCCCGCGCGCCCGGTGATGATGATCACCGGCGAGGCGATCGTCGCCCCTGGCCGGCCCAGCGCGTTCTGCACCGGACCATCAGACGACGCCATCCAGGACGGGTCATCGGGCGCATAGGTTGACAAGATCAGCGACATCGCCGCGCCGAGGAAAATAAGCGCCAGGCCCAGCAACTCTCGGCCCCGCTGGCTGATCAGGGCCTGCAGGCGGCTGTCCAGAAGCGGCTGACGCTGGGGGCTGGGATAGGACGCCATGATGATGGACCTCGTTCAGGAATACAGACAGGCGCGCAGGGCAGATAGCCCGCGGCGTGTCTCGTCTTCGGGTGCGACCAGCGCCACACGGATGAAGCCGGCGCCGGGATTGCCGATTTCGGTGTCGCGCGCCAGATAGGCGCCGGGCAGCACGCGCAGGCCGGTCTCGCGCCACAGCTTCAGCGCCGCTTGCTCGCCGTCATCCACTGGCAGCCACAGGAAGAAACCGGCTTGCGGCGCCATGTAGCCGAGCAGATCGCCCAGAATCTCGTCGGCAAGCGCATATTTCCTTGCATAGAGCGCGCGGTTTTCCACCACATGCGCCTCGTCGTTCCAGGCGGCGGCAGCCACTGCCTGCAAGGGCTCGGGCAGCGGCGCACCGGCATAGGCGCGCAGCCGGCGCATGGCGCGGATGCTTTCCACACCGCCGGCGGCGAAGCCCGAGCGCAAACCCGGCAGGTTCGAACGCTTGGAAAGCGAATGAAAGCTCAGCACGCGCTCGGGGTCGGCGCCGGCATCGCTGGCCACTTCCAGCACGCCCGGCGGCGGGGTGTCGCGGTAGATCTCGGCATAGCATTCATCGGCGAAGATGCGGAAATCATGCTTCTCGGCCAGCGCCAGCAGCGCCGCCCAATATGCGCGCGAGGCCACCGCGCCCTGCGGATTGGCCGGCGAGCAGATATAGGCGATGGTGACCCGGTCGAGCAGCGCGGCGGGCAGCGCTGTGAAATCGGGCAGATGGCCGCTTTCGGGCATGGCGGGCACGAAATGCGGCTCGGCCCCGGCGGCGAGCGCGGCCACGGCATAGACCTGATAGAAGGGATTGGGCATCAGCACCACGGGCTTTTTCCCGCGTTTTTCCTCGGCGCTGAGCGCCAGCGCGGCGTTGAACAACCCTTCGCGCGTGCCGTTGAGCGCGATCAACCGCTCATGCGCCAATTCCACGCCATAGCGCCGCCCCAGCCAGCCGGCGAAGGCTTCAAGAAGCGCGGCGTTGCCCTCATTGGCGGGGTAGCGCGCAAAGCCGGCGAGCGACGCGTTGAGCACCTCGGCCAGAAAACCGGGCATGGGGTGGCGCGGCTCGCCGATCGACATCGCCAGCGGCGTGCCCCCGGGTTCGTGGGCATCGAGCAGCGCGCGCAGGCGCGGGAATGCGTATTCCGGCAGGTTCGAGAACCGCTCGGGGAATGCCATGGACTGCCTCATTCTGCCGGGGTCGTTGCGCCCCGTTTGCGCGGCAGCATAACGCCTGAGTACTGCGCGGTCCAGAAAAACGCTGCCCTGCCGGTCGGTTGTGCGCCCCTTCTGTGGCTTTTGCGCCGCGCGGCAGCGGCCCGGTGCTTGCCCGTACGGGACAAATCGCGCTTTATCTTGAGGCCGGGCGGGGCTATCAGGCAGTTGAAGCGGCCCCTTAGCTCAACTGGATAGAGCAGCTGACTTCTAATCAGCAGGTTCGGGGTTCGAGTCCTCGAGGGGTCGCCAGGGCTGCTGCGAAGGCCGTCAGCGGCCGGCTTGCCTGGTGCAATCGCGCCCCTCTCAGCCCAGCCCGGCGAGATCAGCTTCGATGAGTTGCACACGCGCGCGCATGCTGCCGGCAGCGTCGAGCGCGGCATGATCGCTCAGAAAGGCGGAAAGGTCGGCGCGCGCGCCTTGCAGAAGCTCGCGCAGTTCTTCCCCGTTCTCGCCCCGCTCCATGCGCTCGCGCGCCGCCTCGTGGCGGGCGGTGCCGCGCACAGCCAGCGCCGAGGCTTCGATCGAATCGCCCTGCCGTCCGGTCAGCCGCGAGGCCAGCGCGATGGCGTCGTCAAAACGGTTGGCGCGAAGCAGCGCATGGGCAAGCTCAAGCTGCAGCCGCGCCGCCGAGCGCCCTTCCTGGCTGGCGATCAGGCTCTCGTAGCGGCGAATGGCGAGCGTGTAATTCCCGGTCTCGAGCGCCTGGCGGGCAACCGTGTAATCGCTGCGCGGCCCGCCACCAGGCAGGGTGCCCGCCGCCTCGCAGGAAGCCAGCAGGAAAGCCGCCGAAAACAGCGGCAACAGGCGACGGGTCGATCTGAAACGCATGGCGAAATGTCCGGCATGGCGGATTGCCATTGCAGGCTAGTTTCCGCGGCGGTTATTGTCCAGTTTCAGCATGTCTTGCGCCAATGAAGAGCCGGAACCGTGACCTCTGCGCAACCCTTCCCGCCCCGGCCGGTTCGTTACAGCCCGGCCCTGACCGCCCTGGCGGCGGTGCTGGCCGGTTTCGGGCTGGGCACGCTGGCGTTGGGCCTGGCCCGACCGGTGCCCGAAGCGGCAGTTCTGCCGCCACCCGCCGCATCACCGCCGGGCGCGAGCCCCACCGAGGCCGCGCCGCGCGACGCCGGCCCCGGCACAAGGCCATGGCCCGCCGCCTTTGGCGAGCCACCGCCACCAGCGCCGCCAGAAGCCGAGCCCGAAGAGGTGCCGCCACCCCGCGACTCCCCGCCACCGCCCGAACCCGACCCCGACTACCGTCTGCGAGGCATCATAACCGACGCCGAGGGCGGCTGGGTGCTGGCCGAGGGGCCGATGGGTATCGAGTTGGTGCGCCTGGGCGATCGGCTCTCGGGCGGCGAGCGCGTAACCGAAATTACCAGACAGGGGGTGGTGCTGGAAAGCTTCGGCGAGTTATTCCTGATCGAGTTCGATGACCACGAAGAGAACGGGGTCGGCGTCGGCCCGCGCGCGGGCAGCCGGCAACGCCTCAATGAAGACGAAGCATTTGATGATGGTGATCACAATGATCGACCGCGCGTCCCCATCACCGATGCCGTGCCGCGCAGCACCGATGCGCCAAGAACGCCGTGATCGGACAGGCGCGGGCGGTCACGTTTCGCGTCCGGCACGTTTTCCCTTGTTGACCTCGACCAGCAAAAAGCAACAATCGCCCAGATGACTCGTTTGCTCACCCCGTTGCTGCTTTTCCTGGCGCTGGCCCTGCCCGCGCCAAAGCCGGTATCGGCACAGGTGCAGCTTGACCTGCGCGAGGTCGAATTGCGCGCCTTCGTGCAGCTGGTGGCAGAGCAGACGCAGCGCAACTTCCTGATGGACCCGGACATTTCCGGCACCGTCACGGTCTTTGCACCGCGTCCCGTATCGCCTTCGGTGATGCTGGAAATCTTTGTCAACGTGCTCGAAATGAACGGGCTGACCATCATCGAGGGCGAAGGAATTGACCGCATCGTGCCCGCCCGCGGCGCCGGCGGGCTGAGCCCGTCACCGGGCGCGCAGGGCCGCGCCGGCGGCTTCGAGACACGGGTGATTCCCGTCGATGCCGATGATGTCGATGAAGTCTATGATGTCGTCGCGCCGCTGATCCCGCCCGAGGCCAATCTGACCGCGATTCCCAATGCCGGGCTGCTGGTGCTCTCCGACCGGCGCGAGAACATCGCCCGCATCGAAGCGCTGGTGGACAGGCTCGCGCGGACCGGCGACCGCTCGGTCGAGGCGATTCGCCTCAATCACGGGCGCGCCGAAGAGCTGCTGCCGGTCATCCAGGGCGTGGTGTCGGCGCCCTCGGGCGCCCGGCTTTCGGCCGATTCGCGCGCCAATGCCATCGTGGTATCGGGACCCGACGCGTTTCGCGTGCGCATCCGCAATATCGTCATGCAGCTCGACACCCCCCAGCAGCGCGCGGTATCGCGGGTGGTGCGGCTCAACTATGCCGATGCCGCCGAACTGGCCGAGGTGGTGCGCCAGTCCATCGGCGCCGGGGATGAGGGGCAGGCCGCGGTTACCGTCGTCGCCGAGCCGCAATCGAACGCCATCCTGATCAGCGCCCCGCGCGACCGCGCCGACGGCATCGCCGAGGCCATTCGGTCGCTCGACACCCGCCCCTCGCAGGTGCTCATCGAGGCCGTCATCTTCGAGATATCGGCCGAGAATTTTTCCGATCTCTCGGTCCAGTTCGGCGGGATTCTCAACGATGCCATCATCGGCGGCACCGCCTTCCAGCTTGATGGGCGCAGCTCGCTGATCACGCTGATCTCGGCCGCGATGAGCGGCAACACCCCCTCGCCGGGGTCAGGCGGCCTGCTGGGCGCAACCGATCAGCGCCGATTTGCGGCGCTGATCGGCGCCATCGCCCGCGAGCGCTCGACCAGGTTGCTTTCGACCCCGGCGGTACTGACGCTGAACAACCAGGAAGCCGAGATCGTGGTGGCGCAGAACGTGCCCTTCGTCACCGGCAGTTTTTCAACCGTCGGCGACAGCGCCGTGCCCGAGCGCCCTTTCCAGACGATCGAGCGCCAGGATGTGGGGCTCACCCTTCGTGTGCGCCCGCAAATTACCACCGATGGCACCGTGCGCATGGCAATCGCGCAAGAGGTTTCGAACCTGACCGGCACGACCGCCGCCGCCGGCGGCGAGGTAACGGCGCGCAGGCGGCTTACCACCAACGCGCTGGTCGGCGACGGGCAGGTGATCATCCTTGGCGGGCTGATCGAGGATTCGTCGCGCACCAACAACGAGCGCGTGCCGGGGCTGTCCAACCTGCCGGTGCTGGGGGCGCTGTTTCGGGGCCGCAACGTGCAGGAAGGCCAGCGCGTGCTGCTGGTCATGCTGCGCCCGCGAGTAGTGCGCTCGGAAAGCGATGCCGAGCGCATCACCCGCGAAATCGCGCGCCAGACCGAGCGGTTGTCGCGCGAGATCAGCCCGCGCACCGACTCGGTGTACCCGCAGGTGCAGCGCACCGGCTTTCCCTTCGACGGGGTCGATCTGAACCAGCCCTTCGACAGCACCTATGTCGATCGCGCGGTGCGCGACCGGCTGTTTCCGGCGCTTCCGCCACGGCTGATGGTCGACACCGGCCAGTAGCGAGGGGGCGCGCCAATGGCCCTTCTGTCCTTTGCCTTTGCCCGCGACAATCAGGTGGCGCTCGATGGCGCGCAGCTACTGGCCGGGCCCGAGGCAACGCTCAACGGGCTGCGCGAGGCGCGCCGGGCCGCCGGCTGCCCGCTCGAGCCGGAGACCCTGGCCCTTGATGCCTTTCAGACGGCACTAGCGCGGCTTTATGACCGCGCCGGAGCGCAGGCTGGAGGCGGTGAGGGCGAAAGCGAGCTGGCCTTTGATCTGGAAGAGACCGAACGCGCCGGCGCCGCCCGCGACCTTCTGGAAGATGCCACCGAGGCGCCGGTGATTCAGCTCGTCAACCAGCTTCTGCGCCGCGCGGTGCGCGCCGAAGCCTCGGATTTGCATCTCGAACCGCATGAGGACGGTTTGCGCGCGCGCATGCGCATCGATGGCACGATGCAGACGGTTTTCGACCGCCGCGATGTGCCCGGCCGGCGCGTGGTGTCGCGGCTCAAGGTGATGGCCGGGCTCGACATCGCCGAAACCCGCCTGCCCCAGGACGGGCGTATCGCGCTCAGGCTGGGCGGGCGCGCCATCGATGTGCGCATGTCCACCCTGCCCGGCCATCACGGCGAGCGTGTGGTGATGCGCCTTCTGGATCGCACCGCCGGGCTGATGGCGCTTGACAGGCTGGGCCTGAGCGCCGCGCAATCGGCGCAACTGCACCGGCTGGCGGCGTTGCCCAACGGCATCATCCTGGCCACCGGCCCCACTGGCAGCGGCAAGACGACGACGCTCTATTCCTTCCTGCGGCTGGCGGACCGTGACGAGCGCAACATCCTCACCGTCGAGGACCCGGTCGAATTCGACCTGCCCGGCATTTCGCAAACCCAGGTGAACCCGGAAATCGGACTGACCTTTGCGCGCGGGCTGCGCTCGATCCTGCGGCAAGACCCCGATGTGATCCTCGTTGGCGAGATACGCGACAGCGAAACGGCGCTGGTGGCCGCCGAGGCGGCACTGACCGGGCATCTGGTATTTTCCTCGCTGCATGCCAACAACGTGCTCTCGGCGGTGGTGCGGCTGCGCGAGTTGGGGCTCGAGGCCTATCTGATCTCGGCCACCTTGCGCGGGGTGGTGGCGCAGCGCCTGGTGCGCCGGCTGTGCCGCAAGTGCCGCCAGATGCAGCCGGCAGACGACGCAACACGCGCGCTCTTTGCCGCGCAGGGGCTCGACGCGCCAGAAAGTATCGGCCAGGGGCGGGGCTGCCCCGCCTGCGAGGGCACGGGCTTTTCCGGCCGTGTCGGCGTTTTCGACATTCTCGAAGTCGATGACGCGCTGCGCGCAGCCATCGACGAAGGCGCCACGGAAAGCGCCATGCGCGCAGCCAGCGGGCGCGAGGAGGCAACGCTGTTTCGCGCCGGGCTTGAACAGGTGGCGCGCGGCGAGACCACGCTCGACGAGTTGCGTCGGGTCATCGGCGCGACTTCATGAAGACCTTCGCCTATACTGCCTTTACCTCCGAGGGGCGCCGCCGCCGCGGCATGGTTGTGGCCGAGGACGAAGCCGGCGCCTCGGCCGAGATCGCCGCCATGGGGTTGATGCCCGCCGAGATCACAGCACGCGCGGGAGGGGGCAACGGGGCCGATGGCGGCGGCATTAGCACCGGCCGCAAGGGCACCGGCTGGCGCACCCGGCGGCTTGAGCATGACATGCTGGCCGTCTTTACCCGCCAGATGGCGGTGCTGCTGGGTGCGGGGCTTTCAGCCGATGCGTCGCTGGCAGCGGTGCAGACGGCCGCCGCGGCGCCGCGTATCGAGCGGCTGGCGGCCGAGGCCCGTGCCGGGCTGATGGCGGGCGCGCCGCTCTCCGAGGCTCTGGCGCAAGCCGGCGGCGGGCTGCCGGTGTGGTTTGCCGCGGCGCTGCGCGCGGGCGAGCAGTCGGGCGATCTCGACCGCGTCTTTTCCACCCTCGCCGAACATCTGGAAAGCAGCGCCAGCGACCGCGCCGCCATTGCCTCGGCGCTGATCTATCCCGCCTTCGTGGCCGGCGTGGCAGTGCTTGTCTGCGCGGTGCTGATGGTCACCGTCGCCCCCGAGATCGTCGGCATGTTCGAATCCTCCGGCCAGGAATTGCCGGCGCTGACCCAGACGGTGCTGGCAATGACCGGCTTCATCGAAAACAATCTGGCCGCGCTCGGGGCGCTGGCGGCGGCGCTGGCGGCGCTGGCGCTGGGCTTTGCACGGGTGCCGGCGCTGCGCCGGCGGCGCGACCGGCTGCTTCTGCGCCTGCCCGTCACCGGCAGCTTCCTGCGCATGGCGGCGGCGGCGCAGTATCTGCGCACGCTGGCGCTGGTTGTCGCCAGCCGCCTGCCGCTGACCGAGGCGCTGCGCTTTTCCGCGGATGTGGTGGATATCGAACCCCTGCGCGCCGAGGCCGACGCCGCCGGAGAGGCGCTCTCGCGCGGTGAATCGGTGGCCGGCTCGCTGCGGCGGCTGGGCTTTCTGCACCCGGTGGCGCATCAGCTGATCCAGGCTGGGGAAAGTTCGGCGCGGCTGGCGCCGATGACCGAACGCGCCGCGGTGCTGGCCGAATCGGCGCTGCGCAGCCGGCGCAAGCGGCTGGCCGCGCTGCTGGAGCCGCTGGCCATGGTTGTGGTTGGGGCTGTGGTGCTGGCCATCGTGCTGGCCGTGCTGTTGCCGATCTTCGACATGCAGGCCATGGTCGGCCCGTGATGGCGCCTTGGCGGATAGCACTTCGGGCACCGGCGGGAGAAGCCGCGCACTGACAGCCACCGACCGCTCACCGCATGATACCGGCTTTGGTTGATCGGTTCGTCGGCACGGCAGCGCCGCGACGGCGCTTTTCCGGTTTCAGGTTGCCGCGCTTCAGGGCACCGCAGCGGACATGTCTGCCGGCTGCCGGGCATCTTTTTCCCGGGCTGCAGGTTCTGGCGGTTCGTGGGTCGTCAGCAGCATCAGCGTGGGCGCGACCGCCCTGAAATCCGGTGACTTTCTCGGCGGACGCAACAGCGCAACCGGCATGCTCAGGGCGGCAAGCCACCAGCGGCGGCGCGCCCATCGGCGCGCGGCAGCAAGCGTGGCGAGCGTGTCCGCATCCCTGGCTTCAAGATAGCCTTGCAAGAACGCCCGCAGCTCGGGCTCGATGTCGCGACCGAAGTGGAAGGCCGCGAAATAGCTGTAGAAGATGAAATTAACCAGATTGCGGCGCCCCGAGGTGGCTGGTTCGAACCGCAGCGGCGAAACCTCCAAATCGATGAAGCATATCCGCTCGCCGTCCCAGCAGAAATCCTTTGCCTTGCCACGCCCCAGTGCCAGGCCCTTGCGGTGCAGATCAGCCAGCGCGCGCCCGGCTTCGGAGAAGGCCCGAGCAACCTCCTCGCCTCGATGCTCGGTGGTCAGAAACAGATCATTCAAGGTCTTCCCGCAATCCGACACCACCAGATAGTCCTCGGCTTTGGCAACGATCTCGGGTACGGGGATGCCCTTTTGCGCAAGCTCTTGCAGGTTCCGGCCTTCGCGGCGAAGCGCGTCGGACGCGTCGCCCTTGGACAACCGCTTGCGAAAGGTCTCGTACTGCTCGCGCTGTTTCATCCAGTAGCGCCGGCCGCCACTGGCGATTTCCAGAACCCGGGCATTGGCGTGATGGCGCTGCGCATAGATGACAGCCTGTTCCACCGTTGGGGCAGAGACCGTTTCAATTTCATCGGCGTGAATTCTTGCCATGATCGGTTTCCAGTGCGGGAAGGCGCGCATGCGTGGATTGTAACAGTTCGATGAAGCATAACGATCGCTTGACAAAATTGGAACCCAAAGCAACTTGAATGCGTGCTGTTCCGGCGATAGGGAACAACCCGCAAGGCCGCAGGATCCGAGCGTTGCGCGAAACCATCCATGAAGGGAAGCCGCCATGACTGCCGGTCATAGGGCGCCATTGCTACACTCGCTTAGAATCCGCCTGCCGCGCCTGCGCTGGGCCTTGCGAAAGCTGTTCCTGCGTAACCCGCCGAAGGGCAATGTCTACTATGGCGACATTGCCGAATACTACGACGCCGAACGTGAAACCAAGCTGCGCTGGCAGCGCGAGCAGGCGGCAGTCAGCGCCCTTCTGGAGCGGCTGCCGCAAGGTCTGCGCGTTCTGGATGTCCCCGTGGGGACCGGGCGTTTCATGGAGTTCTACATCCAGCGCGGTGACCGGGTTTGCGGGCTGGATGCGTCGACCTCGATGCTGGAAAGAGCGCGCGCGCGCGCCGGCAATGAAGCGCAGGGCATCGAACTGGTAGAGGGCGACGCGACCGCCCTGAACTTTGCCGATGGCAGTTTCGACCTTGTGGTCAGTGTCCGATTCCTGCGCCACATTCTACCCTTCGCGCAGGCCAAACAGGCGCTTACCGAAATGGCGCGTGTATGCCGCGGCCATGCGATCATCGAGATCGGCTACGCCACGGGGGCCAGTCACTGGCCCTCGGAGAACAAGCCGATTCGAGACCAACTCAACCGCGACGACATCGTGGCGCTGTTTCGCCAGCACGGCTTTGAAGTCGAGGACGAAGTGCAGACGCTGACCCGCCGTACAAGGAAGCGCAGTGTGTTCCTGCTGCGGCGTGCCTCGGGTGACGCGGGCTGAAAAGGCGGGCCGGGGCGGGGCCGGGCGCGTCAGCCATGCTCCTTCAGCAGGCGGCGTTTCTGGCGGTCCCAGTCGCGCTTGGCCTCGGTGGCGCGCTTGTCGGTCAGTTTCTTGCCCTTGGCGATGCCGATCTTCAGCTTAACCAGCCCGCGATGGTTGAAATACATCACCAGCGGCACCAGCGTCATGCCCTCCTTGGCGGTCGCGGCCCACATCCGCGCCAGCTCGCGCCGGTTGACCAGAAGCTTGCGCCGGCGGCGTTCTTCATGGCCCCAGATGCCGGCCTGCTTGTAGGGCGCGATATAGCCGTTGATCAGCCACAGCTCACCTTGCTCGACGCTGGCATAGCTGTCTGCGATATTGGCCTGGCCGCTGCGCAGCGATTTCACCTCTGACCCGGTCAGCACGATGCCGCATTCGACATCGCTTTCGATGAAGTAATCGAAGCGCGCGCGCCGGTTCTCGGCGATGACCTTGTAGTTCGGGTTGTCCGTTTTTGCCATTGTGGCGGGATAGCCCTTGCCCGGCGTTGTGTCCAGTAGTCGGCGGGCGGCCGCCGGGCGGGCTTGTGCCGTGCCCGCCACTGGGGCAGTGTGAAGCGACGAAGCAGCAAATGGAGCAAGTCCATGCGCCTTGTTATCCCGATTGTCGCCACTCTTGCCCTGGCCGCCTGCGAATACGGGCCGCCGACATACGATTCGCCGCGTGATACCCGGATCTCGCCGCCTTCTGGCGAAGTGAGACCACGCGAGCCGCGCATCGTGCCACCCTCGAACGATCAGCAACCCCGTCGCAGACCACCACGCGGGCCGCGCAACGGCCCATCTGACGATCCCGATGCCTGTGGCGCCTCGCGCTATCAGCATCTGGTGGGCGAACGGCTGCCCGAACCGTTCCCGGCGCGCGGCGTGGTGCGTATCTTCCGCACCGGCGATCCGGTGACGATGGATCACAGCCCCTCCCGGCTGAATGTCGAAACCGAAAGACGGCGCGATCGCATCGTACGGATATTCTGCGGCTGAGGCAGGGGCGGTGGAACGTCGTTTTTTCACCTCGTCGGCGGCTCGGGGCTTGATTTGCCCCCTTCCGCCCGGCAGGGTTTGACCATGAATGTGCTGACCCCAGCCGGCAGCTTCTCGCGCCCCCGGGAAGATGTGAGTTTCGACCGGCGCGAACTGGGGGCGATACTGTCGGTCTATGGCCGTTTCGTGGCGGCGGGGCTGTGGCGCGACTATGCCATCTCCACGCTGCGCGAGCGCGCGGTGTTCAGCGTCTTTCGCCGTACCGCCGAAACCCCGCTCTACCGGATCGAGAAGCGACCGGCGCTGCGCCAGCGTCAGGGGCAATACGCGCTTTACGGCCCCCAGGGGCAGGTGCTCAAGCGCGGCGCCAGCCTACGCCAGGTGCTGGCGCCGCTTGAACGCAAGCTCATGCGCGCGCTGGATTAAGCAGATCGGGTGCCGCTTGCGGCTGCGGCAGACGGTCCGCCCGCCGAAGGCTGGAGAAGATATCAGTTTGAAGCAATACGCCTGGTCAGGCACGGGCAAACATGCTCTGGCTGCGGTTTCACTTTCTCTGATCATACTTTTTTGGCATGTCGCGCTCATTCGAATTCGCCCGACACGCCATAACCTTTTATTTTCGCATGTCCGAGAAGCGAAAAACCGGTTTCCATTTTTTTTCGACATGCTCTAGTCACGCGCCGATGAGCACCACCTTCACCTACGCCCCTCCCGCCGGCCCCATCCACCTGCTGCATGTCGATGACGATATCCTGGTGGCCTGCAAGCCCGCCGGGCTGCTCAGCGTGCCAGGGCGCGGCGAGGATCGGGCCGATTGCCTGATCGAAAGGCTGCGACAGGCATTCGCGCAGATCCTTCTGGTTCATCGGCTCGATCTCGACACTTCGGGGCTGATCGTGTTCGCGCTCAGCCCACACGCGCAGGCGCATCTGGGCCGGCAGTTCGAGGCGCGACGCATCTCGAAGCGCTATGTTGCGCTGATCGGGGGCGAACCGGCCGAGGATCGCGGGCGCATCGAACTGCCGCTGATCGTTGACTGGCCAAACCGGCCGCGCCAGATGGTCTGCCACCAGAGCGGGCGCCCGGCGCGCACCGACTGGCGGGTGCTGCGCCGCCATGGCGGGTATGCGCGCGTGCAGCTCAAACCCGTCACCGGGCGCAGCCACCAACTGCGCGTGCACATGCAGGCATTGGGCCACCCCATACTGGGCGATCCGCTCTATGCCGATGCCGCCAGCGCGGCGAAGTATCCGCGCATGATGCTGCATGCCGAAAGCCTGCGCCTGGCGCATCCGGCAACGGGGGTGATGCTGGATTTCCGCAGCAAGGCGCCGTTCTGACGGACTGCACTGATTTCTCGTGATCGTTTCGGGAAGCACGGGCAGGGCGTTGCCGCCGAACTGCCGAGATGAACAAGCGGATTGGGTATCAGCCCTCCAATATCGCCAGCAGCCGCTCGGGCGCATCGATCTCCAACCGCACCGGCAGCGTCAGAACCTGCCGACGCAGCGCCAGGGGCAGGCGCACGGCATCCTTTTCGGTGGTGACAAGCTGCGCGCCCAGGCCACGCGCCTCGCGTTCGAGCCGGGCCAGCAGCGCCGGGCTCAGCGGCTGGTGATCGTCGAGCGCCTGCGCGCGCAGAATCCGGGCACCCTGCGCGGCCAGCGTGGCGAAGAACTTTGCGGGCCGGCCGATGCCGGCAAAGGCCAGCACCGGCAGATCCCGCCAGTTCATGCCGGTGGCCAGCGGCACCAGCCGCGCGCCGAAAAGCGGCACCCCTCCCGGCCTTGCATCGGCCAGCGCCTGCCCCCAGCACGCCGTGAAACGCGCCTGCGCCGCTGCCTCGCCGATGGCCAGCACCAGATCGGCGCGCTTCAGCCCCGCCTGCACCGGCTCGCGTAGCGGCCCGGCGGGCAGGCAGCGGCCATTGCCAAAGCCGATCTCGGCATCGACCACCACCACCGCGCGCGTGGGCCGCAGCGAGGGGTTCTGAAAGCCGTCATCCATCAGCACAAGATCGGCGCCCGCATCAAAGGCCGCCTGCACCCCGGCGGCGCGCTCGCGCGCCACCCAGACCGGCGCGAAGGCGGCGATAAGCAGCGGCTCGTCGCCGACATCGCTGGCCGCGTGCCGGCGCTCGTCAACCCGCAAGGGCCCGGCCAACCGCCCGCCATAGCCGCGCGAGACGACATGCACCGCGCGCCCGCGCGCCGCGAAAAGCTGCGCCAGGGCGATGGTGGCCGGGGTCTTGCCGGTGCCGCCGGCGTTGAGATTGCCCAGACAAATCACCGGCCGCCCGGGCGGCGCTTGAGGGCGGCGGCGCAGCCGCACCCTTGTGGCCAGTGCATAGAGCGCCCCCAGCGGCGCCAGAAGCCGCGCCTGCCAGCCCGGCGCCTTGGGCGGGTTGAGCCAGAAGCCCGGCGGCCTCATGCCTTGCCCCCTGCGCCGCCGGCGCCAGGGCCGGCCTGCGACGCCTCGTGGCGGCACCACTCCAGCAGTGTCTGCGCCAGCCGCTCGGTGGCATCGCTGCCCTCGCTGGCGATCTCCCAGGCTCTGAGCGCGGCCAGCGCCAGGGTTTCGGGCTGCAGGAAATGGCCCACCGCCGGGCCCAGCTCGGCGCCCGTGCCGATACGCCGCGCCGCGCCGGCGCGATCGAGCCGTTCCAGCAGCGGCCGGTCGTCGGCGCTGCAATGCGGGCCATGGATCAGCGCCGCGCCCAGCGCCGCTGCCGACACCGGGGCCGGTGGCGGGGTGCCGGGGGTAAGCCCTCCGCCCAGATAGCAGATCTGCGCCAGCCGCAGGAAAAGGCCCGGATCGTCGCCATCATCGGCAACAAAAAGCTGGGTGGTCTCGCCCAGCTCGTCGTCGCGGCTGCGCTGCGCGGTGGCGAGCCCCATTCCGGCCGCGCAATCGGCCAGCGCGGCGCTGTCGGCGGGATCGGCGGGGCTGACGATCAGCAACAGCCGGTGCGCAAGCCTGAGCGCGTGGACATGGGCGCGAAACGCCGCCTCGGCCTCGGACAGGGGCAGCGACTGGGCGAACCAGGCCGGGCGACCGCCCAGGCTCGCGCGAAGTGCCTCCAGCTCGGCACGGTTGCAGGGCGGCGCCGGCCGGTGGCGGGCCAGCGCCCCGGTGACCTGCACGGCCACCCCGCCCCCCGCGCGGCGCGCCAGCGCCTCGGCGGCGCGCTTGTCGCGGGCGTGTATCTGGGTGAACTGGCGCAACAGCCGCCCGGTGCCGGTGCCGGCGCCGGGCCAGAGCAGCCAGCCGCCGCGATCCGCCGGGCGCGGCGCATCGACCAGAAACCGGCCCAGCCCATGCACCCTTGCGCGCTCGATCAGCCCGCGCGGCAGGGGCTCGCCAGCCACGACCAGCACCACCGGCGCGTGCTCACGCAAAAAGGCATCGACCGCCGCCGCCTGACCCGGCGCCCCGGCCAGCCCATCCCCGCCCGGGCCGGTCTGCACACAGACCAGCGCCGCCGGCTTTTCAGCCAGATGCTGCGCCAGCACCGAAAGCGCCGCGCTGGCGCCCTTGTCAGCAGCGTGCAGCCACAAGCGCAGCGGCGCATTGGCGGCGGCGCTCACGGCGTGGCCTCGCCGCGCGTCGGGCCGGAAGCCGGCACGGGCATCAGTCGCAAGCCCAGGCGCGGGCTCCACCCGGGCGGCTTCCTGCGCGGCCAATCAGCCGCCCAACGCCTCGGTCGCGCTGTTTTCATGGGTCTCTTCCAGCAGCCTGTGCAGATGCGCGATGAAATAGCGCGTCGCGGCCTGATCGACGGTGCGCTGCGCCTCGGCCTTCCAGGCGCGATAGGCGCTGGCGTAATCGGGAAAAAGCCCGACGATGTGAATCTGCGACAGATCGACGAATTCGGTGCCAGAGGGGTCGGTCAGCTCTCCCCCGAAAACCAGATGCAGCCTTTGTGCCATGTCCTTCTCCCTGACGGGCGGCCGGGCAGGGCAGGTCTGCCCGCAACCGCGTTCAATCGCTCTGCTGCACGCCCAGCGCCTGCAAGAGCCCGGCATGCAGCGCATCCGGCGCCGCCAGCACACCGGCATTGAGCGCCCCTTCGCTGTTGAAGCGCAAGGGCGCGCCGTGGCGGTCGGTGACGCAAGCGCCAGCCTCGGCGGCGATCAGCGCAGCGGCGGCGATATCCCAGTCCCATGCATCGCGCAACGTGATCATGGCGTCAAACGCGCCCTCGCCCACCAGCGCCAGCCGCCAGGCCAGCGAGGGGCGGAAATGGCGCTGCACCAGCGGCACGCCGCCGGGCCAGTGGCGCGGCTCGAGCGTGGGGCGCGTGGCCAACACCCGCGCCCCGGTCACCACCCCGCGCGCCGATGCAGTGAGCGGGAGGTCATTGAGCCAGGCTCCGCGCCCGGCGATGGCGCGATAGGTCAGCCCCAGAAGTGGCAGATGCACCACCGCCGCCACCGGCTTGCCGGCGATGACCACCGCCAGCGCATGGGCAAAGCTTTTCTGCCCCTCGATGAAGGCGCGAGTGCCGTCGATCGGGTCGATGACGAACACCGCCCGCGCGCCCAGCCGCGCGCGGTTTTCCAGCGGTGCGCTTTCCTCGGACATCCAGCCATAGCCGGGCCGGGCCTCCATCAGCCGCGCGTGCAGGTAATCGTTGACCTCGATATCGGCCTCGGTCACCGGCCCCTGGCCGCCGGGCTTTTCCCGGCCCTGCAACCCCTGCCCGAAATGGCGCTTCGCAATCGCGCCGGCGCCCATGGCGGCCTCGGTGAGCAGCGCCAGATCGGCTGCCTGCGGGTCGTTGCCATTGAGAGGCAGTTCAGCTGCCGGCAAGGGTGAGCCCCTCGACCAGAAGCGACGGCACCACTGTGCCCAGATGCGTGCGCGCGTCATTGGCCGGGGTCAGACGCATGAGCATGTCGCGCAGATTGCCGGCGATGGTGCATTCATTGACCGGATAGCGAATCTCGCCGCCTTCGACCCAAAAGCCCGAGGCGCCGCGCGAGTAATCGCCGGTATTGGGGTTGATGGTGGCGCCGATTAGCGAAGTCACCAGCAGCCCCGTGCCCATCTCGCGGATCAGATCGTCGCGGCTGTGCACCCCCTGGGTAAGCGCCAGATTCGAGGTCGATGGCGAGGGCGGCGACGAGGGGCCGCGGCTGGCATTGGCGGTGCTTTCCAGCCCCAGCTTGCGCGCCGTGGCCAGATCGAGCACCCAGCCCTGCAGCACGCCATCCGCCACCAGCGCGCGCGGCGCGGTGGGCAGGCCCTCGGCATCGAAGGGGCGCGAGCCGCTGATGCGCCGGCGATGCGGGTCTTCGTTCAGGCTGAGCGCGGCGGGCAGCACCGGCTGGCCCAGCGCATCGCGCAGCCAGCTTGCGCCGCGGGTGATGGCGGTGCCGTTGATCGCCGCCACCAGATGCCCGATCAGCGAATTTGCCACGCGCTCGTCATAGAGCACGGGAAAGGCGCCCGAGGGCGGCTTGCGCGCGCCCAGTCGCGCGGCGGCGCGTTCACCGGCGAGCTGGCCCACCTCTTCGGGCGGCGGCAGATCGGCCAGATGGATGCGCGATTCGGCGGCCCAGTCGCGCTCCATCCCGGTGCCCTCGCCGGTGATCGCCACGCAACTGGTGGAATGCATGGTGCGCGCATAGCCACCCGAAAAGCCGTTCGAGGCCGCCAGATGCACCAGCCGCCGCCCGTATGAGGCCGAGGCGCTGTCGATCCGGCTGATGCCGGAAACGGCCAGCGCGGCGGCCTCGGCGGCAAGGGCGCGGGCTTCCAGCGCGGCGGGTTCGGGCTCGGGCGCGGGGTCGTCAAGTTCCAGCCCTTCGGCATTGCGCCGACCTGCAAGCTGCGCGGGCTCGGCCAGCCCAGCCCAGGGGTCTTCGGGCGCCTCGCGCGCCATGGCCACGGCGCGTTCGGCCATGGCCAGCAGCGTCTCGGGCCGGGCATCGCCGCTTGATACGCAGGCTTGGCGGCGACCGATGAGCACGCGCAGGCCAAGATCGATCCCCTCGGCGCGTTCGGCCTGCTCCAGCGCGCCGTCACGCACATCGACCGAGACCGAGCAGCCCTCGATCACGATGGCATCGGCGGCCTCGGCACCGGCGCGGCGCGCGGCATCGAGCAGGGCCTCGGTCAGCTCGGCGGGGGGCGGGGTCTTTGTCATGATGCGCGCGGGCCCTTGGTTGGTTGGCGGTGCTGCGCCTGATTAGCGCGCGGGCGTGCGGAATGAAAGCGCCGCGCTCAGCCCAGCCCAGCCGCGGCAGCCTGCTGCAGCACGGCATCGACCATGGCGCCGGCGCTGCCCGTGTAGCGCGCCGGATCGAGCAGCCGGTCGAGCGTTGCGGCATTTAGATGCGCCGCCAGCGCCGCATCGGCCATGAGCGCCGCGCGCAGGCTTTGCCCGCCCTCGCGCGCGCGCCGCGCCGCGCCCTCGACCGCCGCCTTGGCCGCGTCACGGCCCATTGCCGGCGCCAGCCCCATCATCACCGCCTCGGCCATGATCAGCCCGCCGCCGGCGGCGAGATTGGCGCGCATGCGCGCAGCGTCGATTTCCAGCCCTTCAAGCAGCGACCGCGTTTGCGCCAGCGCGCCAGAGAGCAGCACGAACCCCTCGGGGACGGTCAGCCACTCCATCGGCATGGCCCCGGCCCCGCGCTCATGCTCCTGCATCATGGCATCGAGCTGCAGCGCCGGCAGATCGCGCAGCTTGCGGGCAATGGCGATGATCTGCGGGCAGGAAACCGGGTTACGTTTTTGCGGCATGGTCGACGAGCCGCCGCGGCCGGGCACCGCGCCCTCGAAGACCTCGCCCACCTCGGAGCGCATCAACAGCACCACCTCGCCGGCGATCTTGCCAAGGCTGGCGCCGACCAGCGCTTGCCACTGCACCAGTTCGCCCCAGCGATCGCGCGCGACATGCCAGGTGATACCCGGCTCGCCCAACCCCAGTTGCCGCGCCATCGCCGCGCGCACCGCCGGCCCCTGATCGCCCATCGTGGCCAGCGTGCCCACCGCGCCACCTAGTTGCACCACCTCCAGCCGCTGGCGCAGCGCCACCAGCCGGGTGCGGTGGCGCAGCATCTCGTCAAGCCACACCGCCGCCTTGTAACCAAAGGTGACCGGCACCGCCTGCTGCTGAAACGAGCGCCCGGCCATGACCGTATCGCGATGCGCGCGCGCCAGCACGGCCAGCGCTCGCGCCACGGCGTCAAGATCGTCGCTGATCAGCGCCAGCGCCCGGCGCATCTGCAGCACCGTGCCGGTATCGACGATATCCTGCGTGGTGGCGCCGTAATGCAGCCAGCGGCGCGAGTGCTCGTCGATCAACGCGCCCAGATGCCTGACCAGCGGCACGATCGCCACGCCCGAGACATCGTAATCGGCCTTCATGGCCGCCATATCCAGCGCATCGGGGCGCGCGGCGCGGGCGATGGCCTCGGCCGCTTCGGGCGGGATCATGCCTTGCTCGGCCTGCGCTTGCGCCAGCGCCACCTCGGCCTCGACCCATGCCGCCAACCGCGCGTGGTCGGAAAACACCTCGCGCATGGAAGCCGTGCCGAAACCGTCGCCCAGATAGGCCGAGTCGATGACCGATGCCAAGTGCGCGCCCTCCTTCAACCGCCGGTCAGCCGATACCCCTCGCCGCGCACGGTTTGCAAGAAACGCGGGCGCTTCGGGTCGGGTTCGATCTTGCGGCGAAGGCGCGTGATCTGCACATCGATGGCGCGCTCCTGCGCCAGTTCGCCGGCGCCGCCGGGGCGGTCACGGCCCAGCTGATCGACCAGCGCCTCGCGGCTGAGCACCTCGCCCTGATGCGCCGCCAGCACCCGCATCAGCGCCGCCTCGGTCTGGGTCAGGCGCACCGGCTGGCCGCCCTCTTGCAGCTCACCGCTTTCCAGATCGTATCGCAGCCGCCCCAGCGCCATGAGGCGCGGCGTCAGCGTCTCGGGGCCAGCCTGCGGCGTGCGGCGCAAGACGGCGTTGATGCGCAGCACCAGTTCGCGCGGCTCAAAGGGCTTGGCCAGATAATCATCGGCGCCAGCTTCCAGCCCCTCGATCCGCTCGCGCGTCTCGCCGCGCGCGGTGAGTAGGATGACCGGCACCGCCGATTCGCGGCGCAGCCAGGCCAGCAGGCTGATGCCATCCTCGCCCGGCATCATCACATCGAGCACCACCAGATCGAAGGCGAGCCCCGCCATCAACCGCCGCGCACGCACCGCATCGGGCGCGGCGGTCACCAGAAACCCCTGCCGGATAAGGTATTTCTGCAAGAGCCCGCGAATACGGTCGTCATCATCGACGATCAGCAGATGCGCCGCCGCCGGGCTGCCCGCCGCCGCGCCGGATCCGCCATCGGATAGGGGCGCAGAATGAGTGCGCACACTCATGCCCGGGTGTCCCGCATGGCCTGGTATTGCGCGCGAATCTGGTCGTCCATCATCGCTTCCAGCACCTGCCGGAACCCCGCGACCGCCTGCGGCCCGGCGGCGCGATAAGCCGCGCGCATGCGCGCGCGCTGGGCCTCGGAAAGGCGCCGCTCCAGCTCGGCGCCGTCGGCGGTCAGATACAGGTGACGCTCGCGCCGGTCGCGCCGGCCAACGCGGCTTTCCACCAGCCCGTCGGCGATAAGCCGGCGCAGCACCCGGTTGAGCGACTGTTTGGTCACCCCCAGAACCGCCATCAGCGCATTCACCGTCAACCCCGGGCTGCGATTGATGAAATGTAGCGCCCGGTGATGCGCGCGACCATAATCCATCTCGGCCAGAATACGGTCAGGATCGGCGGTAAAGCCGCGATAGGCGAAGAACATCGCCTCGATTCCCTTGCGCAGCTGCTCATCGGTCAGAAAAAGAAGGCTCTCGCCCCCTGCCGCGCCATCGCTCATGCCTGCCTGTCGCATTACCCGTTCACTTGTGCCCGAACCGGAGCATTTTTCGCGCTCAGTTTATGTCAGTCTTGTTGACTTTCCAAGAATCAATTGCTAGCCGTTTCGCGTTTTGGCGTAACTTTCTGTCGAACCCTAGCCCGGCAGGCGCAACAATCGGAAACTCTCACGGGGTATCAGGGGGCATCAATGACCGCATACGACAATCGCGACGGGTTCATCTGGATGGACGGGGCACTGGCGCCCTGGCGCGATGCCACCACCCATGTGCTCAGCCACGCGCTGCATTACGCCTCGTCGGTGTTCGAGGGCGAGCGCTGCTATAACGGCAAGATATTCAAGAGCCGCGAACATTCCAAAAGGCTGCTCGAATCGGGGCGGCAACTGGACATGCCCATCCCCTGGTCGGTCGACCAGATCGAAGAGGCCAAGGCGGCGGTGCTCAAGGCCAACAACCTGAACGAAGCCTATCTGCGTGCGGTCGCATGGCGCGGCGCGGGAGAGGATATGGGCGTGGCCTCGCGCCGTAACCCGGTGCGGCTGGCCATCGCCGCCTGGGAATGGGGCGCCTATTACGGCGACGCCAAGATGCAAGGCGCCAAGCTCGACATCGCCAAGTGGAAGCGGCCCTCACCCGATACCATTCCCACCTCGGCCAAGGCCGCCGGGCTTTACATGATCTGCACCATGTCCAAGCACGCCGCCGAGGCAAAGGGCTGCTCGGATGCGTTGTTCTTCGACTATCGCGGCTATGTTGCCGAGGCGACGGGGGCCAATGTCTTTTTCGTCAAGGATGGCGAGGTGCACACGCCGATCCCCGATGCCATTCTCAACGGCATTACAAGGCAGACAGTCATCCAGATGCTCAAGGACATGGGCATCACCGTGCATGAGCGCCACATCATGCCCGAGGAACTCGCCGGCTTCCAGCAATGCTGGCTGACCGGCACGGCTGCCGAGGTCACGCCGGTGGGCCAGATCGGCGACTGGCACTTCCAGGTCGGCCAGCTGACGCGCGATGTGGCAGCGGCCTATGAAAAGCTGGTGCGCAGTTAGATCGGGCACATGTCGAAGGACATGGTGAAAGGCGCGCCTTGCGCGCCTTTTTTTCTTGCCGTTCGGCGGGTTCAGACGCTGCGCCGCCACATGATGCGGTTGCGCGGCACCAGCGCCATCGGGCGTTCGTCGCGCCGCTTGCGGTGCAACACGCGCACCGCCGGGTGCGGCCCGCTGCCGCGTTCGATCTGCAGATAACGCTCAAGCCGCGTGGAAGCGTCGGCGCGCGGACGGTCGAGAATGCTCTTGTTCATGGTCTCTCCCTCCTTTCGTCGTCGTTCTCCGCTCTGCCCGCATTCTCAATCTAACATGGAAACCGCGCCCACCCCGTTCAAGCCACGGTGAGCCCGGCCATTTGCCGGCGGTAGACCTCGATCATCCAGCCCAGCATGACGGCGTTGAGGATGTGCCACATGAAATGCGTGCCCAGCGCAAAGGCATCGCAAATCGCCTGATCGATGCTTCGGAAAAACAGCGACACCAGCAACAGCCCCGCCCCCACCGCCATGCCGCGCGAAGTAGCCGGCGCGCGCCGCCACAAGAGCGCGGCATAAAGCAGAATCAAAAGCGGCACCGGCGCATATCCTGCCGATGAGCCCAGCCCGGGCACCATCGCAAACACCGGCACCAGCGCCGCCGCAAAGGGAAAGAGCCCTGCCACCGCCAGCAAGGCCAGCCAGGGCCGCGCGCCGAGATAATCACGCGTCGCGGCGAAGATGTAGAGCAGGATGAAAGCCAGAATCGGCAGCACATCCATCAGCCCGGTCAGCCGGTTGGCATGAGTGTGAAACAGAAAACTCCCCACCCCGATCGCGGCCAGCACCGCCACCATCGCCCAGGCCAGCGGCAGCGCCTGCCCGCGCAGGCGCCAGGCCATCACCGCCGCCGCGATCAGAAAGGCGGCATTGCTCAACGCATTCACCGGCTCGGCCCAGTATTCAGGCCCCGTGCGCTCGCAATAGGCATTGACCGGCGCAAACCAGTCCATTCTCACCCTCCTGAAAATCCGCCCCCCCTTCATCTTGCCTGAAATACGCCGGGGGGTGAATGGCCGCAGGCCAGAGGGG